>CAYMJW010000338.1:0-1507 GCA_964390455.1 uncultured Methyloceanibacter sp. | reverse complement strand
GCATTGCGAACCCCAACAAGAGTGGGGCCCCGATAACAGCCGAAAAGAGGGGAAGCCTATGGCTGGAGAAAAGTCCCAAAACGTACAAGACGTATTCCTCAATCACATCCGCAAGAACAAAATGCCGGTCACCATTTTCCTGGTGAACGGCGTGAAACTGCAGGGCATCATCACTTGGTTCGACAATTTCTCGGTTCTTCTACGCCGCGACGCACACTCGCAGCTCGTCTACAAACACGCGATTTCGACGGTCATGCCGGCCGGCCCGGTGCAGTTGTTCGAAGGCGCCAAAGAGGGCGAGGACGCCTGAGGCCTGAGTGACGGCAAGCAACGGTTCGAGGCACGCCCACAGCAACGGTCAGACTTCGCGGAGTCGGGTCATCGTCCTGACGCCGTTGTTGCGCGGTGCCGACGGCAAGGGGCGCACGGCCGAGGCTCGACTGGAGGAAGCGGTCGGCCTCGCTCAGGCGATCAATCTTGATGTCGTTCATGCCGAGGTCGTGCGCATCGGACGTTACACGCCGGCCACGTTGATCGGCAGCGGCGTCGTCGCCCGGATCGGCGAACTGGTTGATGATGAGGAAGTCGAGCTTGCGTTTGTCGACGCCGCATTGTCCCCAGTGCAGCAGCGCAACCTCGAGCGCGCCTGGAAGTGCAAGGTCATCGACCGCACCGGGTTGATCCTGGAGATCTTCGGCGAGAGGGCGCGGACGCGCGAAGGCCAGCTGCAAGTCGAGCTGGCGGCCTTGACCTATCAGCGCAGCCGCCTGGTCCGGTCCTGGACCCACCTCGAACGGCAGCGCGGCGGCTTCGGCTTCATCGGCGGCCCCGGCGAATCCCAGCTGGAGATCGACCGGCGCCTGATCGGCGAGCGCATCGTCCGCATCAAGCAAGATCTGGAAGACGTGACGCGTACGCGCGGCCTGCATCGCAAGGCACGGAAGCGCGTGCCTTATCCGGTCGTGGCACTCGTCGGCTACACCAACGCCGGCAAGTCGACGCTGTTCAACCGGCTGACTCGCGCCAGCGTGATGGCCAAGGACATCCTGTTCGCCACGCTCGACCCGACGATGCGCACCGTGCGACTCCCATCGGGCAGGGACATCATTCTGTCGGACACGGTAGGTTTCATCTCGGATCTGCCGACCGACCTCGTCGCGGCGTTCCGAGCTACTCTCGAGGAGGTGCAGGAGGCCGACCTGTTGCTGCATGTCCGCGACATCGCCCATCCCGAGACGGCCGAACAACGCGCCGACGTGCAGCAAGTCCTGCGCGAACTTGGGATCGGGGATGCTATCGAAACCGGTATGATCGAGGTGCTCAACAAGATCGACCTGCTTGACGCGGCAGCAAGGGAGTCGCTGTGGAGCCAGGCCGAACGCGACGGGCGGATGGTCGCATTGTCGGCGGCCACCGGCGAGGGTTGCGACGAGCTGCTGCGCGCGATCGATCGGCGCCTGGCCGCGAACCGCCAGGTGATCGATGTGCGTCTGCGGCACCGCGACGG
>CAYMJW010000337.1:0-1524 GCA_964390455.1 uncultured Methyloceanibacter sp. | reverse complement strand
CGATCGAGAACGCCTTCGGCACCGCGTTCAACGACACGCTGGTGGGCGATGAGGGGGTGAACGCGCTCTTCGGGAACCTGGGCAACGACACGCTGCAGGGCGGGGGCGGCAACGATGCGCTGTACGGCGAGGGCGGCAACGACCTCCTGCGCGGGAACGCAGGCAACGACACCCTCACCGGGGGTGCGGGCGCGGACCAGTACCTGTTCTACGACGCTCTCGGGGCGGGCAACATCGACACGCTCGCCGACTTCAACGTCACCGACGACACGATCCAGCTGGAGAACGCGGTCTTCACGAGCCTCACGAGTACCGGGGTGCTTGCGGCGGGCGCCTTCGTCGCCGGCGCCGGGCTCACCGCGGGTCAGGATGCGGCGGACCGAATCGTCTACAACACCAGCAACGGCTTCCTCTACTACGACCCCGACGGCTTGGATGGCGCCGCCAGCCAGCACTTCGCCACACTTGCGGGTATCCCGGGGCTGACCGAAACCGATTTCGTCATCGTTTGAACCCTGCGATGAAGTTCCTTCCGCGGCGCCTCCGACACGCATTTGGCCAGGCGGCCTGTCCACGCCAAGCTCGCCGCGCGCCATGACAAGTGCTGAAACAACGAGGGGATTTCCGCACACCTCGCGCGTGTAATTCGAACGAGACACGCCCTAGGCCGGCGCGTATAAGAAGGCCGATAGTCCTTTTGGACCATTGGAAGCGGCTACGTTGCGTCACGCGAGAGGTTGATTGCAAATACCGGAAAGTTGGCGACTAGAATGAATCGAAGACTTCAGAATCGACGTCGTTCGGCGCATGTGTGCGAAGCGAACGCGTGGATTGACGCGGCGGTGATCCGAGTCCAGGCGGCAGCGGCGCAGAACAACAAGGAGCAAGCGCAAGACTAGAACCCAGACCAGCGTTACTGATCCCCGGGGGGAACAATGTCACAGGATGCCAACCACAGCATCAACGCCGGCGCTCCGGCGCTGATCAGGCAGGGCTCGCTTAGCGTTCATTGCGTCGTATTCATCGACGCACGCGTTCCGGACATCGAGCAACTGCTCGCTACCCTCCCCGCCGAGGCCGCAGTATTCCTGCTCGATGCGTCGCGGGACGGTGTCGCGCAGATCGAGACCGCGCTGGCGGGTGCGACCGATCTGGATTCGATCCAGATCATTTCGCACGGCTCCAGTGGCACGCTGTACCTCGGCTCGACGGTGCTCGGCGCGCAGAACCTGCCCGACTACGAGGGCGCGTTGTCGCGCATCGGCTCGTCGCTTTCCGGCGACGGCGACCTCCTTCTCTACGGTTGCAATGTCGCTGCCGGCGAAGCGGGCCAAGACTTCATCCGCACGCTCTCGCAGTACACCGGCGCCGACGTGGCCGCCTCCACCGATGCGACCGGCAGCGCCGCGCACGGCGGTGACTGGCAGCTTGAGGCCGCCACGGGCAGCATCGAATCGGCAATGCCGTTCTCCGAGGCGATCCTCGCGCAATGGCAGGGCCTGCTCGACATCATCACCGGCACCG
>CAYMJW010000336.1:0-1535 GCA_964390455.1 uncultured Methyloceanibacter sp. | reverse complement strand
TTCCAGTTCGGATTGCGCGAGGCGACCTCGCGCGCGAAGGTCCAGATGTCGGTGACTTCGCGCACTTTCTTGGGGTCGCCTTCGATCACCTCGCCGTCGGAATCGCGCGTGACCGAGACGAGCTCGCTCACGAACTTCACCGTGACATAGGCGGTGCGGTTCTTGACCTCGGCCTCGATGATATCGGCCTTGTCGATGCCGACGAGGCTCGATTCCATCTTCTCGCCGCGGCTCTGGCGTTCGCGAATCGCGCGGCTAAAGCCGTCATAGACCTCGGTGCCGAGCAATTGCTTCAACTCCGCTTCGTTTCCTTCGGCGAAGGCCATCACGATCATCTCGTAGGCGCCCTTGGCGCCATCCAGGAAATGGCTCGGGTCGAAGGTGGAATCGGCGCGGATCAGTCCGGTGAGCGACTGGGCGAGCGGGCTGTCCTTGGGGGCGTGGCGCCCAAGCCGCGCCTCGATATCTTCCGTCGAGGGGCCTGGGGCTTCGACGGGGGCGCGCGCCGAGCGCCCGCGCGGCAGCGCGACCACCGTCTCATTGGCTTCCGGCGCGCCGGCCCGCTTGGCGTCGGGTCTGGTGTAGGGATCGTAACGCGGCCGCTCATTGCCCGTGCGCCGCCCCAGGACATTGCGCAGCCTGATGAAGATCACGACCGCGAGCACCAGGAACAACAGCGTATAGATATCGAAAGCTTCACTCATGACTTGCCAACAGCCGCATCTTGGTGTGTGCCCGCGCTCGACGGTGAAACCCTCAAGGCGGTATATGGGGGGTGCCTTGAGATTTGCCAGCGCGAATCGGCGCGAGCGAGGAGGATACGCCCTTGCCCGCTTGCCGAAGCTTACGGCATTCGGAGGCGTCAAGCCAACCCTAAACCCCCTTTGCGCTTAATCGGGTTGCAACGACGACGGTAAAGCGTCATCGGTCCTCGGGACGTGTGCGCCATGGAATTGCGGCCCGCTTCAATCCCATGCTAGCCAGGACCGGGAGGACGGAAACCGATGGCGAAAAGCAAGGGAGCGGGCGACCAGCCCAAGAGGACGAATGGCGATGGGCCGTCGCACGCATCGGCGCAAGGCGCGCCGGCGGCAGGAGAAAGCGGCCAGGCGAAGCCATCGCCGCAGCTCAACATGCTCGCCCTCTACGTCAAGGACCTGTCCTTCGAAAGCCCGAGCGCGCCGAAATCGCTGCAAGGCCCGGGCGAGAACCCGCAGCTCAGGGTCAACGTCAATGTGAATGCGGGGCCGAGAGGGGAGGACACTTACGAGGTCGCGCTCCAGCTCGAGGTCCATGCCAGCAGCGATCTCGGCGTCATCTACAACGTGGAGCTCGCGTATGGCGGGTTGTTCCGCCTGCGCGGAGTCCCTGAGAACCTGCTGCAGCCGGTCTTGTTCGTCGATTGTCCGACGATCCTGTTTCCGTTCGTGCGCCGCGTTCTCTCCGACGCGATCCGCGATGGGGGCTTCCCCCCTCTGCTGCTCGATCCGATCGATTTCGCCAAGCTCTACGCCCAGAACTTCAAGCCGGCGGAA
>CAYMJW010000335.1:0-1538 GCA_964390455.1 uncultured Methyloceanibacter sp. | reverse complement strand
ACCGCGCAGAGATAACCGGTCGGCGGCGCATACTCGCGCGGCTCCCAATGGAGGCAGCCCTCTTCGCGGGCACGCGCCGCGATCCGATCCACGTCCTCGCGCGTCGCCACGCCGAACCCGTAATGGGTCATGTCACTTTCATCTTGGGCATGCGCCGGCCCGCCGCCAAGCAGGACCAGAACGAAATTTTCCTCGGCGCCCGGCGTTGCGAGCCAGACCGTGCGGCCCGCGCCCTTACCGTGCTCGTTGACCAGCTCGAGCCCGCAATAGCTGCGATAAAATTCGATCGACCGGTCGAGATCGCTCACATGCAGCGCGCAATGGGTGAAGGCGGGCCGCATGGGCCTCTCAGGCCCCCTGCCCTTTCCGGTGCTCGGGATAGAGCGCGACAAGTGCGTCGCGCGTTGCGGGCGCGACACCCCGCTCGGTGATAAAGCCGGTCACGAGCCGCGCCGGCGTGACATCGAAGCCGTAATTCGCGGCCTCAGTCCCCGGCGGCGCGATCTCGACGGTAGCCACGCTGCCGTCGGCCAAGCGCCCCGTCATGCGCGTCACCTCCTCGGCATTGCGCTCCTCGATCGGGATCGCGCTGCCGTCGGTCAAGCTCCAATCGATGGTGGAAAAGGGGAGCGCCACGAAGAACGGGACCTGATTGTCGCGGGCGGCGAGCGCCTTCAGATAGGTGCCGATCTTGTTGGCGACGTCGCCGGTCGCCGTGGTGCGGTCGGTGCCGACGATGCAGAGATCGACCTGCCGCGTCTGCATCAGGTGGCCGCCGGCATTGTCGGCGATCAGCGTATGCGGCACGCCATGCGCGCCGAGCTCAAACGCGGTGAGCGAGGCGCCCTGGTTGCGCGGGCGCGTCTCGTCCACCCAGACATGCACGCCGATGCCCTCGTCATGGGCGCGATAGATGGGCGCGAGCGCCGTGCCCCAATCGACGCACGCGAGCCAGCCGGCATTGCAATGGGTGAGGATATTGACGGTCGCTCCGCCGTTTTTCTCGGCATGGGCCTGGATGATCCCGAGCCCATGCTCGCCGATCTTTCGGTTCGTCTCGACGTCCTCGTCGCAAATCTCGGCGGCGCGGGCGAAGGCCACGGCGACGCGCCTGTCGCGCGGCTGGTTGCGCACGACCTTTCGCATTTCGTCGAGCGCCCAGCGGAGATTGATGGCGGTCGGGCGAGTCGCGGCAAGCGCCGCGCAAGCGCGATCGAGCCCCTCGTCGGAAGCATCGTCCCGGAGCGCAAGCGCGACCCCGTAAGCGGCGGTCGCCCCGATCAGCGGAGCGCCGCGCACCTGCATTGTGGCGATGGCGCGCGCCGCATCGTCGAGGCTGCGGAGCGTCACGGTCTCGAACGCATGCGGCAGCCTGGTCTGGTCGATGATCTCGACCGAGATGCCGTCGGGGTTCAGCCAGATGGTGCGGTAGGGCTTGCCGTTGATCTTCACGCTCACTCGCCTTCGAAGGACATCAGCGTATGAGACTGGATGCCGAGCCCCGCGAGCCGCGCCGCGCCGCCGAGATCCGGCAGATC
>CAYMJW010000334.1:0-1541 GCA_964390455.1 uncultured Methyloceanibacter sp. | reverse complement strand
GGCTTGTGGCCTGCAACCTCAATGCCCGCAATTTCGCCGATGGCGGCTTTGCCGAGCTCACGCGGCTCGCGCGCAACGTCCCGGCAATCAGCATCGAATATGGCGACTTCGCCCAGCTCGAGGACCGGTTCGATGCGCTGCTTCGTCTCACCGTCGAGAAGCGATTGAACGCGAACGAGCTTGCCTTGCTTGCCGGCGCCCTCGCCAAGCCGCGCCCGGCCGAAACGGCTTCAGTCCCGGTCAAGACGTATCCAATCCAGGCGCCGACACCAAAGCGCGACCGGAAGCCGAAGCTCACCATCGGCATGGCGACCTATGACGACTATGATGGCGTGTACTTCTCCGTCCAGGCGCTCAGGCTCTATCACCCCGAAATCTTGGACAATTCGGAGCTCGTGGTCATCGACAACCATCCCGATGGCCCCTGCGCCGAGGCCCTCAAGAAACTCGAAGGCGCCACGCCGAACTACCGGTATGTGCCCAAAGACTCACGCCGTGGCACGATCGCCAAGGACTTTGTGTTCGAGGAGGCAGCCGGCGAGTTCGTTCTGTGCATGGACAGCCATGTCTTTGTGGTTCCCGGCGCGCTCAATCGCCTGCTCAATTACTTCGCCGCCAATCCGGACGCGCCGGACCTCGTGCAAGGGCCGCTCCTCTATGACGACCTCGCCAATATCTCGACCCATTTCGCACCCGAATGGCGCGGCGGCATGTATGGAACTTGGGCATGCGACGACCGCGGCAAGGATCCCGACGCACCGCCTTTCGACATTCCCATGCAGGGAATGGGCCTGTTCGCATGCCGGCGCGTCGCATGGCCGGGCTTCAATTCGAAGTTCCGCGGCTTCGGCGGCGAAGAGGGGTATATCCATGAGAAATTCCGCCAGCGGGGAGGGCGGACGCTGTGCCTTCCCTTCCTCCGATGGATGCACCGCTTCAATCGTCCCTTCGGCGTGCCGTATCGCAATATCTGGGAAGACCGGATCAGGAACTACGTGATCGGCCATAACGAGCTCGGGCTCGGCACGCAGCAACTGGAGGAACACTTCGCGGCGCATCTCGGAGCGGAGCCTGCGAAGAGGATTTTCGCCGCTATTCGCGAAGAACTCGCAACGGCCTAGCCGGGCGTCTCTGTGAGCGCGCCGTCGCGCAAGAGCTATAACATTCCTGCATTGACGCAGGGTCGCCTTCGGGCAAGCTTCTGGTTCTCTCTCAACCTTCCCGCCTGATATGCGCCGAGCCGTCGCCCTTTTTGTCGAAGACAAGGATTACCTGCTCGCCAATTCGCGTTGGCTCTATGAGTCTTGGCGCCACATTCAGAGTGACGATACCGATCTCGTCTTTATGGGCCCAAAGTTGGCGCTTGAGAAACTTCCCAGCGGCGTAGTCAAGATCATCCAAAGACCTGCGACCGACGACGCCGGCTGGCTCGATTACGGCTATGTCAACTCTGTCGTCTGTGTGGGAGACCGCTCAGCTTCGGTGCTAGACGACTATGATGTGATCCTGAGAAGCGATGTCGATACGTTCCTCACGCCCGC
>CAYMJW010000333.1:0-1548 GCA_964390455.1 uncultured Methyloceanibacter sp. | reverse complement strand
ACATCGAGCTCGGGCCATGACCGGCCCATTACACCACGGCCTGGGGCACGATCCAGCTGTGGCGCAACGTGTGCAACGTCACGCCCTTCTTGAGGCAAGCGGCATCCGCGGCTTCGTGGAACAGTCGATTGAGTTGGCGCGGTGACAACGGCCGGTCGCGATAATGCCCGGGGAATATCCAGCGCTGATCGGGAGCGACGCCGTCATCGAATCGTGTCGAGCGCGTCGGCCAATACGCCCTGAGCAGCTCCAGCATGTCGGGCGACAACATGACGTGCCGGTCCTTGCGGCCCTTCGCCTGCACGATGCGGATGATCATCTGGTTGCTGTCGATGTCGCAGACGCGCAGCCGCACCACCTCGCCAGCACGAAGACCGCAGCCATAGGCGATGCTCAAGGCCAGCCGGGCTTTGAGCGTCGTGGCGGCGGCGAGCAGGCAGCGCACTTCGACCGGGCTCATGATCAGCGGCACCTTCCTCGGCTCGCGCAGGTAGTAGATTGCATCGGCGATCGGGCCGGCGCAGCGTGACGCGAAACAGGAAGCCGAGACCGACCATGGTCTGATTGCGCGTGTAGATCGACGTGCCTTCATCGACGAGGTGCAGCTGGAAAAGGCGCACATCCTGGGGCGTGGCGGTGTCAGGCGAGCGCTTCAAGAAGGCCGCGAACCGCTTGCAGCCGCGGATATAGCCGCGCTGTGTCGCGACGTTAAGCAATCGCGCCGACATGTCTTCGATCATGCGCTGGCGAAGGGCACCGACGGGGGCAGCAGTGGTAGTGTCGCTCATGGGGAGCTTCTCCTGAGTGAGGTTGACGACAAAGCCAACCTCAGGAGGAGCCTCCCCGACCCGTTATGCCTCGATGCTCAAGTGGTTACCGCGAACGCCCACTACCCGCGTCCCGCGGGCTGTCGCGCAGCGACTTCGTGCTTTATACCCAAGACGACGCGCTCAACTTCGCCCGCGATTGTGTGGAACGCGGCAACCGCTGGTTGTCCAGCAAACACCTCGATGTCGCCGAAGAGTACGTCAAAGGTGCCCACCACCTTGTAATCCAGCTTAGATCCTTGCCCGACGCGGAGAAACTCGGACTCGCAGTTGTCCGGATGCCATCTGTGGTATCCGAATTGGGCGGGGCCGATGACTTCGGCCTTGTGAATGGACAGCGTATTTCCCATGGAGGCAGCGCCAAGTGGGATAAGAACTCGATGGGTCTTTATATTCCTAGTCTGGTTGAGACCCCAGAGGGTCTGGTTGCGGTCTGGTGATGCAAGAGACATTCGAGAAACATTCGAATCCCCACCGGGACATCCAGCAGTTCGGGTGTGAAGTTTGTCATGAACGTTGGCCGCTGTGGGACCGCAGGGGAACCCGGTTCTGACCAGCGTCTTGCCGGGTCGCAACACGACGGCACTCGCATAGACGGCATGATCCAAAGCGTCTCGCAGGTTGGCAAAGGCATCCTTCGCAACAGTGGCGAAGCGACCGGGTGGCCTAGTGTTCCGACTCTGACGCTTGGTTCCCCCTGATGGCATTGAGCGCTTCGAGG
>CAYMJW010000332.1:0-1562 GCA_964390455.1 uncultured Methyloceanibacter sp. | reverse complement strand
GCGCCTTGAGCCGCCAATTGATCCTCATCTCGCGCGGATCGAGCTTTGGCGCGTAGGTCGCCGCCTCGTCATGCTGGGGACGGCACTCGAGACGGCCCTGCTCGAGCGCGGCGAGCGTCTGCACCATCAGCCCGGCGCCGAGCGGGGCGAGCGCGTCATGCAATTCGCCTGCCGTCGTCTCGGGACCGATCTTGACGCGGCCGGCGAGGCCGACGGGCCCCGCATCGAGCCCTTCCGTGAGGCGCATGATCGAGACGCCGCTCACGCTGTCGCCGGCCATGATGGCGCGGTTGATGGGCGCGGCGCCCCGCCAGCGCGGCAAGAGCGAGGCATGGACGTTGAAGACGCCGTGACTTGTGCCGTCGAGAATCGCTTTCGGCAGGATCAGCCCATAGGCCACGACCACGGCGGCATCGGCGTTGAGCGCGCGGAACCGCTCCTGTTCCTCGGGGTTCTTGAGACGCTCGGGCGTGAGCACGGGAAGACCGGCTTGCTCGGCGGCCTGGTGCACGGGCGACTTCCGCAGGCTCATGCCGCGCCCGGCCGCGCGCGGCGGCTGGGTGTAAACGGCCAAGACCTCGTGGCCGGCATCCAGAATTGCGCGAAGCGCCGGCACAGCGAAGTCCGGCGTTCCCATGAAGACAATGCGCATCATCCGCTCCCAAGCGCCCTGCACACTGGCCACGACAAACCAGCAGCGCTAAACTAATGCAATGACAAGAGACCAAGTTAAGGAATTACTCGACCGGGTGCTGACCTGGCCGCCCGAACGTCAGGCCGACCTCGCCGAGGTCGTCAGGATGATGGAGCAGCATGACAAAAGTGGGCTTCAGCTTAGCCAGGAACAGGCGGCTGAGGTCAGGCGCCGTCTCGCCGAAGCGCATCCCGAGACCCTCACGCTTGCCGAGCTCAACGCCCATCTCCGCTTACGCTATGGCGTATGAAGGTCGTCCTTCATTACTCTGCACTACAGGACCTCGACGATCTGCACGCTTGGATCAGCAAGGAGAACCCTTCGGCCGCCACGGCAATGGTCGCGCGGATACGCGACCGAATCTCATTCTTGGAGATTGATTCGCTGGCGCAAATGGGCCGACCGGGACTCGTTCCAGGCACCCGTGAATTGATCGAGTATCCTTACATCATCGTCTACCAGGTCAACGATAGTCTGCGGGAAGTCGACGTGCTCGCGATCTTCCACGGCGCTCAAAGCCGCGCCCGATGATGCGCATCATCGGCTTCCGCCAAATGGATCGACAAGCGCAAGGCCCGTACGCGCGAAGTGCGCGGTATTGCGCGTGGCAAGTGTCGCCGCATTGGATTTTGCAATTGCGGCAATCATCGCATCGACCACATCTATGATACTGCCCTCGCTTTCGAGCTTCGCAACCAGTTCGCCATAGACTTCGGCCGCTTGTGTGTCGAAAGGCAAAATGCGCCCTTCGAACTCTTCCGCGACGATCTGCTGGTATGCTCGCGAGAGATCGAGCTTCCGTTGTGATTCGTGAAGGCGAGCGATACCGTAACAGAGCTCCGCCAACACCGGTGCGCAGAGGTAGAGT
>CAYMJW010000331.1:0-1586 GCA_964390455.1 uncultured Methyloceanibacter sp. | reverse complement strand
TCGGTGATGCCCTTCTTGCGCATGGCGATGCCGGTCAGGCAGGCGTGCATGATGAAGTTCGCGTTCAACGCCGAGCGATACGTGCTGTCGAGCTGCGGCGCCAGTTCGACGATGTCGAAGCCGACCATGTCGTTCTGGGCGCACAGGCCCCGCACGATCGGGATTGCCTCGCGCATCGTCAGTCCGCCCGGCACCGGGGTTCCCGTGCCCGGCACGAAGGCCGGGTCGAGCACGTCGACGTCGAAGGAGATGTACAGTTTCCTGCCGCCCTCGCGGGCCTCGGCGAGCGCGCGTTTCATCGTCTCGCCCCAGCCCCGCTTCTCGACTTCGGCCATCGTGTGATAACGCATGCCGTTGTTGCGCATCCACTCGAAGCCTTCCGCCTCCGGCCACGGGCCGCGCAGCCCGACCTGGATGAAGTTCTTCGCCGGCACGTGCCCTTCCTTGACGGCGCGGTACACCGGCTGGCCGTGCGTGATGAAGTGCGGCCGGTCCTTGCCTGCGTCGAAGTGCGAGTCGAAGTGCACGACGCCGAAGCTGCCCTTGCCGTGCACGTCCGCCAGCCCGGCGATATTCGGGTACTCCAGGCTGTGGTCGCCGCCGACGATGAAGGGGATGGCGCCGGTGCGGGCGATCTCGGCGACGCGTTCCCGGACATGGTGCACGGTCCTTTCGGTGCTCATGTTGTCGACGGCGATGTCGCCGTAATCGACGATCGTCAGCTCTTTCGACGGGTCAACCATCGTGTACATGTCGATGCCGCCGGCTCCATACTCGTTGCGCATCGCCCGTGGACCGAAGCCCGCGCCGCGGTAATAAGAGCCCATGTCCAGCGGCGCGCCGACGATCGCCACGTCGACCTTGCCGGCGATCAGGTCCTCGGGAAAGATTGCGACCGGAGCGCCGGCAAACGTGCGGATGCCGGTCTGCGAGGAGCTCGCGTAATAGCTGAGCGAGAACGGGCCCGGCTCGCGCTTCGGGTCCAGGCTGGCGGGCCGCCGGATCTTCCAGCCGTTGAACCGCGTCGCCTCGGTGTTCAGCGGAATCGACGCCGGGTCCCGGGACGGGTCGAAAGCGCGCGCCGAGACGACGGTCATCATGCCCTCGACATAAGCGGCGATTTCCTCGGGCGACTTGTTCCTGAGGCGCTGGTAGAGCTTTTCGCGGGTGCCGGTAAAGCCCTCCGCTTCTTCGGAACGCAGGAACTCGAGTTGCGCAGCGCTGAGGCCGCGGGTTTTTTCCGCAAGCCAGGCGGGCAGATCGGCAGGCTTCGTGTCTTCGGCCGCGCGAGGAGCCTGTGCCAGCAGGCAGCACAAGGCAAGGCAAGCAAGCCGGAGCAATTTGTTCAATGCCGGTCCCCCTCGGTTTTGCCGGAACAGTCCCTGCAGGTCAGCCGGCGGCCAGCACCTGCGCGATCGTGTCGCAGGCCCAGTCGACCTGCTCCGCCGTGATCACCAGCGGCGGCGCGATCCGGATCGTGTGCTCGTGCGTGTCCTTGGCGAGCAGGCCGCGGTCGCGCAGCAGCTCGCAATAGCGCCGCGCCCCGCCGGCCTCGCCCTTCAGCTCGACGGCCAGCATCAGCCCGC
>CAYMJW010000330.1:0-1601 GCA_964390455.1 uncultured Methyloceanibacter sp. | reverse complement strand
ATCCGTTGGAAGCTGCTCATTGCGTTTGGTCTCGTCTCCGGCATCATGGTTGTCGCCGGGGCAATCGCGGCTTCCGGCTTGCTTCAGCTCCGCGAAAACCTTCGCATTGTGTATGAAGATTACACGGTCGCCGGCACCGATCTCGCTCACGTGGCGACCGGGCTACTGCGATATCGCAACAACTCGCTGGTGGCCATGTCTGCAGACGAGGCCGCGGCGATCGAGAGGCTGGCCGTCGAACAGGCGGCTCTGAAGGAAAAGATCCAGACGGCGCTGGCCGCCTATGCGGCGACGGTTTTGCGCGTCTCAAAGTCAGGGCGAAACGAAGCGCGCGATCTTCAGGCGCTCCGTGAAGCTCTCGATGTGTATTTCCCCCACGCTGAGCGTTCGATGGAGTTGATCCAGCAGGCGGCCCGGGTGGCAGGAAAGGAGACGGCCGAGTCCTTGCGCGCTCAGGCCAAACTCAACACGTCCCAACAGGCCGGTCCCAAGTTGCTGACGGTCATGGCGGCGCTCGACGAGTTGGTGGAAACGGTGCGTGAGGTCGCCAAGGACATGAACGAGGCGGGGAACGAAAGCGGCGCCCGGGCCCTCTCGGCGTTGGCTGCCGGCAGCACGGCGGCAGCGGCCGTCGGTCTGCTGTTGGGCTTCGTGATGGCGCGTCTTCTGGCCAAACATTTGTCAGCGGTGCTGCAGGCGGCAAAACAATTGGGAGATGGGGATTTGTCGGCTCGGGCTGCCGTTGCCTCGCGGGATGAGGTGGGCCAGCTTGCGAGGACGTTCAACGACATGGGTGCAGCGATGGAACAGGCCCATGCCAAGCAGCAGGAAATGGTCGGCGCCTTGAATGCCGCGAATGCCAACCTCATCCTCTGCGACCAGAACTTGAAGGTAACCTATGTCAACGAAGGGGCGCGCGCGAGTATCGCCGCCATCGACACAGAGATCCGCAAGGTGGTGCCGCGCTTCGATCCCGCCGGCCTGATCGGCAGCCGCCTCGATGATTTCCATGCCGAGGCCGGCCGGTTGAGGCAGATCCTGCAAGATCCAGCCCGATTGCCCCACCGCCTGGACGTGACGATCGGAGCCGTGACCCTTGACTTGACGGCCAAAGCCTTGTTCGGGGCGAAGGGTGAGCACGTGGGGAGCGCGCTGGAGTGGGTTGACGTCACCGGCGCTCGCGCCAACGAAAAGACCATCCTGCGCATGCAGGCCGCGCTCGAACATGCCGGCACCAATTTCATGATCGCCAACGAGCGGGAAGAGGTGGTTTTTGTCAACAAGACCGCGCGCGAATATCTGACGAAGTTGGAACCGGAGTTGCGGCAGTACATGCCAAACTTTGAGGCGGACAAAATCGTCGGTGGCTCGATCCATCGCTACCACAAGGATTCGCAGGCCATTAAGCGCATCCTGGCCGGACTCAAGCCGGGGGACGTTCGGCGCGGAGAAATCACGCCTGGCCCGTTCGTGTTCGAACACCAGACCAGGGCTGTCTTCGATGCGCGAGGTGAGAAACTCGCCTACGTCGTGGAATGGCGAGACGTCACCCACGAGCGCAAGACGCAGCAGATGATCGATGAGCTGGTAAAAGGCGCCAG
>CAYMJW010000329.1:0-1609 GCA_964390455.1 uncultured Methyloceanibacter sp. | reverse complement strand
ACCAGCGCCATGATCTTGAGATGATCGGTCTGCCGGTGACCGGTGGCATTCGCCGCCATATCAGAGAGAACAACGTCGGCAGGACCGCCAAGTAACTTGCGTAATTCCTCCGGCGCGCGTGGATCGAGGAAGTCGAGATGGAGGAATTCGACGCCGGGGATGGAATCTATTGGGAGCAAATCAATAGCGACGACACGCCCCTTCCCTCGCCCGGCATGCACGCGCTTAGCCGCAACCTGGCTCCAGCCACCGGGCGCCGCGCCGAGATCGATGACCTTCGCGCCCGGCTTGAGAAAATGATGCTTGTCGTCGATTTCCGCGAGCTTGTAGGCCGCGCGCGAACGAAAGCCCTCGCGCTTTGCGCGCGCGACATAAGGATCGTTGAGTTGCCGTTCCAGCCAGAGCTTGGATGAAAGGGAACGCCCCCTGGCGCGCTTGACCCGCACCTTCAACGCACGGCCGCTGTCACCGGAAGCGGTCACGATGCACCCTCCCCGGCCCAGACGCCGTCTGCCCGCATCATCTGCACCAGCATACCTTCGCGTAGCCCACGGTCCGCCACGCGCACGCGTTGGCAGGGAAAGGCGCGTCGGATTGCCTCGAAGATGGCGCATCCGGCGAGCACCAGATCAGCACGCTCGGCGCCGATGCAGGGATTGGCCACGCGATCCTCGTAGCTCATGGTGAGTAATCGTTCCATCACCTTGGAAATCTGCTCGTCCGTCATCCAGCAACCATCGATGTAACGGCGCTCGTAGCGCTTCAGCTCCAAATGCACACCGGCGATGGTCGTCACGGTGCCCGACGTTCCGAGCAAATGAATGGTGCCAAGGTCCCGCAGATGATGTTCTGCGGCGAAGTGAATAATAAAGCTGGAGACTTCCGAGACCATGTTTTCGTAAATCTCACGGCTGACTTTGACGCCGCCATAGCGTTCCGCCAGCGTCACGACTCCGATGGGAATGGAAATCCATCCCAGGATGTCGGGCGGCGCCGGCCCTCGCGGGCTCGGACGTGTAGGACCAAGCCGCACAAGCTCGGACGAGCCGCCGCCGATATCGAACAGAATGACGCCTTCGGCCTGCGGATCGAGTAGCGTGGTGCAACCGCTTGCCGCCAACGTCGCCTCCGTTTCGCGGTCGACGATTTCCAATTCAAGCCCGACTTCCTCCGCGACGCGCGCGCGGAAATCCGCGCCATTCTCCGCGGTCCGGCAGGCTTCGGTGGCGATAAGCCGGGTTCGCATCACAGCGCGGTTGCGCATCTTGTCCCGGCATATCGCGAGAGCCTGCACCGCGCGGGTGATTGCAGCCTCGCTGAGACGGCCGGAGGCAGACATGCCTTCGCCCAGTCGGATGATGCGGGAAAAAGCATCGACCACATGAAAGCTGTCAGCGGTGGGACGCGCCACCAGAAGCCGGCAATTGTTGGTGCCAAGGTCAAGCGCGGCATAAGTCGCAGACGTGCGACCGCCGTTCTCTCCCGCCTTGTTATGGCGCGACTGACCGTAAGGTGCTCGCCGACCCCCACGGCGCCGCGCTCGCGGCGCCGTTTCACGGGCACGGTCGAGGCCGCCGGTTTCCCGGGCCTCGTCGTCCATCAAAACCTT
>CAYMJW010000328.1:0-1631 GCA_964390455.1 uncultured Methyloceanibacter sp. | reverse complement strand
CTCTCGTGCCCGAGGTAGACCCAGACCGCGCCGAACACCTTGGTCATTTCCTCCTGGAAGACCGCCGGGTCGGTATAAAGGACGCGATGCACGCGGTCGGCCTGAACCAGCGCGTCCCAGTCGTGCCGCGAGCTAGAAGAAATCGAAATATTCATTCTGTTCCCATGCCGTAGGTTCGTCCGGGCTGTCCTCGATGCCTCGCTCCTCCAGAAACTTCGCGAACCGGCCCGCTTCATTGCGTTTCAGCCTTACGTAGTGGTCGACGAACACGTCGCCGAGCTGCTTGCGGAACAGCGCGTCCTTGTCCAGCGCGCCCAGCGCTTCGCCTAGCGTCTTCGGCAGCATCGTACGCTTCGCGTTGTATGCGTCGAGGTCCTGCGGACCGGGGTCGAGCCTTCGCTCGATGCCATCCAGGCCGGCTACGATCTGCGAGGCGACGAAAAGGTAGGGATTGGCCGAAGGCTCGCCCATGCGGTTCTCCAGGCGCGTCGCCGGGTCCCCGGCGCCGCCGAGCGCACGGACCATGGTGCCGCGATGATCGTAGGCCCAGCCCGCGCGGTCGGGCGCGAGCGAGTTGGGCTTGAAGCGGCGGTAGCCATTGACGGTCGGCGTCGCGAACACCGTAGACGGAACGGCATGGGCGAGCAGCCCGCCAAGATAGTGCTTGCCGAGGTCGGAAAGCGGTTCCTCTCCTGAAGCAGGCATGAAGCGGTTGTCGCCCGTCGTCGCGTCCACAAGGGACTGGTGCAGGTGCCAGCCGCTCGCGTAATAGCCTTTCAGCGCCGGACGCGCCATGAACGTCGCGAAGTGGCCCATGCGCCGGCAGATCTGGCGCGTCGCCGTTCTGAAGAGGAGCAGGTCGTCGGCCGCACGCAGCGCATCCTGCGTCGAGAACGTGCACTCCACCTGGCCTGGTCCCCATTCGTTTTCGATCGAGCGCAACGGCAGCCCGAGCGCCTCATAGGCCTCGGCGAGCGCGCCAAGCACGGGTTGCATCAAGTCCATGCCGGACTCGGAGTGGTACGCGTACCCAGGTTCGGCGGGCGTCGTGCGAATCGGGCGTCCGCGCAAGCCGGGGACGCCGACATGCTCGTCATTCAGGGACTCTTCCGCCACGCGCGCGAGGTACCACTCGACTTCCAGGCCGATCCGCAGCCCGAATCCCTTGCGGTTCAGCTCGTGCAGGAGTTTCTTCAGCAATTGGCGCGGCGAAAAATGAAACGGGACGCCGCTGTTGAAGTACTCGTCGCAAAGGATCCAGCCCACGCCCGGCGCCCAGGGCAGTACCCGGAAGGTCGTCGGGTCCGGGACGATGGTGAGGTTGGGCGAGCCGGTCATCTCGTCCAGCCCCATGCCGCCGCCGCGCGTAAAGGAAGCGAACACCCGGCCGCCTGCGGAATCGAGGGTCGTAGTGGCGACGTTGATGTTGTAGCCCGTGTTCAGCGCCTCCAGGAATACCGGTACCGTGACCGCCTTGGCGCGCGAAGCACCGTGGGGATCGGCCCAGGCGAGCCGGATCAGCCGTACATTGGCGCCGCGAATGCGCGCGCCCAGGTCGGCTGCCAGCCTGCGCTGCTCGTCGCTCCAGCCGGAAAACTTCTCGATGAAACCCGCCATGGCTCAGCGCGGGG
>CAYMJW010000327.1:0-1637 GCA_964390455.1 uncultured Methyloceanibacter sp. | reverse complement strand
CGCTCGATCTGTGGCGGGACGACGATGGCCCCCGGCTGATCGCCGAGATCGATCGCGCTATTCGTGGGTCGCGGAGGGCCGCTTGACCGCATCTCGCGTCTGCGCCGCCATGGTGGCCGCTGCACTAACGCTCGCCCCGACGCAAGGCCGGGCGGCGGAAAGCCCTTCCTACGCCGCCTACGTGCAAGGCCGCTACCTCACGGCGCTCAAGCTCGCCGAGCAGGAAGCGGCCCAAGGCTCCAAGGAAGCCTACACGCTCATGGGCGAGATCTATTCGGGCGGACTTGGCGTGGCCCAAGACTATGCCAAGGCGGCCGACGCCTATGCCAAGGCGGCCGATCTCGGCGACGCCAACGCTCAGCTTTCGCTCGGGCTGATGGTCGCCGAAGGTCTCGGCGTGAAGAAGGACCTTCGCCTTGCCGCCGGCCTGTTCGAGAAGGCGGCCGGGAGCGGCAACCCGGCCGCGCAGTACAATCTTGCGCTCGTCTATCTTCAGGGCAAGGGGCGCCCTGCCGACGAAGCCAAGGCCGCGCAATGGATGGAGAAGGCCGCGGCGGGAGGTAATTCGCAGGCGCAATATGACCTCGGCGCGCTCTACCAATTCGGACGCGGCGTCCCGATCGACAAGAAAAAAGCCGCTGAGTGGACGGCCCGCGCGGCTGACGCCGGGCTTGCCGATGCCCAAGTCGAGTACGGCGTCATGCTGTTCAAGGGCCAAGGCGTGGCTGTTGACGAAGCCCGCGCTGCCAAGCTCTTCCGCCTTGCCGCCGAGCAAGGCAATGCCGTTGCCCAGAACCGGCTTGCCCGGCTCTACGCCAACGGCGTGGCGGTGAAGGCCGATGCCGTCCAGGCCGCGAAATGGCATCTGCTCGCGCGCGCCGCCGGTGTCAGCGACTTCTCTCTCGACATTGTCCTCTCCAAACTTACGCCGGAAGAGCGCGCCAAGGCCGAGGATGCGGCAGAGAATTGGCGGAGCGAGCGCCTGAGCGAATAGCCGTCGCCGCGCCTGCCGCACTTGACAGCGATTGCCATGCGCGTCTTAAAGGCCCAACTCGGATCGCCAAGGTAATCGATGAAGATCAACGGCAACGAAATTCGTCCCGGCAACGTCATCCAGCACAAAGGCGCGCTGTGGGTCGCGGTGAAGACGCAGCACGTCAAGCCCGGCAAGGGGCCCGCCTACGCGCAGGTCGAGCTCAAGAACGCGATCGACGGCACCAAGCTCAACGAGCGCTTCCGCTCCTCCGAGACGGTCGAGCGCGTGCGGCTCGAGCAGAGGGACTACCAGTTCCTCTACGCCGAGGGCGACATGCTCACCTTCATGGACATGGATACTTACGACCAGATCGCGATACCTTCCGACTTCCTCGAAGAGCGCGCGGCCTTTCTCCAGGACGGCATGAAGGTGACGGTCGAAAGCCATGAGGGGAAACCGATCGGCATAACGCTTCCCGATCAGGTCACGCTCGCCGTGGTCGAGGCCGAGCCGGTGGTGAAGGGTCAGACCGCCGCCTCATCCTACAAGCCGGCCATGCTTGAGAACGGTGTGCGCGTCATGGTGCCGCCCTTTGTCGGCGTCGGCGAGCGCGTGGTGGTCGACACCAACGAGCTCACCTACGTGCGCCGCGCCGAATAAC
>CAYMJW010000326.1:0-1647 GCA_964390455.1 uncultured Methyloceanibacter sp. | reverse complement strand
CCGTCGCGAGCAGCGTTTCGCCCGGCTTCGGAAATCGCTGCACGCGGAAGAACAGGTCCAGCGTGCAGTTGCCGATGACGACGACCTTCATCGATGTCCCAGCTAAATTGAACCGCAAAGGCGCAAAGACGCAAAGAAGCAGGATCCTCCTCTGCGTCTTTGCGTCTTTGCGGTGAGTCTTTCTTGCGGCATGCTCATGTTCTTGGCGACAGAGGCTGCAACGTGAAGCGGCCTTTCGACACCAGATCCTTGAATTCCTCGTCCTCCATCAGCGCGAAGCCTTTGCGGTCCTGCATGCGCTCGCGCACGGCGGCGATGATCCGGGATACCGTGGCCTCGTCGGCGGTATAGCCGAGAACAGAGAGATTGTAGAGCACCGTGTAGGGATTGCAGCGGCGGCCGATCGACATGCGGTAGCGGTTGCCGACCAGCCGCGGCGGATAGGTCAGCGCCTCCTCGAAACGGCCCTCCTGCTCCAGCTCCCAATAGACCTGCTGGATCTCCTCGGTCTCCGGCACGCAGAAGGCGGCGTCGCCGACCGCGGGTTTCTGCAGGGGTGCCGGTATGCCGATGGCCTGGGCGACGAATTCCGACAGCCCTTTGAGCTGCGAGAGATCGATGCCCGTGGGCACGCCCAGATGCATCAGCGAGGCCACTGCGAACTCCTCCAGCGCCACCAGGCCGGTGAACTCGCCGAGGCCGTTGACCGTGGTCTGGATGGTCGAAGCACCGCCGAGCACGGCCGCCAGCGCGTTGGCCACGGCCATGGACGAATGGTTGTGCAGATGCACCTGGACCGGCTTCTTCGTCCAGCTCGTCACCAGCTCCAGCAGATAGCGCATGCCGTAGGGCGAAATGGTGCCGAGGGAATCGCCGATGGTGAACTCGTCGACATAAGGCTCGAGCGCATGAATGACCTGCTGCAGGAACTCCGGCCGGGTGCGCGTGGAGTCCATGCCCATGAGGCAGGTGTTGAGGCCCTGCTGCTTGGCATAGCCGGAGAGCGACTTGCAGCGCTCGATGATGTCGGCGCCGGTCTTGCCGGCCGGCAGCAGCGCGTCGTTGACGCCGACGAGGATGTCGACGCCCCACAGGCCGACGCGCTTGGCGATGTCGATCTCCTCCTTGGTCTTGACGAAGGCGTCGAGCTGCACGGGCAGGCCCAGTGCCACGATCTTCTCGGCGCAGCGGATGTCGCTGTCGGGCGGCAGCGGCGAGTTGCCGAGGATCGCCATGCGGTCGACGCCGACCTCGGCGAGACGCCTGGCGATGGCGATGCGGTCGGCTTCGCTCAGCACCGCGCCCGCCATCTCCTCGCCGTCGCCTTCGAGCGTCAGGTCGTGGATCGCAACCTTGCCCGGCTTCTTCGCCGACTGCACGGACGGCGCCAGCCAGTTGTAGGGGCTGGCATAGCGGGTGAGTTCGTCGGACATGCGGTGCCTCGTCAATGTGCCGGCAGCGTGAGCGCGGCGTTGCGTTTGAGATAGCGATCCAGGAACTGGCGGGAGCGCGGTTCGCGCGGGTTGGAGAAGAAGTCGCGCGGCGGCGCCTCCTCGACGATCAGACCCTGGTCCATGAAGAGGATGCGGTTCGCGGCCTCGGCGGCGAAGCCGATCTCGTGGGTGACGACGATCATGGTGGTGTGCT
>CAYMJW010000325.1:0-1652 GCA_964390455.1 uncultured Methyloceanibacter sp. | reverse complement strand
AAGCGGCGCGGCACGCCGCGCTTGAGCATCGCTTGCTTGAGGCAGTCCTTGAGGCTGCGCAGGTGCTGCTCGAAATAGAACTCGGCGTGCACGATGACGCGAGTAGCGTCATCGAGGATCGCGATCAGGTAGGTCTTGCGCCGCTGTCCGTCCTTGGTTGGCAAGGACGGGCCATACATCACGTCGCCCTGCCAGCAGTCGCCGGCGAGGTCGAAGGCGAATGCGCGGTGGTCCTTGCGTGTCGGGGCTCGGCGCTGATCGAGCCCGCGAGCGCGCAGGAAGCGGTACAGCGTCGACAATGATGGCATGGCTCCTTGGTGGGAGGTGACGATCTCGGCGAGCAACCCGGGGCCGTCCAGCTCTGGCCGAGCCTCCGCCAGATCGGCGATGGCTTCGGCGACATCGGCGTCGATGCGCCGACTCTTGCCGAGATCGCTCCGGCGGCTGTCTTCGAGGCCATCGAGGCCGCCGCGCCGATAGCGCAGCAACCACTCTTCGATGGTGCCAACACCCACCGAGATCGAGCCGCGGTGCGGGTGGTCGTGTTGTTTGGCAGCGAGCTTCTTGATCTCGCGCTTGAGCGTGCCACGCGGTCCATCGATCGCCAGCAGCGGTGCGATGATCGCGTAGCGGAACAGGGCAACGTCGGTAGGGCTTTTGGCCATGGGCTCCTTGTGCCCCAGCCCGGACGAGCCTGCGACGCCGTTCCAGTGTGTGGGCAAACGTCGAATCGTTTGGCCATGGTGGAGCGGTGCTCAGCAACCGGAGCAAACCGGCGCTCGCGGAGGTCAGGCGAGCCCGATTTGCTGCATCGCATGCAGGCCAACGCCGTGAAGGACGAAGGCCTGAGCCGTACTCGCGTAGCCAAGGCAGAGGGCGGCCACGAGCTTGCTCACTTCGCGCTGTAGAACAGACAGACCAGGCGCCGGTGGCGGTGGTTCGACGGCGCGATGCCGCAGCTGAGCGAGGTAGGTGAGGATCGCTCCGGAGCGCGCGAGGAAGCCCCTGAGCAACGACTGCGCCACGGAGTGGTTTGCTGCGTCAGGCCGAGCCGACCGCAATGCGGCGAGTAGCGACTGGCCACCCGCGTAGCCGGCCAGGAAGAGGCCAAGGATCGATGGCCCATGCTGGCGGCGAGGAATGCAGAAGTCGGGCAGCAGCGACACGGTCTTGCCCGTTTGAACACACAGCAGCCGCCGCACCGGCACCGACGCCGACTGCTCGGCATCCACGAGGACGTGGCGATGGTAGTGACCATGCAGGCGGAGGCGGTGCTGCTCGCGGCAGAACGGGCACTGCCGAGAACGCTCGTTGACGAGAACGTCTGGCTTCGCCAGGTAGGCCTTGAGGCCGCCAAGAACAGGAAGTACCCTCTGCACCGCGCTAACCACGCTGCGGCGCTGTTCAGCAAAGTCGTGCGCCGCAATCGACCCCCGCGAGCTGATAACTCCGGGGGTCTTCTTCGTACGCTTGGCTCCTCTCCGCGCCAGCGTTCTCTGGCACGAAGGAACCAGAGCCACAGCTCACGCGCAGTCAGGAACCAGATCCAGGGCTTGCGTCGCCGCACTGCTCCAGTCGCTCAGCACCGACCCGCACCGGCACACCGTGATCGCACGCAGCCACCTCGGCTCGGCACACCGCGACCGCCGACA
>CAYMJW010000324.1:0-1664 GCA_964390455.1 uncultured Methyloceanibacter sp. | reverse complement strand
GAGATCGTGGGCCGCGTGGCGGCGCTTGGCGAGGGCGCCGAAGGCTTCGCGATCGGCGACCGCGTCGGCGTGCCGTGGCTCGGCGGGACCGACGGGACTTGTCGCTACTGTCGCGAAGGCCGGGAAAATCTCTGCGACGACCCGCGCTTCACCGGCTATCAGATCGACGGCGGCTACGCAGGCTTTACGGTTGCCGACGCGCGCTACGCCTTCAAGCTGCCTGATGCCTATAGCGACGCAGAGGTGGCGCCGCTCCTCTGCGCCGGGCTGATCGGCTACCGTTCGCTCAAACTTGCTGGCGCGCCGCCCTCAGGCGAGGTTTCGCGCCTCGGCATCTACGGCTTCGGCGCCGCGGCCCATATCGTGGCTCAGGTCGCGAAGGCGCAAGGGCGCGAGGTGTTCGCCTTCACGCGGCCCGGCGATCAGCCGGCGCAGGATTTCGCCCGCGCGCTTGGCGCTGTGTGGGCGGGAGGCTCGGACGAAAGGCCGCCGGAGCCGCTCGATGCTGCCATCATCTTCGCGCCCGTGGGCGCTCTCGTGCCGGCCGCCCTCAACGCGGTGCGCAAAGGCGGCGTCGTTGTCTGCGGCGGCATCCATATGAGCGACATCCCGAGCTTCCCTTATGACATTCTCTGGGAAGAGCGGGTCTTGCGCTCCGTCGCCAATCTGACCCGTGAGGACGCGCGCGAGTTTCTGGCCCTCGCCCCGCAAGTGCCGGTCAAGACGCACGTTAGCCCCATGCCGCTCAACGCCGCCAACGAGGCGCTGACGCGGCTTCGCCGCGGCGAGTTGACAGGCGCCGCCGTGCTTAATCCCTGACGCCGCCAGCTAAGGATCAGAAGCCGTTGAAGTGGTAGGTCAGCCTGCCGCGCACGACCGAAAAATCGAGATCGTCCTTGAGGACGAACGGCTCGTTAGCGCCTGTGACCAAGTTCTGCGTGTCGCTGCCGAAACCATAGTACAGCCCCTCGACGCCGAGGCTGAGATTTTCACCGACCTTGTACTCGATGCCGCCGCCGCCGACGAAGCCCGTGTCGGTGTTGCCGACGCTGAAGCCGAACGGTCCGTTCGTGGCGGAGACCACGGTGACATTGGTGTTGGTGTCGATGAACGCCACGCCAGCGGTGCCGTAGAAGAGCCAGTTGGGCGTCGCCCAGCCAACCCGGCCGCGGACGCTTGCGAGATAGTCGATATCGCTGGCGAAGGCGATATCGCCTTCAATGCCAAGCAAGAGGCTGCCCGGCTGCCAGTTGTAGCCGCCATGCACGCCGCCGATGAACTCGGTACTGTTGGAGAATCGCAGCGACAGGTCCTGGCCCGTGCTCTGGTCTGTGATGCTGAAATTATTGGGATCGAAGGCGGCGCCGAGATTGCCGCCGAGGTAAAAGCCCTGCCAGGTGGGCGGGGCTTCGACGAACGTCTGCACGGGAGCGATCGGCGTCAAGTCTGTGGCCTCGGCGAGATCGGGTGCCAGAAACAACGCGCCCGCAAAGCCCAAAGTCGTGACCGTTCCGGCCGGATATCGCATGGCTGTTTCCCTCGGCATGCAGATCGCGCAAACTCGCGCGCGCCAAAATTGCGCCCCCCGGCCAAGGCGATAATTTCGGCGATTAATCGAGCGATACTGAGGCTCACGCGCCACAAATCCGCCCCTCATGCGGCGG
>CAYMJW010000323.1:0-1668 GCA_964390455.1 uncultured Methyloceanibacter sp. | reverse complement strand
TATCACGCCTTGGCTTTGGCGGGAGCGGCGTCGGCGCAACTCCCCCGCTCGATTTCGACGGTGGCGTGGTCGAGGCCGAAGTGCTCTTTCAGCCGCGCCTTGATGTCTCTCACCATGCGGTCCTGATCCTCGGTTGCCCCGACGCAGGCATGCAACGTGACCATGCGCCGGCTCTGGGTGATCGACCAGACATGCACGTGGTGCACGTCCTCCACGCCTGTGACATTGGCGATCAGGTCGGGACCGATCGCCCGCGTATCGATCTCTTCCGGCGCGCCTTCGAGCAGGATATGCCCGGCGTCGGCGACCACGCGCCAGCCGCTCCGCACGATGATGGCGGCGACGAGGATGGAAAGCAGCGGATCGATTGGCGTCCAGCCGGTCGTGAGGATGATAGCCCCGGCCGCAAGCGCCGCCACGGAGCCGAGCAGGTCGCCGAGCACATGAATGGCCGCGCCGCGTACGTTGAGATTGTCGCGGTCGGCGCCTTGCAGAAGCACGAACGCAGCCATATTCACCAGCAGCCCGAGCACGGCGACGACCACCATGATGCCGCCCGAAATCTCGGGCGTGGTCATCAGCCGCTCGATCCCCTCATAGACGATCCACGCCGCGATGGCGAACAGCGCAAGCCCGTTGGCGAAAGCGACCAGCACCTGGAACCGGTCGAAGCCGAAAGTGCGCTTCCAATCGGCCGGGCGGCGCGCCAGCCGAAATCCGAACCAGGCAAGCGACAGCGAAGCAAAGTCGGTCAGCATATGGCCCGCATCGGCAATCAGCGCGAGCGAGCCTGAAACGATACCGCCCGCGACCTCCGCGAACATAAAGCCGCCGGTGAGCGCCGCGGCGAGCCCCATGCGCCGTTCGTTGTTGGCGCCGGCCGTGCCATGCGCGTGGCTTCCGTGATCGTGACCGTGCGAATGCGCGCCGTGCATCATGCCCTCACGCCAATGTCTTGCGCGGGTCGAGCGCGTCGCGCACCGCCTCGCCGACGAAGATGAGAAGGCTGAGCATGAAGGCGATGACGAAGAAGGCCGTGAGCCCGAGCCAAGGCGCCTGGAGATTGTCCTTGCCTTGCGCTAGGAGCTCGCCGAGCGAGGCCGAACCCGGCGGCAGCCCAAACCCGAGGAAGTCGAGCGAGGTCAGCGTGGTGATCGAGCCATTCAGAATGAAGGGCATGAAGGTGAGCGTCGCCACCATGGCGTTGGGCAGGAGGTGCTTGAACATGATGCGGAGATTGGAAAGGCCGAGCGCGCGCGCCGCCGTGACATACTCCAAATTGCGGGCGCGCAAGAACTCCGCGCGCACGACGCCGACCAGCGCCACCCAGGAAAATGCCAGCAAAATGCCGAGCAAAATCCAGAAATTGGGTTCGACCACCGCGGCGATGATGATGAGCAGATAAAGCTGCGGCACGCTCGTCCAGATCTCGATGAAGCGCTGGAATAGGAGATCGGTCCAACCGCCGAAATAGCCCTGAACCGCGCCGGCGGCCACGCCGACCAGCGAGGAAAACAGGGTCAGCACGAGGCCGAACAGGACCGAGATGCGGAAGCCGTAGATCGCGCGCGCGACCACGTCGCGGCCCTGATCGTCGGTTCCGAGCCAGTTCCATTCGAGTTCGGCGTTGCAGGGGTGGAAGCCGCGCTCGACGGCGAGCTTGCAGTC
>CAYMJW010000322.1:0-1669 GCA_964390455.1 uncultured Methyloceanibacter sp. | reverse complement strand
TCCACTTGCCGTCCATGACGCCGGCGACCTAGGCTTGTACCAAGGGCACGTAGGCCAGAGGGCAATCGCAAGCATGACCCAAGACGAAGCGCTCGCGCTGCTCAAGACCGGCGCGCCGGTCTTCCTCACCGGGCAGCCCGGCAGCGGCAAAACGCACACGGTCAACCGCTACATCCAATGGCTGAAGCGGCAGGGCATCGCTTACGCCTATACCGCCTCGACCGGGATCGCCGCGACCCACGGGCATGGTGTGACCATCCATGCCTGGAGCGGCATCGGCGTCAAGGAGGCGCTGCACGCGCGCGATCTCGATACGCTCGCCGCCAATCGGAGGCTCGCCAACCGCATCGAGAAGACGCACGTGCTGGTGATCGACGAGATCTCGATGCTTCCGGCGCGGAGCCTGGGCCTGGTCGATACGGTTTGCCGCCATGTGAGAGGCGTCTCCTCGCCGTTCGGCGGGATGCAGATCGTGCTGGTCGGCGATTTCTTCCAGCTGCCTCCCGTCGTCCGCCGCGAGGCGCAGGCCGCGATGCTGCCGCTCGCCGACGGCGAAGACCCGTTCGGCGCGGAGTTCGCCCACGCTTCTTCGGCATGGCGCGACCTCTCGCCCGTCGTTTGCTACCTGTCCGAGCAGCACCGGCAGAGCGACAAGCCGTTCCTGGACGTGCTCGCCGCCATCCGCGCCAATTCCTGCACCGGCATTCACCGCGAGCGTCTTGCCGCGCGGCAGATCGACAAAGACCGTTTGCCCGAGAACTGCACGCGACTGTTCACGCATAACGTCGCGGTCGATGAGATCAATCAGCAGCAACTGGCGAAGCTCCGCGGTAAGGCGCATGTCTTCGCCATGGTTGCCAAGGGACCCGAGCCGTTCGTGCAAGCGCTGAAGCGGGGCTGCCTGTCGCCCGAGACGCTTGAGCTCAAGATCGGCGCGGCGGTGATGTTCACCAAGAACGACCAGGGCGGGCGTTACGTCAACGGCACCCTCGGCGTGGTCGAGGAATTCGATCCCGACGAGGGGCATCCTGTCGTTGCCACGCGCGGGGGGAAACGCATCGTCGCCGAGCCCTCGACCTGGAAGATCGAAGAGGCGGGCAAAGAGCGCGCCAGCCTCACGCAAGTGCCGCTTAGGCTCGCCTGGGCGATGACGGTGCATAAGAGCCAGGGCATGTCGCTCGACGCCGCCGTGATCGATCTTGCCCGCGCCTTCGAATACGGCCAGGGCTATGTCGCGTTGTCGCGGCTGCGAAGCCTCGCCGGCTTGCATCTCTTGGGCCTCAACGAGCGCTCTTTGCGCGTGCATCCGAAAGCCGTGGAGAAGGATGCCGAGTTTCGCGCCGCCTCGGAGGCCGCGCAAGATGCCATCTCGGCCGATGCGCTGGCCCACCAGGAGGCCGCCTTCCTCGCGTCTTGCCGGGCGCGGCCGCAAGCAGCACCTGCCGGGGAATCGCGCAAATCGCGATTGTCGGCCTATCCCAACAGCTACGAGGTGGCGGCGCTGCGCGAGACCCACGCCAAGGCTTACGCGCCCTGGACCACGGCGGAGGAGAACGACCTCGTGCTGCGCCACAGCCAAGGCGAACCGATCGACGCGATCGCCGCGAGCCTTGGCCGGAAGCCAGGCGCCATAAGGTCGCGACTGAAAAAACTCGCGCTGATCTAAGGC
>CAYMJW010000321.1:0-1672 GCA_964390455.1 uncultured Methyloceanibacter sp. | reverse complement strand
CTGCTGCGGGAGCATTGAGCCCCGCGCCGTAGGGGCGGCCGGCGGCCGCCCGCGCTGTCGCGAGGCTCCTGGCGTGAAACTGGCTGGCTTGGCATCCGGCGCCTTCGTGATTCGAAGCGGATGACGCTAGAACCGGCGACGGTGTATGCAAGCGCCTCTCGTTGTCGAATACACCGGTCGAGGGGATCGTAGAACGCCGCTGGAGTGCGTCTGGAGCGAGTGCTACTGTCCGCCAAGCGCTTCGACCAGACGGAAAGCTTCAGATGGAGTCTCGCGTTCTCGGATCCGGACCGCCCGTACCGGGAGCGCCAGATCCTGCGCTGGACGTCCGCAAAACGATTACGATTATCTTTGTCGACATCGTCGACTCGGAGCGGCTCAGCATCGCTCTCGATCCGGAAGCGCTCCGGAACCTGCTCGCGCGCTACTTCGACGAGATGAGCGCCGTCATCCGACGGCACGGTGGCGCCGTGGATACGTATATCGGGGACGCGATCATGGCGGTGTTCGGCGTGCCGATCCTGCACGAGGACGATGCATTGCGCGCCGTGCGGGCGGCGGTCGAGATGCGCGACACACTCGCCGTCCTCAACCGCGAATTCGAAGCGGGCTGGGGCGTCCGCCTGGCCAACCGGATCGGCGTCAACACAGGCGAGGTAATCACCCGCGCACAGGGGCATTTGTCCGTCACCGGAGAGGCCGTCACGGTCGCCAAGCGCCTCGAGGCGGCGGCGGCTGCGAACGAAATCCTGATCGGGGATCCGACGCACCGACTCGTCCGCGACGCGGTCGTCGTCGAGTCGAGCGGGCCGCGCACGCTCAAGAACGGAAAGACAATCCACGCCCTGACCGTGGTGGAAGTCCTGGCCCACGCTTCCGGCAACGCGCGCCGCTTCGATTCGCCCTTCGTCGGGCGCGCGCGCGAGCGTGCGATGCTCGAGGCCGCTCTTGGCAATGTGGTCCGCAACAGGACCTGCCACCTGATGACAGTGCTCGGCGGCGCGGGTGTGGGCAAGTCGCGACTCGTGTGGGAGTTCGCGGGAAGGTCCGCCGGCGACGTGACGGTCCTGCGCGGCCGCTGCCTGCCCTACGGCGAGGGCATCACCTATTGGCCGCTGGCCGAGATCGTCCGGGGGATTGCGCGCGCAGAGGGGCGGGATCCCGCCGAGCAGTCTGCACCCGCGATGTCGGTGCGGCTCGCCGGAGAGGAGAAGGCCGAGCTGATCGTCGAGCGATTGGGCCATGCGCTCGGGCTCGGTGAAGCGGGAGGAGCGACGAGCGAGGAAACCTTCTGGGCTGCCCGCCGATTGTTCGAGGCGCTCGCCCAAGCGAAGCCGCTCGTCATCGTGATAGATGACATCCACTGGGCGGAATCGACGTTCCTCGACCTTATCGAGCATGTGGTCAAATTCTCGCGCGATGTTCCGATTCTGGTCGTGTGCATCGCTCGGCCGGAATTGCTGGACACGCGCCCGGGCTGGGGCGGCGACAAACTCAAAGCGACGTCGATCGCCCTTGAGCCGCTCAGCGATGCCGAATGCCGCGAGCTGATCACCAACCTGCTCGATCGTGTGCCCCTGCCCCCTGCTGCCGAGTCGAGGATCTCCGGCGCGGCTGACGGCAACCCGCTCTTCGCGGAGGAATTCGTGGCGATGCTCGTCGACGAGGCGCT
>CAYMJW010000320.1:0-1672 GCA_964390455.1 uncultured Methyloceanibacter sp. | reverse complement strand
GTAGCTGTCCATTCTCTGCTGGCGAAGGATTCTGAAAACTGGCGCAGCTGCGCAAGGGCGGTTTGGATAGGCTATCGGCATGGACGCCATTGACCAACTCAAGGAAGACGTGCGCCAGGGACGGGTCGACGTGGATCGGCTGATCGACGTCATCGTATCCCTGCAGCGACAACTGGAAGCAGCACGCCAGCGCATTGAGGAATTGGAGAAAAAGCTGGGCGGGCCCGGAGCGCCGAGTGCGGCGAAGGTGGACGAGCCGTTCTCGATGCGGGCCGAGGAAAAACGGCAGCAGGAGCGCAAGCAGGGCAAGAAGCTGAAGCTGTCGCGGCGCGGACGCCGCGGACGCCTGACCAGCGCCGACAAGCTCAAGCTGGCCGAGCGAACCGAGGACTGTTATCCCGAAGGCGTCGCGATCGAAGATTGTTGGTTCTCGCATGCTCGGCCGGTGTGGCGTCTGGAACAAGGCCGAGCGGTGCTCATCGCCTACCAAATCCATCGCGGTCCGGGCAATCGTTATGGCCAGATTCCTGGCGTCCTGGGTCGCGGCGAATTCGGCATGGAAATCGTCGTCGAGATCGCCTACTTCGTCTATGAGATGGGGTTGTCCTTCGACAAAGTCAGCGCGATGTTGCGGTTTTTGCAAAACCTACCTCTGGGCAAAACGCAAGTCGATGTGATGCTCAAGCGTTTGTCGCGGCACTGGCAGCACGAGTTCGATGTGCTATGTACGCTGCTGGCCAACTCCTTGGTTGTGAACACCGACGAAACCAGTTGGAGCATCAACAGTGTGTGGGCTTTTCTGTCGGAGAAGGCTCGTGTCGTGTTTCATGGCGTGCACAAAGACGCCGACACGCTCAAGGAAATTCTGAATCCTGAAACGTTTGGCGGTCTGGTGATCAGCGACGATGCGGCGGTGTATGCGAATTTCAGTCAGGCGCAAAAGTGCTGGGCGCATCTGTTACGCAAGGCGATCAAGTTGACGTTACAAGAGCCGGACAATCCGGAGTATCGGCAGTTCACGGATCGCTTGCTGGAGATTTACCGCCAGGCGTGCCGCGTACAGCGCGATGGCCGCTTGAGTGACGAAGGCCGCAAGCGCAAGGTGGCCGCCCTGGACGATGAGATCTTCGACCTGTGCACGCCGATATGGGCGTTGGAGTTGCCGCCGCTTGAGGACAGTCCCGAAAACAACTACCGACGGCTGTGCAACGAAGTGATGAAGCTGATGTTGGGTCGGCAACTGTTCACGTTTGTGACCACCGAACCCGCGCCGGCGCCGAATGGTCAAAGCGAGCCCGTGTCCGGCACGAACAACGAAGCCGAGCGGACCCTGCGTGACGCCGCCACGGCGCGCAAGACCGGGCGGACCAGCAAAACGCTGACCGGCGCTCGTCGTCAAACCATCGTCGTGAGTGTGTTGGAATCGTTGCGTCTGTACTTGCCGACCTTCACCCTGTCCAGCATCATCGCCGAAATCGACCGCTGGCAGCAAGCAGGTCAAAGCTGCTTCACCCGGCTCCTGAAGAAGATGAAGTTGCCGAGCCCCACCGCGACAATCCTCGACAAAGTCATACCCATCCCCGACGGCTGACGGAGCTGGCCGCCACTCCCCATCAACATTCCTGGCAAACGCCAACCTGACACTCAGGCCGCCTTACGCTGCGCATAGAAT
>CAYMJW010000319.1:0-1685 GCA_964390455.1 uncultured Methyloceanibacter sp. | reverse complement strand
TGCCGCCAGCGGTGCCGATTTCGCCGATGATGGCGAGGATGATATCCTTGGCGGTAACGCCTTCGGTGAGCGCGCCATCGACGCGCACGCGCATGTTCTTCGCCTTCTGCTGGATCAGCGTCTGGGTGGCGAGCACGTGCTCGACCTCGCTCGTGCCGATGCCGTGGGCGAGCGCGCCGAAAGCGCCGTGGGTCGAGGTATGGCTGTCGCCGCAGACGATGGTGGTGCCGGGAAGGGTGAAGCCCTGCTCGGGCCCGACCACATGCACGATGCCCTGGCGGCGGTCGAGCTCGTCGTAATACTCGATGCCGAACTCGCGCGCGTTCTCGGCGAGCGTGGCGATCTGGAGCGCGGATTCCGGATCGTCGATGCCGTGTGAGCGGTCTGTCGTCGGCACGTTGTGATCGACGACGGCGAGCGTCTTCTCCGGCGCGCGCACTGTCCGCCCCGCCATGCGCAGGCCCTCGAAGGCCTGCGGGCTCGTCACCTCATGCACGAGATGCCGGTCGATATAGAGCAGGCACGTGCCGTCAGGCGCCTCATGCACGAGATGGGCGTCCCAAATCTTGTCGTAGAGGGTGCGCGGTCGAGCCATGGCAAGGATCTCGGGGTCTCAGGGCAGAGATAGCGCCTCGGCGCCCGGTTTACAAATCCCCTAGGGTCGAGACCCGTGGCCTTCGCGGCAGCGTCAGCCCCTAGCCCTTCTTGGGCTTCTTGGCGGGTTTGGCCTTGGCGTCTTTGGCCTTGTCCTTGGCCTTAGGGGCCTTCGCGGCCTTGGGCTCGGTGCCGGCCTCGCCCTCTTCCTCTTCTTCGATCGGGACTTCGCCGGCCGTGGTCTCGGCCATCAGCGCGACGGACTTGGCAACCCAATCGTCATGCTCGATGGCGCCTTTGAGCGTCAGCGCCTCGTCAAGCGAAGCGATCTCGTCGTCGGTGAGGTTGGCGATCTGGTCGAACTTGATCAGGCCGAGCCCGTTCAGTTTCTTCTCCAACTCGGCCGAAACGCCGGGAATGAGCTTGAGATCATCGGGCTCGCCCTTCGGCCGCTTGAAGCCCTTGAAGGAATCGGCCTTCTTGCCTCTGACCTCCTGGCGTTCGGCGATGCGGGCCGCCTTGCCGCGCAGGCCGCGCAGATAATAGAGCTTGGCGCGGCGCACCCGGCCCCGCCGCACCACCTCGATCGAGTCGATCAGCGGCGAATGGACCGGAAAGACGCGCTCCACGCCCTCGCCGTAGGAAATCTTGCGCACGGTGAAGTTCTCGTTCACCCCGCCGCCCGAGCGCCCGATGCAAACGCCCTCATAGGCCTGCACGCGCGTGCGTTCGCCCTCGACCACTTTGACGTTGACCCTGAGCGTATCGCCAGGGCCGAATTCGGGGACTTTGCGTTGCTTGGAGAGCGCGGCAGCCTGCTCTTTTTCGAGCTGCTCGATGATATTCATGGTCAATACCTTTCGGTGGGCGCCTGCCTGGCTCAAAGCCTTCCGGCGAACGCCATTCTTTTTGATTGATCCTAAGTTTAGAGGCGCGGGGGGCTCGGAAGCGCCCGCGCGAGGCCGCTTCTAGCCTAGCTTTCCGCCCATGTCGATGGATTTGCGTGCCTCGCCCGCGCCGATGGCGCCGCTCAGCGGCAAGCGTAGAGCGTGATCCAATCCTGGGTTTCGGGCAGCATGATCCGGGTGCGC
>CAYMJW010000318.1:0-1688 GCA_964390455.1 uncultured Methyloceanibacter sp. | reverse complement strand
TCGCGATCGGCTCGTCGCCCGTCGCCATGCTGTTCGGCGCCGACCCGGATTTCGAGTGGTTCGCCATCCCGGACAGCGCTGCCGGACGCGCGGGCGCATCCTTCGGTGACGTCGGCTACTTCATCGGCGGTGCCGCCGGCGTCGTGCGCAAGGGCGGCACCGAGCTCGTCGTGGGCGGCCCGAGCCAGATCGCGCGCTCCTACCAAGGGTCGCCGAAGTATCCCGGCATCGACCGCTTCAAGGACATCACCCTGAAGAAAGGCACGATTCTCTATTCCGGCTTTCCCGGCCAGACCGCTTTCTATACGACCCCCAGCGCCCTGCGTCGCAGCAACAGCAGCGCTGCGTCCCTGTATGACGGGCTGCAACTGGCAAAATCCGCAAACTACCCGATGCGTACCCGCGTGGCTGCCTATGAAGTCATCGAAGATACGCCCGCTGCCTTCGGCCTGGCCTTGAGGAATGCGAACCACGGCACTGGAGGCCTGCCACAGGTCGTAGTACCTTCCTTCGAGTCGTCATTGCGCTTCGTCGAGACCTTGCCGCTGGGACCGTGACATGCGAATAAACGTTGCCAATGGAACGATCGAGTTTGCACGCGGCAGCATTGCGCCAGCGATCGACCGGCAGTCCTTCCTCGCGGCGCCGCTTGGCCGCGGGTCGGAGCAATTGCATGCTCAAGGCACATTCCAGACCTATCGGTTCCAGCCGGAACCTGGGATCGCGGCAACGATCGACTTCCGCGACGATCGGCTGCTGAATGTATCGATCGTGTTCACGCTTCCTGGCGACCCGGTCGACGGTCCGACAAGGGAGCAGGAGCTCGTGAGGAAACGCCATCACGACGACTGGCTACGCCAGAAGATTGGCGAACCGCCGTACCAATATGCCTGGGGCCGCATTGCTTCGGACTTTCACCATCAACACTGCGGCAGCGACATCACGGTAGCGTATGGATCCTGAGCGTACCGTTACCCACGAGGGCGACATCCTCCGCATCAACGGCCACGCGACGCGCATGGATTACATGATCCGCGACGCATACTGGGCCGGTGGCCGCGCCGTCGTTCTTCTCGACCCCGATGCGTACCTCGACGATCCGGCTTACGGCGCCCAGCGCCGCCGGAGCCGCAAACCTGTCCAGAACCTGCGCGCGTATTCGGAGGCCGGCGAGCTGCTCTGGCAGGCGGAGCAGCCGGAGTTCGCGGATCACTACTACCGGATCGAATCGCGTCAGCCGCTGGTGGCCCTCTCGTTTTCCGCCTACCGCTGCGACATCGACCTGGAGAGCGGCCGGATCATCCGGAAGAATTACCTGAAATGAGCGATCAAATCCCGCTCCGTGCCGATGAGTCTGAGCTTGTCGGACACTGGATCTCCAAGGGCCGGCGAACCGTGGGTGACGCCGTAGCCACGCGCATTGAATGGCTTGTCAACGAGCGCCTGGTCCTGTTGGAGACCGATGAGTCCGGCTGGGATGAGCTCTATCGCGATCCCGAATCGGGAACTCTGTGGGAACTCACGAGGCCGCAGTCCGGAATGCATGGCGGAGGTCCGCCCCGGCTCGCGCGCATCGAGATGGAAATCGCGCGCCACAAGTACGGCACGCCGGCCGAAGGCTGATCAGGCGATCAGCGGCAGCACCACCGTCGACACCGCGGTCACGACCACGATCGACGCGAGGTTGA
>CAYMJW010000317.1:0-1696 GCA_964390455.1 uncultured Methyloceanibacter sp. | reverse complement strand
ATCGCGCTCTTCTTCTTCGTGCGCGAGCTCGGCCACGATTCCGGCATCCAGATCAATTTCATCATCGCCGCCGCGGTCGCCTTCGCCGTTGTCGGCCTCGACCGCATCCGCCTCGTCGTCAGCGTGATCGCGATCGGGCTCGCGCTGCATGTCGCGGCCTGGTTCCTGTTTCCGCCGGAGAGCGCGCGCATCGTGGCTGCGCCTGCGCTGCTCGCCAATCTCTACATCTCCTCGGCCGCGACCACCTTCACTATCATCGCGCTGATCGTGGGCTACGCCTTCACCGTGGCCGATCGCGCCCGCGCCGAGGCCGATGCGCTTCTCGCCAACATCTTGCCCGAAGCGATCGCCGAGCGCCTGAAGGCGCGGCCCAACGACAAGGTGGCCGACAGCGTCGGCGAGGCGTCGGTTCTGTTCACCGATCTCGTCGGCTTCACCGAGCTTGCCGCGCGGCTCGGTGTGCAGCGCACCGTGGCGCTTCTCGACCATATCGTCACCGAGTTCGACCGGCTCGCGGCGGCACATGAGGTGGAGAAGATCAAGACCATCGGCGACGGCTACATGGCGGTCGCGGGGGTGAGCCGCGCGCAGCCGGATCATCTCGCGCGGCTTGCCCGCATGGCGCTTCTTCTGCCCGGCCTCGTCGATCGGCTCTCGGCCGAGCACGGCGTCGATCTCAAGATCAGGGCGGGGCTTGCCACCGGGCCGCTGATGGCCGGCATCATCGGCAGCGACAAGTTCTCCTACGATGTCTGGGGCGAGACGGTGAACCTCGCCTCGCGGCTCGAGTCGCACGGTCTTCCCGGCGAGATTCAAGTGTCCGACGCGGTGAGGGAGGCGCTGCGCGACAGCTTCGTGTTCGAGCCGCGCGGGCCGATCCAGGTCAAAGGCGTCGGCCGCCTCCACACCTGGCTTCTCAAGCAGGAACTCGACACTGGCCGGCGCGTCTGACGTCATGCCCGGACACCCGGGTCCGGCTTCGCCGGCCCGGGCGCAGGCTTGTCCGGGCATCCATGCCGTTACCCCTCAAGAAGCTGAACCGCAATTGGAATGGATTGCCGGAGCCTGTCCCCGGACTCGATCCGGGGATCAAGCCCGGCAATGACGACCTTAGGTGGCGTTGTCACGAAAGACGAAGGTTGCGGCGCCGCCGGGAAATCCCTATCTCCGGCCTCGGTCAGCCGTCACGGCCCGGAGCCCATGGCCCACAAGATCCGCATCTTCGATCGCCATTGGCATCTGCCGAAGTCGAAGCCCATTCGCATCGGCATCGGCATCCTCCTGGTCGTCGGCGGCATCGTCGGCTTCCTGCCGGTGCTCGGGTTCTGGATGATCCCGCTCGGGCTGCTCGTGCTGTCGATCGACCTCCCCATCGTGCGGCGCTGGCGCCGTCAGCTCACCGTGTGGTGGCATCGCAGGAAGGGTGAGGAGGTCGAAGACGAGGCTGCCCGTGAGGGCGCGGCGGGAGACACCAAGAAGAAGGCGGCCACCGCGTCCGATCCGCTTCCGTAAGGACGCGCATGGCGTGCGCGCCATTGGGGAAATTCGGGAAGGCGGTGAATTGGAGGCCACGACCGGAATCGAACCGGTGTGCACGGATTTGCAGTCCGCTGCGTAACCACTCCGCCACGTGGCCGATATGTGGAGAGACGTCGCTTCAATAAGTGATGATCCCCCTCTTATGTCAATACGCGTT
>CAYMJW010000316.1:0-1697 GCA_964390455.1 uncultured Methyloceanibacter sp. | reverse complement strand
AGCAGTGGTTTTGTAAACCTCAGGTCGGGGGTTCGACTCCCTCCGCCGGCACCAGTCGTCATTGCGCGAGCTGGTAAACCTCGTACAGCCAGCCGGCGTCAGGATTCTCGAACAGGGTCAGCTGGCAGCCCGCCGCCGCAGCAGCGGATTCCGTCGCGGACTGCGGCTTCAGGGGTCCGAACACTTTCGCGAGCGCCGCCTTGCGGTCCGCGGCGAGCTTCGCGTACGCGGCGCGGAACTCGGCCGGCGAGGGTTGGAAGTCTGACTTGCGTGAAATCTTGACGGCAATCAGCCGGCCGGCCGGACCAGCCGCATCGAAATCGTAAATCACGGCCATCACGCCCGGCCCGGCGTCGGCGTAATCGCCGCTCGTCGCATTCATCCCGAATTTGCCCACCCCGCCGCCGCCGCGATTCGGCGTGCCGCCGCGCGACTTGATGTCGCGCTCGACGCTCGCAACCGTGTCCACGCCGATCTGCATCCGGACGATTCTGCATGCCGTTGCCGCAGCACCCGCAGCACCCGCAGCGGTCGCCCGCGGGGGCACGCTGGCCTTCGACGGCGGCGGAGCCGCCGGTGCCGCAACTGGAGGCTTGGCCGGCGCGATTGCAGGCTTCGGCCTCGGGCCATCGGCGCCCGCAACCTGGACATCGCAGGCTTTCTTCGCGCCGAGACGGCAGGCTTTTCCGTACAGCATGCGTGCGCGGGCCGGATCTTTCGCAACGCCTTCGCCAAAATCGTAGCTGATGGCGAGCATATGGCAGCCGCGTGCATTCACGGCCGCATTGCCGTTGCAGGCCTTGCGCCAGAGTTCAAGGGCCTTGTTGAAGTCTTTCTTGACGCCCCGGCCTTCGAAATATAGCAGGCCGAGGCTCGTGCAACCTTCCACCGAGCCGCCGCTGCAGGCCTTCTCCTGGTAGACGGCTGCCTCGTCGTAGTTGATTTCCAGGTCGTCCCAGCCGAACTGGTAGGCATCGCCGATCTCGTTGCACCTCTCAGCGTCGCCCTTGTCGCAAGCGTCCAGGTTGATTCCGACCGTCATTTCGTACGCCATCATCTGGCAGAGGCTCGAGCCCATCTTGCAGGACTGACTGCGCAGCGCCTCAAACTTTGCCTCGTCTTTCTCGACACCATCGCCCGTTCCGTATTTCAACGCCAGCATGTAGCAGGCATTGCCCGATCCGAGATCGCAGGCTTTCCGGTAGAGCGCGACGGCGCGTGGCGCGTCTTTCGGCACGCCATCGCCCTCGTTGTAACTGCCCGCCAGATAGTGGCAACCGTCAGCGTCGTTGGCATCGCAAGCCTGACGGTACAGCGCGTTCGCCCGAGCCTGGTCCTTGCCCACGTCGGAACCAGAGTCGAGCATCAAGCCGAGCGAAGCGCAGGCGCTTGCGAATCCGCCCGAGCAGGCTCTTTGGTAGAGCGCGGCCGCCTTGTCTGCATCCGTGGCGACGTCGAAGCCATATTGATAATTGCTGGCGAGTTCGTCGCAGGCTGCCCAATCCTTTGCATTGCACTTCTTCTGCAATGCCACGATCTCCGCTTCGTCGGCGGTTGCCGACCCGCCGGTCGACAGCGCCACCAGCGCAAGGGCCGTCAATGCCGCGCGCCGGAGCCGATCAGGAATCGATGCGATGGACATGCGGGTCTCCCGAGTTCACGTCGAACGTCGCCAGCACGCGGCGTCCGCTGCGGGG
>CAYMJW010000315.1:0-1706 GCA_964390455.1 uncultured Methyloceanibacter sp. | reverse complement strand
CGCTGGGAATGGGTTTCGGCGTCTGACGCATTTTCCATCGTTCCACGCGCATTCGAAGAGCGGGAACCGGATCTTTCCGGTTCACCGGCACCTTACGGCCCGGAACTCGAATGCGTCGCAGCAAGATTCCCTGAAAGCACATTGGCCGCGGCGAAGCTTCGTGCCGAGCAGCTAGGCGTCGGGGCGGACCGGGTGCTTATCGCCTGCGGCCTCATTTCGGAAGAAGATTATATTCAGGCCTTTGCCGCGTCCTGCGGAATCATGTTCGAGCCGCTCGCAGACATGCCGCGTACAGCTTGCCCGCTCGACGATGATAGATTGATGGAAGCTGCTGCGATCGGGGTACTGCCTATCCAGGCGGATAACGACCTCGTAGTCGTGGTGGCGCCGCGCGGAATTGCGGCCCAGCGCCTGGCCAGCCTTTCCGCGGGTAACAGTGATCTCGCGCTTCGCTTTCGCGTCACGTCCTCGCAGCGGCTGCACCGATTTGTCGCCAAGCACGGCGATGCATGGCTGGCACGGCGCGCGGCAGACAGTTTGCAATTGTCCCATCCTGATCTTTCGGCAGCGCCGCAGTCGCACAATTCGGCTTGGTTGAAATTTTCCTCGCTCACCGCATGCGCACTCGTGGCCGCCGCACTGGAGCCAGCCCAAGCTTATTCTACACTCGAGGTGCTGCTGGCGATGGTGTTCATCGCCTGGATCGTGTTGCGGCTGTTCGGCAGTCTGGTCAAGCATCCGGAGCCGCAACGCTTTCCGCGCGTCGGCGAGGACCGGTTGCCAATCTACACCATCATTGCTGCCCTCTACCGCGAGGCCGCTTCGGTGACGCAATTGATCGCCTGCCTGCGGCAGCTCGACTACCCGCCCGAGAAGCTCGACATCAAGCTCGTGATAGAGCCTGATGACACGGAAACGAGAGACGCCATCGAGCGTTTGCGTCTCGGGCCACCGTTCGAAGTCATCGTCGCCCCTAATGCAGGCCCGCGCACCAAGCCCAAGGCTCTCAATGCCGCGTTACCCTTTGCGCGGGGCGCCTTTACTGTCATCTACGACGCGGAAGACCGGCCGGAACCCGATCAGCTTCGCCGCGCGCTCAATATGTTCCTGGCCGAGGCCGATCTTGCCTGCGTGCAGGCGCGTCTGACCATTGACAATACCGCCGATAGTTGGCTCGCGCGCTTTTTCACGGCTGAATATGCCGGACAGTTCGACGTCTTCCTGCCCGGTCTTGCGGCGCTGGAAATGCCGCTTCCTCTTGGCGGCTCGTCCAATCATTTCCGTACCGCGGTGCTGCGCAAGCTCGGCGCCTGGGATCCATACAATGTCACCGAGGATGCCGATCTCGGCATGCGGCTCAGCCGGTTTTCCCATCGCACCACTGTCATCGCATCCACGACTTACGAGGAAGCGCCGGCACATTTCATGCCGTGGCTGCGGCAGCGCACGCGCTGGTTCAAAGGCTGGATGAAAACTTGGCTCGTGCATATGCGTTCGCCGCGCCGGCTCTTGGCCGATTTAGGCTTCGGCGGGTTCATGACCTTTCAGCTCGTGGTCGGCGGAAACGTGCTCGCGGCGCTCGTCTATCCGATCTTTCTGGCAGGTGCGCTGCGGGAGTTCGCGCTGCAAGGTCCGGCCGGGGAAAGCTGGGGCGATGCGCTGCTTGCAGGATTGCATGGCACGGCGCTGGTGATGGGCTTTGCTGT
>CAYMJW010000314.1:0-1736 GCA_964390455.1 uncultured Methyloceanibacter sp. | reverse complement strand
CGGCGCGGCCGCGCAGGGCGGTCGCGGCCTCGGCGGCAGCAGAGAGGTGGGAAATAAGTTCGGGGGCGGCCCGCGCCCCGCGGCCGGTGATGGTTTCGGCGGCAGTCACGATCAAGCTCCTGGCATGAGGACGAGGATTCGGCGCCCAACGAAGCGTGCCCTGTCGCAGGAGTCAAATCTGAATTGATGGTTCGACCCAGGCGTTGCGAGGGTTCGGCTATTTCGGCGCAGACGCCCGATTTCTGCCGCGCTCAGCCCAAGAGCCTGTCTTACGCGAGCCTTGTCGCGCGCCGTCCATGAGCCACGCTCATTACAAGCATTAGACATCGTCGCTACCGGCTTTGCGGACGCGCGTATAGGCTTTTCGAGGCACATGATCGCTGCTGAACAGGGAGGAAGGAAACGTGAAAGCTTTGAACAGACGTGTCGTAGCGTTTGGCGTCGCGTTGTCCCTGCCGCTGCCGGTCCACGCCGAGGGTGCTACGACAACAGAGGCCCCGGCGCCTTCGCCAAAGTGTTTGAAAGCTGTCGTCAACCCCGTGACTGGCCACGCGATCTGCGTCGATCCTCGCGGGGCCGCGGTCGAGCCGCCGCCGCGCTCAGCCCTCCAGCGCCCCTGCAAGCCCCGCGCACACGACGGCGACCCCTGGACTGTGTACGAGCATTGGTCTGGATGCCATGAGTGAAGCGTTCGCGACATGAGCTAGAGCATGAGGTTTGACCGCTCTTCGTAGGTCATGCCGGGTCTAAGCGCCGACGAAAGCTGAAAATAGTTCGCGATCATGCCGGCAAGATGCTCCGACGCCGGGGACATATTGCGACTGCATCGCAGCACAAACTCGAAGTCGGGCAAATCTGGTAACGCCTCGTCGCTGCCGAGTGATCTCAGCGTGCTCGGCAATCCGTGTTCCGGGAAGATCGTTATGCCAAGGCCGGCGTCGAGAGCAGCAAGAATCCCAGCCGTCCCCGCGCTTTGAAGCACGACCGTCCATGCCCGGCCGGCCTGATCGAGCTGCTCCAGGGCGAGCCGCCGCCAGCGGCAATGGGGTGGATAGAGTGCCAGCGGCGCGGGGTCTTCCGGATCGAGCTGCATGCCTCGTCCCGCCGCCCAGACGCGCCGCTCGCGACACAAAGACAGACCGTCACTTTCGCCGATCTCGCTGGCAACGATCGCGATATCAAGCTTGCCCTCGTCTAGAAGCGCGGAGATATCCGGGCCTATGCCGAGCTCGACTTGCAGGCGGATTGCCGGATAGTCGGAAGCAAACTGCCGGAGCAGGGATGACAAGATCTGGAAATCGAAATAGTCAGGCGCGCCGATCCGGATCAGGCCGCCAGCATCGCGCCCAAGGCGCTGTTCGGCCTCTCTGTACAAGGCCAGGATGCGCCGCGCGTAGGACAGCAGGACCTCGCCCTGCTCGGTCACCTGGATGCCGCGGGCGTTACGCGCAATGAGGCGAGTGCCGACCTGATCTTCAAGACGTTTGACGTGAAGGCTGACGGCCGATTGGGTAAGATTTACCTTGCGCGAAGCCTTGGTGAAGCTCCCGGAGTCACAAATGGCCACGAAGGTGCGCAAAAGGACCACGTCGTAAAGCATCGATCTATCGCTGCTCCGCGTTGGTAACAGGCCCCTCCGTCGTCTTGGCGCGGACGCTCACCGAGCAGGATGCTAGCGACAGCCTAGCCGCCGTGCATCTGGCGGCTCGCCTCGATCACGTCCTCGAAGGTCCTCA
>CAYMJW010000313.1:0-1744 GCA_964390455.1 uncultured Methyloceanibacter sp. | reverse complement strand
GCGGCTTCGAGATCGGGGCGACGGTCGCCGAGAAACGCGGCCCAGAAGGCGAGGTTCTCTTCGACGCTCAGGCTCGATTTGACCGCGTTGGCGTGGCCGACATAGTGGCAAAGCTCAGGGATGACGACGTCGGGTTCTCCACCTTCCAGACGGAGAGCGCCGGAAGCGAGCGGAAGGAGCCCCGCGATCTGCCGCAAGAGGCTCGTCTTGCCGGCGCCGTTCGGTCCGGTGACGAGGAGCGCCTCGCCCGGCGCAAGGCTGAAGCTCACATCCTTGAAGATGGTCCGGCCGCCGCGCTGGCAGCTGATATCGAGTGCGGCGAGGCCGATCGCGTGCGGCATGGCTCGGAATTCGCGTCAGTCAAATGAGGCAGGGCGCACAGGATTTGTGACCCCAAGCTCTCTTCGCGTCATTGTCTCGCCGCCGCAAGCGCTTTTATATAGACCCTGAGCACGCAAGCCTTAACCAAGGGGCGCCGTTCGAGGCGGGATAGAAGGACTGTCCCGTCACGCGCCAAGGCCCGCGCCTTCGCGTGCTCCACACGATTAACGCAGAAGGAGACACCGTTGACCGCGGCCCTTGAACCCTCGCTCGACAGCTTCAAATGCCGCCGCACGCTCAAGGCCGGCGGGGCCGAGTACGACTATTTCAGCTTGATGGAGGCCGAGGCCAACGGGCTTGAGGGCATCTCAAACCTGCCCTTCTCGCTCAAGGTGCTGCTCGAGAATCTGCTGCGCCACGAGGACGGGCGCACGGTCACGGCGGACGACATCCGCGCCGTCGCGCTCTGGCTGAAACAGCGCAGGAGCGACCGCGAGATCGCATTCAGGCCCGCGCGCGTGCTGATGCAGGACTTCACCGGCGTTCCGGCCGTGGTCGATCTTGCCGCCATGCGCGATGCCATGGCGGCGCTTAGCGGCGATCCGCGCGCGATCAATCCGCTCGCGCCGGTCGATCTCGTTATCGATCACTCGGTCATGGTCGATGCGTTCGGCTCAGGCCAGGCCTTCCAGATCAATGTCGACAAGGAATATGAGCGGAACCTCGAGCGCTACGCGTTCTTGCGCTGGGGCGCGGGCGCGTTCGACAATTTCCGTGTGGTGCCGCCGGGCACGGGCATCTGCCATCAGGTCAATCTCGAATATCTCGCGCAGACGGTGTGGACGAAGGAGAATGGGCGGACCGTCGCCTTTCCCGACACGCTGGTCGGCACCGACAGCCATACCACCATGGTCAACGGGCTCTCGGTGCTCGGCTGGGGGGTGGGCGGCATCGAGGCCGAGGCCGCCATGCTCGGCCAGCCGATCTCCATGCTGATCCCCGAAGTGGTGGGCTTCCGCCTGACCGGCGCGCTGAAAGACGGCGTCACCGCGACCGACCTCGTGCTCACCGTCACCGAGATGCTGCGGCGCGCGGGCGTGGTCGGCAAGTTCGTGGAGTTCTTCGGCAAGGGTCTCGGCAATCTGCCTCTCGAAGACCGCGCCACCATCGCCAATATGGCGCCCGAATATGGCGCGACCTGCGGCTTCTTCCCCATCGATGAAGAGACGCTCGCCTATCTTGCGGCGACGGCGCGGAAGCCCGGGCGCATCGCTCTGGTCGAAGCTTATGCCAAGGCGCAAGGGCTCTATCGCGAGAGCGACACGCCAGATCCGGTCTTCACCAAGACGCTCGATCTCGATCTCGGCGATGTCGAGCCGTCGATCGCGGGACCGAAACGTCCGCAGGATCGCGTGCCGCTCAC
>CAYMJW010000312.1:0-1751 GCA_964390455.1 uncultured Methyloceanibacter sp. | reverse complement strand
AGGCGTGCGGCGGCTGCCATGAAGCAAGAGCGGTGTGGCCGCTGATGATCGAAAATTCCGATCGGCAACAAACCACACCGCATGGCGTACGGGGGTGAATGAGCAAGCAACGCCTTAGCAGGCGCAGAGTTCCGCGCTCTCTCGATCTAAGTCGCGACCGCGCCGCCGCGCGTCGCCTCGAGCTCGAAGGCCGCGGCAAGCAACGCCTTGGTGTAGGCGGTCTTCGGCTTGGAAAATATTGTGCGCGCAGGGCCTTGCTCCACCACCTTGCCGTGACGGAGCACGATGATCGAGTTCGCGAGCGCGCGGATGACTTTGAGATCATGGCTGATGAAAAGATAGGCGAGCTTGTGACGGCGCTGCAGCTCGCGCAGGAGATCGACGATCTGCGCCTGCACCGAGACGTCGAGCGCCGAGGTCGGCTCGTCGAGGATGAGAAATTTCGGTTCGAGCACGAGCGCGCGGGCAATGGCGATTCTCTGGCGCTGCCCGCCTGAGAATTCGTGCGGATAGCGGTCGCGAACGGCCGGATCGAGCCCGACCTCTTTCAGCGCGCGCGCCACGCGCTGGTCGCGCTCGGCGCGGGTGAGCGAAGGGCTCTGAATGGCCAAGCCCTCCTCGATGATCTGCCCGACCGAGAGCCGCGGCGACAGCGAACCGTAAGGGTCCTGGAACACGATCTGCATGTGGCGTCTCAGCGGGCGCATGCGCTTCGAATCGTAACCGTCGATGCGGTCGCCGAGATAGACGATCGGCCCTTCGCTCGACACGAGCCTTAAGAGCGCGAGACCGAGCGTGGTCTTGCCCGACCCCGATTCGCCGACGACCCCGAGCGTCTGGCCCTCCTTGACTTCGAGATCGATGCCGTCGACCGCCTTGATGTGGCCGACCGTCTGCCTGAGGAAACCGCGCCGGATCGGGAACCAGACGCGCAAATCCTTGGTCTCGAGGATGGTCTTCGCCTTGTCGTCGGTTGGCTGCGGTGAACCCTTCGGCTCAGAGGCGATGAGGTGCTTGGTGTATGGGTGCTTTGGCGCGGCGAAGATATCGCGCGTGTTGCCCCGCTCGACGATCTCACCGTTGTTCATGACGCAGACCCGGTCGGCCATCTTCCGCACGATGCCGAGATCGTGGGTGATCAGCAGCATCGCCATGTGAAACTCGGCCTTCAGCTTGAGCAGAAGGTCGAGGATTTGCGCCTGAATCGTCACGTCGAGCGCGGTCGTCGGCTCGTCCGCGATCAGGAGATCGGGCTCGTTCGCGAGCGCCATGGCGATCATCACGCGTTGGCGCTGACCGCCCGAGAGCTGATGCGGATAGGACTGGAGCCGGCCCTTGGGGTCGTCGATGCCTACTTTCTCGAGCAGGTCGAGCACACGCGCACGCGCTTCCTTGTCCGAGACCCCGCGGTGGATCTTCAACACTTCGCCCACCTGCTGCTCGATCGTGTGCAGCGGATTGAGCGAGGTCATCGGCTCCTGAAAGATCATCGAGATTTTGTTGCCCCTGATGTCGCGGAGCGCGCTCGCGTTGAGCGTGAGGAGATCCTCGCCGTTGAAGCGGATGCGGCCCGAGGGGTGGGACGCGGAGGGGTAGGGGAGGAGCCTCAAGATCGACAGCGCCGTGACCGTCTTGCCGGAGCCCGATTCGCCCACGAGCGCCACGGTCTCGGCCTTGCCGATATCGAAGGACACGCGTTTGACCGCGTGGGTGACCTGATCGCCGGCGCGGAAATCGACCGACAAATCCTC
>CAYMJW010000311.1:0-1777 GCA_964390455.1 uncultured Methyloceanibacter sp. | reverse complement strand
CGAAGGCGATGCCGGTCCGCTCGACGATATCGCTCATGCGAAAATCTTCGCTGCCCTTCTCGGCCATGATTTCGGCGGCGGCGGCGAGAATGCGCTCGTAACGCTCGCGGCTCCGCTTCTGCACCGGCACGAGGCGCGCCAGGCCCTGATCGGTCGCTTTGGCCTCGCTCCGTGCCGCCTTCCGTCTCCGCAATCGACGCCTCCGCAAAAACCCCCTTGACGATTCCAATACGAGAGTTTATCGCTTTGTCAAATACGATAAATTCTCGTGTTTAACGGAAAGGGACCGAACATGCCGAAACAACCCATTCTCACCATCGGCGGGGCCGATAAGACCGGCGCCCGCGTCAATGCCTTGCTTGCGGCGCGCGGGCTTCCGACAAGGCCGCTGTTCCGCGCAGCCGCCGCGACCGGCGTATGGAGGGTATGACCATGATCGAGAAGATCACCATCGGCCTGTTGTGGTTCTCGGCCATCGGCTGCGGCCTCTTGGGCGGGCTCTATTTCGCCTTTTCCGCTTTCATCATGACCGCGTTCGGCCGCATCGGCCAGGCGGCCGGCATCGCGGCGATGAACGCGATCAACGACGTGATCTTGCGCTCGTGGTTCATGCCGGTCTTCCTCGGCACGACGGTCGCGGCCGCTGTTCTCGCGGTCATGGCAATCTTCCGCTTGGGTGCGCCGGGTGCGGTCGCGATGCTCGTCGGCGGCGTTCTCTATGTGCTCGGCATGTTCGTCGTGACCATGGTGTTCAACGTTCCGCTCAACAACGCGCTCGCCGCCGCGCAAGCCGCGAGCCCGGATACCGCGCCGCTCTGGGCGCGCTACCTCCAGGACTGGACCTTCTGGAACCATGTGCGGACACTTGCGTCGGTGGGAGCCTCGGCGCTCTTCATCGCCGCACTCACCGCCATCGCCGCGATCGCCGCACGCTGATTTTCGTGTATGGCGATGGCAAGTTTTCCCCTCTCCCCTTGTGGGAGAGGGCTTCCCGCCGCGATCTTGCGGCGAAGCTCGCAAGTCGCATGGCGGGAAGGGTGAGGGGGTGAATCTTTTTCGACGCCGCTTAGCGGCTTACCCCTCACCGCGCGCCAAAAGGCGCGCGTGCTCTCCCACAAGGGGAGAGCAGAAAAAACTCCGCTATTGTATCGCCGGCGCGATCTCTTTCCACAGCTCCGACGGAAAGCCGCGCGCATCGACGGTGAAGATCTGCCGCGCGATGGCAGGCTTCGTGCCCCTGCACGACCAGTCGTAGATGTTCGGGTTCTCGTGTCCGATCACGGAGAGCGGAATGACCTCGGCGCCTGGCTCACCTGCGCAGAACTCGCGCATGGCCTTGCTCGGCGCCATCTCCTGGTTCGCCTTGCCGCAGATCGGACTGTTGCCCTGCACGCAAGCCCACACCTTGCCGCCCATGCAGCGCCACACGACGGCGCGAGCGGGATCGACCTTGGCCTTCTTCTGCGCCTTCAGCTCGTCCTTGCTGTAGAGCGCGCCGACCATCCAGTCCGGCACGGACGCGCCGGTGTAGCGCGCATCCGGCGCATCGACATTCCCCACCGCCTGGCAATAAGCGACGGCATCGGTGAACGGCTTGTCCGCCGCCTGCGCTGGGCCAGCAACGGGACCGAGCTCGAAAAGCAGAAGCGCCGCGCCGAGAGTGGAGATCAAGATCGGCGCCCGCATCGTTTAGACCTAATCGCCTTGCAGAAAAAAACTGGCTCCCCGGGCCGGATTCGAACCAGCGACCCAGCGGTTAACAGCCGCTTGCTCTACC
>CAYMJW010000310.1:0-1793 GCA_964390455.1 uncultured Methyloceanibacter sp. | reverse complement strand
CTACGCGCAACGCCGCCGCCCCCGCCTCCTACACCACGTCCCGGGACGCCGCCTGGGCCGATGCTGGGAGCGCGTACAAAGATGACGCGCACACGAACGGTAGTGCGATAGCGGAGATGGCTTTCATTGGGTCCTCTTTGGCGGCGAGCTGCAGTCCTAAGCTCACGCTTCTTGCCGAGGACAGGATCTTGGACTCGGAACCCGCTGGCGATAATCTCTATCTTCGGACCAAAATTCCTGAAGTTGAGGCACAAGTATGGAAGCCGCTTGGGATATGCGCGCCTTCGTCCAGGTCGTCGAGCGGCAAAGCTTTTCTGCTGCCGCCATCGCTCTTGGGCTGACCCCTTCGGCTGTTTCCAAGCTCGTGAATCGTCTCGAGAACCGATTGGGCGTACGTCTCCTTCACCGGACGACACGACGGTTGGCGATGACATCGGAAGGTGAAGTTTATTTCGCGCGAGCCCGCCACATACTCTCAGACATCGAGGAAGCAGAGGCCGAAGTCGCACGATCTCGCGGATCACCGCGCGGCCGCCTGCATGTCAACACAAGCATCGCCTTCGCGGTACACCAGCTCGCCCCGGCACTGCCGGAGTTCCTCGCCCGTTATCCCGATGTTCACGTCGACATGTCGATCACCGATCGGGTGATCGATTTGGTGGAGGACCACGCTGATGTGACGATCCGAAACGGCCGCGTCGCCGACATGGCGCTTGCGGCACGAAAAATCGGCGAATTCGAGCGCGTCATCTGCGCAGCACCGTCGTATCTCTCAGAGCGCAGCGTACCGCGTACTCCGGCAGACCTGTCGAAGCACATTTGCATCGCCATGAAGACCACGGCAAGCCGCTGGCCGTTCCGCAACAACGGCCAAATTGACCATGTCGAGATCGCGCCCCGCGTGACAACGGATAACGGCGAGGCCGCGTTGCGATTGGCGCTGGAAGGTGCTGGCATCGTCCGGCTCAGCGACATGATGGTTGGGGAGCCCGTCAGGCGCGGCCTATTGGTCCCGCTGCTAACGGACGTACATTACAGTGAGCCACTACCCGTATCCGCTCTTTATCTGGCGGGACGACACCGCTTGCCGAAGGTACGTGTCTTTCTGGATTTTCTCGTCGAACGGTTCGGCTCCTCTCCTTGGCGGATCCCAGCGCCGCGCCGAAGATCGCAAAAGGCCGGTCGAGCAACGCGCAAGGCGGCCATAGCGAACCAATAACGTGGTGCTGAGCAATCCCGGCAGCTTGAACCGCAGATAGCTGACCACCTTGAGAGACCACGTCCCACGCCTGAACGCGGCGAATGTTAAATGGCACAGCGGAAAGACGATTGGTGCGTTGCAACGCATACGCGCCGGCAAGGGCAGTTCTGGGTCACTCAGGACGATGGCGTGGATTGGCCATGCTGCGCCCGCTCACGTCTCTTATCTCTGCACGTCGACCCAAGCTCGCAAATGCATCCTGAGTGTTAGCGCCAACGGCGATGGCTATGAAGGCGTCGCGGTCAACGCCACATCGGAATTATCGAAAGCGCCAGCAAGCCGCCGAGGGTGATGTTCAGGACTCGCCAGTGGCAATCAGTCTTGAGACGTCCGGAAATCCAAACGCCGCCCAAGCACCAAAACACCAACGACAAAAGGCCGAAAAAGCCGAAGACGAGGCCGAGAATTGCCGCTCGTTCTATCGGGTTGTTCGATAGTCCCGTATAAGTTGCCGCGGCGGCGATCGCGACTGTCCATGGGATCGTGCCCCGGGACGTGGTGTAATGGGCCGGTCATGGCCCGAGCTCGATGT
>CAYMJW010000309.1:0-1799 GCA_964390455.1 uncultured Methyloceanibacter sp. | reverse complement strand
AAAGTCAAGCGCGCGTCGCTAATTGTAAACACGGCGGGGCTACGCCGCCCACAATGCTGACACGCGCGAGCCTCATGAGGGAGCCATGAAAAAAGCGATCGCCATCCGCCACGTCGCCTTCGAGGATGCCGGCATTTTGACCGAGCTGCTTCGGGATCGCGGCATCACCCTCCATTACCTCGAGGCGGGCGTGGACGATCTCGGCCCCGCCACCGATGCCGATCTCCTGCTCGTGCTCGGCGGCCCGATCGGCATCTACGAGATCGATCGCTATCCCTTCCTCAAGCGCGAGCTCTCAATCATCGAGACGGCGGTGAAGAAGGACGTGCCGACAATCGGTATCTGCCTCGGCTGCCAGGCGCTCGCCGCCGTGCTCGGCGCGCGCGTCTATCCCGGCCGCGAGAAGGAGCTTGGCTGGGACGAGATGACGCTCACCGGAGACGGCAAGGCCTCGCCGCTCGGCGCGATTGACGGCGTGCGCGTGCTCAACTGGCATGGCGACACGTTCGACCTTCCCGTCGGCGCGACCCGTCTCGCCTCGAGCAAGATCACGCCGAACCAGGCTTTCGTCTATGGCCCGCGCGTTCTCGCGCTGCAATTCCACGTCGAGCTTTCCCAGCGCAACATGGAGAAATGGCTGATCGGCCACACCATGGAGCTCACCAATTGCAAGGCCGATCTCGGCAAGATTCGCAACGAGACCGCCCGCTACGCCCCCGCCGCCAATGCCGCGGGAACGCGCCTGTTCGACGATTGGCTCGACGCGCTCCCCTGACAAGCACGGTCACTCGAAGCGCTCAGCATCCCTCATGCTGAGGAGGGCCGAAGGCCCGTCTCGAAGCACGCACCCTTCGAGACGGCCGCGTTCCGCGGCCTCCTCAGGGTGAGGAGAGCGCGCCTGTGGTGCTTACAATCGTCGTGCCGCTGTTGTGGTGGCGCACGGGGGGTGTCGGCTTCGGTCGGAGCCCTTCATTTCTTCTCGAGAATATCGCAGGGTCCCTTGGATAGATCGCATTCGAAGTAAGGCAGCAAGAGCGAGTCAGCAGGCTTCTCGGCCGGCGTTATTCCGCCGCCGCTAGAATTGCCGCCGCCGCCTGCCGGCGCAGACTGACCGGCGCTTGTGGCCTTATCGGGAACACAGCCGCAACACTTGTTGCCGCTCTTCATTTTCTCGCACACGCGCTTAAAGCCAGCCTTGCACCCGCCGCCACTGCCTGGCTGTTGAATGGTGCACTCCGTAAGCCCCGCACCATCATCCTCGTTCTTTTTCTTCTTCTTGACTGACATGAGCGGGGAGGTCGCGCCCAATGTGAGACTCGAACCAGCGTCGCTCCACCCAGCTTGGCCAACTCGTCCCCCGAGCCCCAAAACAAGGGCGCCGATCGCCAAGGCAACACCAGCCTGTTTGAGCATGCAAACCTCCCACTTTTTCGGATGGCAGCGTAGCACGCTAACTAGCGCTGGCTAGAAATTTACGAACCTGCAGGCGCTCAAGCATCCCTCATGCTGAGGAGGGCCGAAGGCCCGTCTCGAAGCACGCACCCTTCGAGACGGCCGCGTTCCGCGGCCTCCTCAGGGTGAGGCCGTTCAGGATGACGCCGTTCAACCCATGCCGCTTCGCTTCAGCGAGCCGAAGCGCCAATGGAATGGATTGCCGGACCAAGCCCGGCAATGACGGCGGTGGAGGAGGCGGCACGAGCCGAGCCCGGCCATGACGGGAGACGCGCGAGAGACGCGCGCGGCGCTACAGCGGGGTTTGCTTTTGCTTCTCGGGCTCGGCCACGACCGATTGGCCAGGG
>CAYMJW010000308.1:0-1799 GCA_964390455.1 uncultured Methyloceanibacter sp. | reverse complement strand
ACCGTCACCCCACCCGGCGCGCGGAAGATCGCGCGCCGCCCTCCCCATCAAGGGGGTATGAGTCCGAGCAAGAGGAGAACGAATCTCTCACTTTCGCCGCGCTTAAGCTCACGCGGGGACCACGGGCGGCGGCGTCCAGAGTCCTTCGGCGATCGGCGGGAGCGGCCAGTAGGCGCGGATATAGAGCGAGAACGGGCCATCGGGCGCAGGCAGCCAGTTCGGCACCTTGTCCGCGTCGGGGCGGTCCTTCTGCACATGGACCGTGAGCGCGCCGTCCGGGTCGAAGCGCAGGTCGCGGCTCTTGGTGCCGAGCGAGAAGCGGTTGAGCGCGTTCGGTGCAAGAAAATGAAACTGGTCGTAGGCCGTGATCGACCAGAAGCCCTTGACCGGCGGAAGCTCCTTGAAGGTCACGCTGTAGCGCTTCGATCCGTCGAGCCGCGCGCCGTCGGAATCGAAGTCCTGATAGAAATAGCGGGTCTCGCGCGGCCGGTTGATGAAGATGTTGGACTTCGCGACCGCCGTGCGCGTGTAGTAGTCGGTGCCGAATTCGGCGCTGTTCAAGACCGTGGTCCAGTGATGGGGCAGCCCCACGCCGAAATTGCGAAACTCGAGCAGAGGCGCGACCAGTGCCGTATCGGCCTCCACCGCCGCTTCGTTCAGCGTCTCGCGCATGGCCCGGTCTTCATGCGCGGCGGCAAGGATGGAGCAGAACAACGCATAGAGAGCCTCTTCGCCCGGGAGCGGCGGGCAGAGATCGAGCACCTTGGGCAGCGTGTCGAAGAAACTCTCGGGCTTGACCCACCGCCACTCCTCGTTGTCGAGCGACTTCCACGGCAGGGGGATGATGTTGTCCCAATCCTTCTCCTTCATCGCGCCGTCGAATCGCGACAGCGGATAGGCCATGATCTTGCGGAGCAGCGGCTGGACCGCGGCGTTGTCGGCCACGTCGTCGGCCTGGAACACGCGCGGAACGATGCAGCCGAGATTGGTCGAGGCGCGGAACGTGGCGTTGATCCCGGCGGGCGCCGTACCCTTCCAGTCAGGGCCGGCCAACAGGTAGAAGCCGGGCTTCGTCCCGTACATCGAGCCAATTTCACTGAACGCATCGGTCCTGTGATCGGTGACCTGGAAGACGAAGAAGCGCTCGCCGAAATCCGGCACCTGCACCACCACGGCGTCGCGCGAAAGATCGAGCACGCCGAAGCCGTAGATCAGGTCTTGGCTCGGGCAGGTGATGTAGCGCTGGCCGGGCTCGTTATAGCCGGTGAGCATGGCAAGGTGATTGATCGGCCCAATCGGCGCGACGCCACCGACGAGGAAGGTCTGGGTCTTGACCCAGCCTTGCGTCCAATAGCGGTTATAGACATTCACCAGCGGCCAGCCCCAGAGATAGGCGAAGCGGCCGATCGCGCGCACGAAGTCCGGCGTGAGCTTCGAGCCGGGGATCGGGCCTGCGGGGATCGCGCCTTCCGCGCGCGCGATCATGATCGGGTGCGGCGCGGGGGCCAAGCCTCCGCTCAGCCTCTGTTTCACGCGTTGCAGAATATCGCCGAGCAGCATGGGGCGTTTGATCAAAGAGCCGAGACGTTGAACAACGATCCGATAAAGTACGTCGCGGCCGCGGCCGCACCCCCGATCAGCAGCATGCGCACGCCGCCGACGAGCGCGCTCCGCCCCGAGAACAGGCTCAAGGCCGCGCCGACCGCGAACAGCGCCACGCCCGCGATCACGGCGGCAATCTCGACGCCGCGCGAAAGCCCGAGCAGGAACGGGATGATCGGCAGGCTCGCGCCGATCGA
>CAYMJW010000307.1:0-1812 GCA_964390455.1 uncultured Methyloceanibacter sp. | reverse complement strand
GAAGCAATCATTTTCGTGGCAGCGGATCGCGCGAGCGAGATCGCGGCGCGGATCGAGGGCCAATACAATGTCGCCGCCGATCCGCGCGTGCTCATTCCGCTCCTCGATGGCGCGATCGTGCGCCTCAGCTACACGGACAATCGCTCGCTGGAGGGACTGCTCCAGGCGCTCAGCGCCGATCCGGATGTGCAGACCGTTCAGCCGAACTACGACTACAGCGCGAGCAAGGAGGGGGCGCGCCCGCAAGTCGCGCCGCAATATTCTCCCGCGAAGCTTCGCCTCGATGAAGCGCATCGCGTGGCGAAGGGCAACGGCGTCATGATCGCCGTCATCGACACGGCGATCGACGCCTCCCACCCAGAGCTTGAAGGCGCGATCGCCGGAATCTTTGATGCGATCGGCGAGGGGAGGGCGCCCGCCGAGCCGCATGGCACCGAGATCGCCGGCATTCTCGTCGCGCGGTCGGCGCTCAAGGGTGTCGCGCCGGGCGCGAAGCTCCTCAGCGTGCGCGCCTTTCGCGGCAGCGGTGATGATCCCGCGCTCTCCACCTCGTTCCAGCTCCTGAAAGGCATCAACTGGGCCTTTGCCTCCGGCGCCAAAGTCATGAATATGAGCTTCACCGGCCCGCTTGATCCGCTGCTCGAACGCATCGTCAAGAGCGCGGCGGCGAAGGGCGTGATTTTTATTGCCGCAGGCGGCAATAACGGGCCGAAGGGGCCGCCTGTTTACCCCGCCGCTTACCCGGAGGTCATCGCCGTGACGGCAACCGACGAGAAGGACAGGCTCTACGGCAAGGCCAATCGCGGCGACTATATCTTCATCGCCGCCCCTGGCGTCGATATCGTCGCGCCCGCGCTCAAGGGCGGCTACGATCTTGCCTCGGGCACGTCGATGGCGGCGGCCCATGTCGCGGGCGTGGTCGCGCTGCTTCTCGAGCGCGATGGGAAACTGGATTGGAGCGGCGCCCGCGCGATCCTGTCGAAGAGCGCGCGGAAGCCCGATGCCACCGATGCGGCCGAGGCATTCGGCGCCGGCATTATCGACGCCGCCGGCGCGCTCGGCGCAACGCGCTAGATTGCAAGGCGCCCGAAAAAGCATGATCCATGCGCCGATGATGAGGATGCTGCTCGCGGCCGGGCTCGCTTGGCTCGGTCTTGGGCTCGCGGGTCTCAGCGCCGCTTGCGACTCGGAGCCGCAGCAAGCTGCCGAAGCGGAAGCTCGAAAGCTCGATGCCATGATCGGGCAGATGATCGTGGTCGGCTTTGACGGACGCAGCGAGCACGATCCCGGCGTGATCGCCGTGCGCGACCAACTTTCCAAGGGCACGATCGGCGGCGTTGTGCTTTACCCCGACAATATCGGCTCGCGCGAGACCTTGCGCGCGCTGACCTCCTATTTGCGCAACGCCAAGTCCTCGCCGGCCCCCTTCATCGCCGTCGATCAAGAGGGCGGCGTCGTGCAGCGGCTCGCGCCGGAGAACGGCCACAGCTCTTTCCCGTCGGCGCGGAGCGTTGGCGCAAATCCGAGCTTCGCCGCGCCAGACGCCGCCGAGCGTCTCTACGCGACGATGGCGCAGGAACTGGCAGGCGCCGGCTTCAATCTCAATTTCGGTCCTGTCGTCGATCTCAGCCTGAACCCGAACAATTACATCATCGTGCAGAGGAACCGGAGTTTCGGCGCCGATCCCAACACCGTCGCGGCGCTTGCGGCCGCCTTCATCCGTGCCCATCGCGCGGCCGGTGTCGCGACCGCGGCGAAGCACTTTCCCGGACACGGTTCGAGCACCGCCGACAGCCACAAGATGCTCGCCGA
>CAYMJW010000306.1:0-1836 GCA_964390455.1 uncultured Methyloceanibacter sp. | reverse complement strand
TAGGGCGTGTTGACAAATTTGGTCCAGATTAGAATCGCGCCGAGCAGGACCATCGACAGGTAGCAGCCGGCGGTCTTCTCGTAGCGGGTGGCGATGCGCCGGTACTGCTTCAGTCGGTTGACGAGTCGCTCGATCAGGTTGCGCAGACGATAGAGCTTCTTGTCGTAGCGGATGACTGCGGTCCGATTGGCACGCGGCGGAATCACCGCTTTGATGCTGCAGTCCTTCAGGTCAGCGCGAATGTAGTCGCTGTCGTACGCCTTGTCGCCGAGCAGCGCATCGGGATCGTCCTCGCCCAGCGCCATCAGGTCGTCATAGGCCTTGCTGTCGTGGACCTCGCCACCGGTCAGCGTGATGACGAGCGGCAGGCCCTGCGCATCGGCGCGGATGTGGATCTTGGTCGAGAAGCCGCCACGCGACCGGCCGAGGGCCTCTTTCTGAGTCCCCCTTTTGCGCCGGCCGCATGCTGATGCGCCCGGATCACCGTGCTGTCGAGGCTGTGGTGCGAGTGGTCCCCCAGCCCGGCATTCGCCAAGGCCTCGAGCACCGCGTCCCAAATGCCCCGCTTGCTCCAGCGCAGAAAGCGCTGGTAGACGCTGTTCCACTTGCCATACACCTCCGGCAAGTCCCGCCACGGCGAGCCAGTGCGCAGAATCCACAGGATGCCGTTCACGAACGGCCGGTGGTCGCTCGGCGGTCGCCCCACGCCGCCTTCCTGCGGCGGCAACAGCGGTCTGATGATGTCCCACGCTTCGTCGCTCAAATCTCCTCGACTCAATCCTGCCTCCCTTCAAGAGGCAGTCTTGAATCAAGGTCGGAGTCATGCGTCAACTAAATTTGTCAACACGACCTAGAATACCTACTCCGCAATGTGCCACAGGAGTGCTAGGCTACTTCGAATCCGAATTGACGACAAGCACGCTCAGCAGGGCGCCATATTCGCACTTCGTGCTTAGGAGTTATTCTGAGTCAGACTCTTGGCTCGAGCACAGCACAATGAGCAGGGGCAAGGCCCCCAATGGGAGGAACGATGCCAAACGTGACGGAAGCAATGAGGAATCTCAACAAAGCGTTCGAGGGAGCGATAGACAAGTCTCAAATCAATATCGTGGGGTGTAAGCATTGCGGGCGGACTGCTCCCATTCCGGCGCAGAAAACTCATGAAGATGCATTCGGGGACATCGATCATTATGACTGTGGCCTGTATCAGGCCGCTTCCGTCGTGGGGCAGCTTTTTCGACAACGCTAGTACCCACTTTCATCGAACGGCGCGTGACGGGGTCAGAGCGGACATATTCCGTGTTCCATTGATGCCGCAGACGTGTGACGGCGTCGCATTGAACAGCGGGCAGCCACGCTGGGGCCTCATGGCTCCGCTTCGCCCGCGTCATTGGCCAGAGGGGGCGGCCACGCTTGTCCCCGCGAAAGCGGGGATGGGCCGCCCCTACGGGTTTGGTGGCAGCTGATTGCGGGCGCGCGCAGCGCGCCCCTACGGTCGCGCGTCGAGATCCAGGTGCTCGGCGGACGCGGCGGGTCGCCGAGGCTGGGCGGCGTTCCGGCGACAGTGCCCTCGACGCTACTCCGGTCGCCACACCTCCTGGAGCTTGCCGGCGTTGTCGACGAGCAGGACGCCGTTGGGGAAGGTGTTGAGGCATTCGATTCCGTCCTTGGTGATGAGACAGATGTCGTGGTGCCGGAAGCCGCCGAGGCCGTCGATGTTGATCATGGGCTCCATGGTGACGACCATGTTTTCCTGGAGGGCGTTGTGGTTGTACTGACGGAGTTCGCCGCCTTCCTCGCGGCCGAACCAGAAGGTCATGATGCCGACCGAATGGC
>CAYMJW010000305.1:0-1843 GCA_964390455.1 uncultured Methyloceanibacter sp. | reverse complement strand
CGCGCCGAAGCCATGTTGCGTCGGGACGAGCTCCTGCCGCGAGAGACCTTCCGCAATGGCGACCGCGTGCGGGCGCTGATCTACGATGTCCGGGAGGAGGCGCGCGGCCCCCAGATCTTCCTGTCGCGCACGCATCCGGACTTCATGGCCAAGTTGTTCGCTCAGGAGGTGCCGGAGATCTATGACGGCATCATCGAAATCAGGGCCGTGGCGCGCGATCCCGGCAGTCGCGCGAAAATCGCCGTGATCTCCAACGACAGCGGCATCGACCCGGTCGGCGCCTGCGTCGGCATGCGCGGCAGCCGCGTCCAAGCCGTGGTCGGCGAGCTCCAGGGCGAAAAGATCGACATCATCCCCTGGTCGAACGATCCCGCCACCTTCGTCGTCAATGCCCTGGCGCCGGCGGAGGTCTCGAAGGTCGTGCTCGACGAAGAAAACCGTCGCATCGAGGTCGTAGTGCCCGAGAGCCAGCTGAGCCTCGCGATCGGACGGCGCGGCCAGAACGTCCGTCTGGCGTCGATGCTCACCGGCTGGAACATCGACATCTTGACCGAGGAAGAAGAATCGGAGCGGCGGTCGGAGGAAATGCGCACGCGCTCGCAGATGTTCATCGACGCCCTCGATGTCGACGATGTGATTGCACATCTGCTTGTAACCGAGGGATTCACCAATATCGAGGAGGTGGCATTCGTTCCGGTCGAGGAGCTTGCGAGCATCGAGGGCTTCGACGAAGACGTGGCGAGCGAACTGCGCGAACGAGCGCGCGTGCACTTGCAGGAGCAGAACGAGAGGTTGGCGGCCCGTCGTCGCGAGCTCGGCGTCGAGGACGCGCTGGCCACGATCGAGGGCTTGACGCCGGCCATGCTGGTGACGCTCGGCGAGAAGGGCATCAAGACCCTCGATGACCTGGCCGATCTCTCCAGCGATGAGCTGGTGGATCCGGACGAAGGGATCCTGAAGGGATCCGGCCTGTCCAGCAGCGATGCAAATTCCATCATCATGGCTGCGCGCGCCCACTGGTTCGAGGGCGATGGCGGCGCAGCCACGGACGGCAAGCAGGCGTGATCCATATGGCGCCGGAATGACAATGGATTGGTTCCAGATGGACAACGGCGATTCGCCAACCGAACTGTCGGCCGTGCAAGCGGTGGGCGGGCCGGATGACGACAGCCTCACCGGGCCGATGCGGCGCTGCATCGTCAGCCGCGAGGTTCTGCCGAAGGACAATCTGATCCGCTTTGTCATCGGTCCGGATGATCTTCTCGTTCCGGACGTGGAAGGAAAGCTGCCCGGCCGCGGTCTGTGGGTGAAGGCCGGTCGAGCGGCGTTGGAAGCGGCGATTGCGAAGAATGCATTTTCCAAGGCTGCCCGGCGCCGGGTCGAAGTGCCCGGTAATCTCTTCGACCTGACGGCCATGATGCTGAGGCGGCGTTGCCTGGAGTTGATCGGCTTGGCCCGACGTGCGGGGCAGGCCGTGGCAGGGTTCGAGCGCGTTCGCGCGGAGTTGACGCGTCAGAACGCTGGAGTATTGCTGGCGGCCGCTGATGGTGCCGATGACGGCAAACGGAAGTTGAAGGGACTGGCCGAGGGCGTTCGCAGCGTGGCCCTGTTCACCAGGGCGGAGCTTTCGCACGCGCTTGGCCGGGAGAATGTCGTGCATGCCGCGGTCATGCCCGGACGGCTGGGCGACCTCTTGTGTGTCGAAACCAGTCGACTGGCTGGTGTGTGCGGGACGTCTGATTAGAACGATCGGAAGGCCAATGACGACCACGAATGAAGAAGAACCCAAGAAGCCCCTGAAGCTGTCGCGCCCCGGGCGACTCGAGCTGAAGAAGACCGTTGA
>CAYMJW010000304.1:0-1855 GCA_964390455.1 uncultured Methyloceanibacter sp. | reverse complement strand
CGAGCACGCGGTCGTAAAAGGACATGGCGATGATGTTCTGGGCGAGGTCCGATTCTCCCGTGCCGGGGTGGAGCGTGAGGTAGCGGTCGGCGGCCCCGATCGCGTCGTCATACTTGCCGCCCTTGTAGTAGGCGTAAGCCGCCATGAGGATCGCCCTACGCGCTTCCGGCGAATAGGGGTGATTGATGTCCACCTCTTCATAGACGCGCGCCGCATCCTTGTACTTGCCCTTGTCGACGAGGGCTTCGGCCTTGCCGTAGATGACATTCGGCGGGTCGTTGGAGACGGTCTCCTCATCGTCCTTGCCGCCGAACCAGCCGAAGGAACTGCAAGCCGAGAGGAGGCTTGCGGCAACGAGGAGGCAGGCAAACCGTGCGAGCACGGTGAGCGCGGCCTGAACCGAGCCGATCGGGGTCGCCGCTCGTTCGAGCTTGAGCCGTCCGGTCATGCTTCCCCTCAAAGACGCCCCTGGCGCGCCCCGCGAAAGGAGGGTGGCCGAAAGCTAGCGCAGTACCCCGCAAAAAACGCGCCGATTATGGTGTTTTTTTGCCCTGCCCGCCATCCCGTGCGCAAGCGGGCCGACTTTCTGCCAAATGGCGCGCCATTTGGCACACGCGCGTTTCCCATCCCGCGCCAATTCGCACGGGCATGGCCTCAAACGAAGATTGGTGCCTTAACGGCCGGGCGCTCGTCTAGCTCCGCTCGGGGGCGAAATTCGCGGCCGCGAGACGATGGCTGAGCTCGGCATGGCGAATCTCGCGGTAGCGCGGGGCTTCGACCATGGTCCAGGCCTCGGCATCGGCAAACAGCGCCTTGAGCACCAGCGCGTTCAGGCGATGGCCGCCGCGGTGGGAGCGGAAGGAACCCAGAATGGGCGCGCCGGCCAGCGCCAGATCGCCGACCGCATCGAGTGCCTTGTGGCGCACGAACTCATCCGAGAAGCGAAGACCTTCGCGATTGATGACGCGGTCGTCGCCGATGGCGACGGTGTTGTCGAGCGAGGCGCCGAGAGCAAGCCCGGCGGCCCATAGCCGCTCGACGTCCTTCATGAAGCCGAAGGTGCGGGCCCGGGCGAGTTCGCGACGGAAGGCGCCGGGGTTCAGGTCGATCTCGATCCTCTGATTTCCGATCAGCGGCGTGTCGAAATCGATCTCGACATCGAGGCGGAAACCGTTATGCGGGGAAAGCTCGCCATAAGCGCCGGCATCCTCGACCACGACCTTCTTCAAAACTTTGAGGTAGCGGCGGGGCGCTTCGAGCTCGGCAAGGCCGACTTCATCGATCGCCTCGACGAAACGCGAGGCGCTGCCGTCCATGATCGGAACTTCGGCGCTGTCGATCTCAATCAGGGCATTGTCGACACCGAGGCCGCGAAGCGCAGCCAAGAGATGCTCGACGGTTGCGACAGAGGCGCCGTTGCCGTCGCCAAGGATGGTGCACAGGGTAACGCCCGTGACCGACCGCTGATCGGCTGCGATCTCGGTCTCGTGGCCGTTGCCGTTGGAAACGAGAAAGCGAATGCCGGTATCGCCGTCAGCCGGATAAAGCGTGATGCTGACTGGCGCTCCGCTATGGACCCCCGTGCCGGTAAGCATAATCTCACTGGCAAGCGTGGTCTGGCGAGCCCCGATAAATCCCCTCATGCCCCCGTCGGCCCCCAAGCCGTATTTTTGAGTTCCCTACTTGTCCGAGGGAAGACCCCGGACCCCCCGATTGATCAGCGATCTCTGGCACTTGGAGCCGGACTTGTTGTCAGTCCTAGCGGGTGTGCCGTTTTTGTCCCGCAAATCAATCTTGGATGAACCTTAACGCTCGGACTCAGGGGCGACAAATCACGGTTTCTTTCACTGTATTA
>CAYMJW010000303.1:0-1861 GCA_964390455.1 uncultured Methyloceanibacter sp. | reverse complement strand
CCGCATTGGCGGCAGATGGCGAAGGCGAGCTTGCCGTCGCAGGCGCCGTGATCGCAGGCGATGAACGCCGCGCGCGATTGGAGGCGATGCACCATGCCCTTTTCAATCAGCTCGTTGAGCGCGCGGTAGACGGTGGGGGGATGGGCAATCCCCGCATTCCGCACCCGGTCGAGGATGGCGTAGGCGCTCATCGGCTCCCTTGCCTTGCGCAGGCAGGTGAGAATCTCGCTCTGGTTGCGCGACAGCTTCGCGTGGTGGGGGGTGCCGGTCATTGGCGATGATATAACATAACACAACCTTCGCCTCAAGCCCGGCTGCGAGCCAAAAACAGCCATTTTTTGACCGACTCAGGCTTGATCCCAGAGCGCGCCCGGCATCCAATGCGAGCCATGCAAGGCCGCATCGAGATCGTCGAGGGCGACATTACCGCGCTCGATTTGGACGCCATCGTCAATGCCGCCAACAAGAGCCTGCTCGGCGGCGGTGGCGTGGACGGCGCGATCCACCGCGCCGCGGGCCCTGAGCTCCGAGACGCCTGCGCTGCTCTTGGCGGCTGCGAGACGGGCGAGGCCAAGATCACGCCCGGCTTCCGCCTCAAGGCCCGCTACGTGATCCACACCGTCGGACCCATCTGGGCCGGCGGCGAGCGCGGCGAGGACCGGCTGCTCGCGAGTTGCTATCGCAACAGCTTTGGCCTCGCCTCGGAACACGGCCTTGCCTCAATCGCCTTTCCCGCCATCTCGACCGGCGCCTACGGCTTTCCGCCCGAGCGGGCAGCGCTCATTGCCCTTCGCACCGTGGCCGCAGCGCTCCAGGATAGGACGTCGATCGAGCGCGTCGTCTTCTGCTGCTTCGGCGCCCCTTCGCGCCAGCATCACGAAGCAGCGCTCGGCCGCGCCTTGCGAGGTGACAGGACCGTCAGCGGCGATTGAATCAGGCGCTTCGCCGCAGGCGGCGACAACGCCTATGCCTTGCGGGCGAACGGCGCTACTCTGATCGAAATTCGCGCCGCAAGAGCGCCGGCCGATTTCGGGGTGGAAGGATGCCAGAGCTCGATCCGCTATTGCTGTCGCGCATCCAGTTCGCCTTCACCATCTCGTTCCACATTATCTTTCCGTCCTTCACCATCGGGCTCGCCGCCTGGCTCGTCGTGCTCGAGGCGCTGTGGCTCAAGACCGGGCGCGCGATCTATCGCGACATCGCGCTGCATTGGACCAAGATCTTTGCCGTCTCGTTCGGCATGGGCGTGGTCTCCGGCGTCGTGCTGTCTTACGCCTTCGGCACCAATTGGAGCGAGCTGTCGCGCCGCGGCGGCAATGTCATCGGCCCCTTGATGTCCTACGAGGTGCTGACCGCGTTCTTCTTGGAGGCGGGCTTTCTCGGCATCATGCTGTTCGGCCGTGAGCGTGTGCCGAAAGGGGTGCATTTCTTCGCGACCTGCATGGTCGCGCTCGGCACTCTGGTCTCGGCCTTCTGGATCCTGGCGGCCAATAGCTGGATGCAGACGCCCGTGGGCTTCCGTGTCGCCGCGGACGGCGTGCTGCACGTGACCGATTGGTGGCAGGTGATCTTCAACCCGTCCTTCCCCTACCGCTTCACGCATATGGTCGCCGCGTGCTATCTCACCACTGCTTTCATCGTCGCCGGCATCGGCGCCTGGTACATCCTGCGCGAGCGGAGCGTGCCGCATGGCCGCATCATGCTCGGCATGGGCTTGAGCATGCTCGTCTGGCTCGCGCCGCTCCAGCTCGTGATCGGCGACCTGCATGGACTGAACACGCGCGAGCACCAGCCGGCCAAGGTCGCGGCGATGGAGGCGCATTGGGAAACGCAGCGTGGCGCCCCTCTCGTCCTGTTCGCG
>CAYMJW010000302.1:0-1886 GCA_964390455.1 uncultured Methyloceanibacter sp. | reverse complement strand
ATCGCCTATCTCGACAGCGCGCCGGCCGGCTTCTTCACCGCCGATGCCGACGGCACCATCGACTATCTGAACGCCACGCTCGCCCAATGGCTCGGCCTCGATCTGTCGGAAGTCGCAGGGCGCCCGCTCAAGCTCGCGGCGATCATGTCGCAGGACAGCGCGGCCTTGATCGCGCCGAAGGCCCAAAGCCAAACGACGCGCGGCCAGGCGCAAGCAACGACGAACCGCTTCGACATCGACCTCGTCAAGGCCGACGGCACGCGCCTTCCGGTGCGCATCCTGCATCGCCTGCCACGCGGTGGCGCCGCGGGCAGGCTCGCGCATGCGCTCGTGCTCAATCGCGCCCCCGGCGAGCTCGAGGAGGCGGGCGCCGCCGAGCTCAGATTCGCGCGTCTGTTCCACGCGGCCCCCATCGCCATCGCCACCATCGACCGCGACGGCTTCGTCAGCGCGACCAATGCCGCCTTCATGCGGCTGTTCGCGGCTTCGCCCGAGGAGGGCCGCAAGCTGGCCCTCGACAGCCTGGTCGATATCGATAGCCGCGCCGCGCTCCGCCGCGCGCTCGAATCCGCGCTCGCCCGGCAAGGCCTGATCGATCCAGTCGAGTTCGCTTTTGCCGGCGCCAAGGAGCGGAGCGGCAGGATCTATCTCAGCCCGATTGACGAGAGCGACGGCCACAACGAGGCGGCGATCGCCTACGCCATCGACACGACCGAGCAGCGCGCGCTCGAAATGCAGATCGCGCAAGGGCAGAAGATGCAGGCCGTCGGCCAGCTCGCCGGCGGCATCGCCCACGATTTCAACAACATGCTGACGGCGATCATCGGCTTCTCCGACTTCCTCTTGATGAACCACCGTCCGACCGATCCCGCCTTCCAGGACATCATCAACATCAAGCAGAACGCGAACCGCGCCGCGGGGCTGGTGCGCCAGCTGCTGGCCTTTTCGCGCCAGCAGACCTTGCGCCCGCACGTGCTTCAGCTCGGCGACGTGCTGTCGGAGCTCTCGATCCTGCTCGGCCGTCTGCTCAACGAGAATATCGAGCTCAGTCTCGACCAGGCGAGCGAGCTTTGGCCGGTGAAGGCCGACCTGCATCAGTTCGAGCAGGTCATTATCAATCTCGCCGTCAACGCGCGCGACGCGATGCCGGACGGCGGCAAGCTCGTCATCCGCACCGCCAATATCGGCGAAAGCGAAGCGCGCGCGCTCGCGCCGCGGGGAGTGCCGCCCGGCGAATATGTGCTGATCCAGGTGATCGATACCGGCACCGGTATGACGGAGGAGGTAAAGGCGAAGATTTTCGAGCCGTTCTTCTCCACCAAGGAGGTCGGCCGCGGCACCGGCCTAGGCCTCTCCACCGTCTATGGCATCGTCAAGCAGACCGGCGGCTATGTCTTTGCCGACAGCGAAATGGGCAAGGGCACGACGATGAGCGTGTACCTGCCCCGCTATGTCGAGACGGCGTCGGAGGCCGAAGCCGGGAAGGCCGAGCGTGTCCCGGAAAAGCCGAAAGACCTCACCGGGCGCGGCACCGTGCTCCTCGTCGAGGACGAGGATGCGGTCAGAAGCTTCGCGGTGCGCGCGCTGACCCAGCGCGGCTATCGCGTGCTCGAAGCCACGACCGGCACGGAAGCGCTCGAACTCTTCAGGAACCATCACGGCGACGTCGATCTCGTGGTCAGCGACGTGGTGATGCCCGAAATGGACGGGCCGACGCTCTGCGAGCAGCTCCGCCGCGAGCGCCCCGATCTCAAGGTGATCTTTATTTCGGGTTATGCCGAGGACTCGTTCCGCCAGCACCTCGCCGAGAACGAAGACTTTATGTTCTTGCAGAAGCCGTTCGACCTGAAGCAGCTCGCGGCCACCGTGAAGGCCGCGCTCGAGGC
>CAYMJW010000301.1:0-1889 GCA_964390455.1 uncultured Methyloceanibacter sp. | reverse complement strand
CCGCTCGCGTTGAGAAGCGCTTGCGCCCGCGCCACCTCGGGTCCTTTCGCGCCGCGCTTCAGCAGAGGGCGCTCCGGCACCACGACAGGAACGCCGGTCTCCGGCGCGATCACGGCGCCATCGATAGCCCATGGGCGCTGATCGTCATAGACCGAAGGCGCCTGCTTCACGCTGATATGGCAGTGTTTGTTGTGGGGATTCGCGCCCGCGTATTTGCGCCACGCGCCATTCTGAATTCTGGGATTGGCAATGCGGCCATTCGATATGACGTAAGAGAGTCGCGGGTCGCGCGAGGCGCGAAGCGCCTCGGCAAGCTTTCCTGCATCGAGTCCGTGCACCGGGTCGTGAGTGATGTCGAGCGCGCAGACGACTCCGGCTTCATTCGGGTTGTGATCGCTCCTGCGCGAAGAATGCGCGCGGTCGCCGATCCAACCATCGCTCGCGTTAGACCGAGCGGGCCATTTGGCGTTGACTTGATCGCGCAAGGCGACGAGCGCCTTGGCGAGGCGTGGTGCAGACATGAAATTGCTGCTGGAAGCAAGGAACCGGTCGCCGGGCGTTGCGCGTTTAGGTGAGAGGCGAATCGGTTATCTTCGGTTCGCGTAGGCGAAACGAGGCACCGGGAAGGAAGAGATCATGCAGGCCGTGCTTGAGGCGACCATCAAGAACATCGTGCCGATCGGCGTGCTTCTCGTGTTCGCCGGCACCATCATCGGCATTTTCCGCACCAAGACGCCGGGCTTCGGCAAGTACACGACGAGCGCGCTGATCCTGACGCTGATCCTGTTCGTGGCCGCCATGGCGCTGGTTCAGGGCAAGGTCGAGTGGACGCCGATGGCGAACATTCTGTTTGCCGTTGCGGGGTTCGCGGGCGGCCTCATCACGGCGCGGGGCGACGGCTAGATGGTTGCTGCCCCTTCGGACTGGACTCCTTGGGGCGATGCCCTTTGGGGCGATGCCGCTTTCGCTTTGGGCTATGTCGCTCGAGGTCAAGCTCCTCGCGGGCATGGCGCTTGATCTCGAGCCAGGCCTTGAGCACGACGAGCCCGACCGACAGCACAGCGCCGAGCGTGCCGGCGCCGAGTGCTGCGGTATGCAGATAGGCGTTGAGCGTGGTGAAGTCCGGCGCCGAGGCCGTCGCCAGAGACAGCGCGGATCCCGTGCCGCCAAGGGTCACGGTCTTCGCCACGCTCATCTTATCGACGGCGCAGCACAGGAGCTCCCACCCATGCTCGAGCGGGTGGCGGATCATCGCCCTCCTCCGATCAGGAGATTGGGGTCGGGCGCCTCGCCGTTCATCGCGAGAAGCTCGCGGTTTTGCCGCACCATCTCGTTCCTGAAGCTCTCGACGGCGGCGCCCGTCTGCCGCGACATTTGCGCCCCCTCGATGCCGATCAGCACGAGAAAGGGAATAGCGCAGCCCCATTCATCCACCGGCTCGCCTGTCTGCGGGTTGGCGCCGCGGAGCTGAACGTACCAATCGCATTTGTGGCAGACCTTGCTCACATCCGCGCGGTGCAGCGGGCACGTTAAGCCCGGGTCGCGCTGCGGGCCTTTGGTCCTTCTCATGACCGTCAGTCCTTTGCGGCGATGATGAGATCGACATAAGCGACGGCGAAATCCATCGCGGTGCCGGAGCCGGTGCTGCCGGACACGCCGGTTGACAACGTGATTGTGTGGGTGTGCGCGCCGTCTGTGGTCGTGTTGTCCAAAAAATCACCATCGTTGCAAGTGCCGCCACCGCCCGCACGCGTCGTGTTGCCGTCATTTGTGCGCGTGTAGTCGTGATTGTGGTCGCCGTTCGAAGATGTCGTCCCTCCCAGCGTGCCCGGCCCGTGCGTATGGGCTGGCAAATTCGCCGCAGAGATCGTGCGCGCTGCGAACACGGT
>CAYMJW010000300.1:0-1889 GCA_964390455.1 uncultured Methyloceanibacter sp. | reverse complement strand
CCATGCAGTTTCCGGACTACTTCGGCATGAACTGGGACGCCGTCATCGACTGCCTGCGCGATCTCGACGACCGCGTTCCAGCCGAAGGCTACGTCCTGTTCGTTCACAGTGCGGATGTGCTGTGGCAACGCCAGTTGAAGGCCACGGGCGATTTCGTCGAGGTGTGGCTCACGGCCGCCGAGGAGGTCGCCCATGACGGCGTCCCCCTTCATCTCGTCTTCCTCAGCGGCGCCGCGCAAGGACAGCCGGGATAGCGACGGGTCCCGCTGGCAACAGCGGTTTCGACCCGCTAAAACAGGGGCTCTCGGCACGAACCTTCGGAGGCCCCAGGCATGATCGACCTCTACACCTACGCGACCAGCAACGGACAGCGCGCCTCGGTCATGCTGGAGGAGTGCGGCGTCGCCTACAAAGCGATCAAGGTCGATCTGGAGAAAGGCGAGCAGAAGGCGCCCGCGTTTCTCAAGGTCAATCCTTCCGGCCAGATTCCTGCCCTCGTCGATCCCGATCGGCCGGGAGGCAAGCCGCTGGTCCTCGCTCAGTCCGGCGCAATCATGCTCTACATCGCCGAGAAGACCAACAAGCTCATGCCGCGCGACCCGACACGGCGGGCATTGGCGCAGCAGTGGTTTCTGCAGGCCATGAGCGACGTCGCGCCGGCCAGCGGCATCCTGTTCGTCGTTGGGACGATCCCGGAAGTCACCACGTCGACCCGCAAGCTGTTCGAGCAGCGTTTGCTCAACCAGCTGCGAAACGCCGATCGCCGCCTCGGAGAGGTCGAGTTTCTGGCAGGCGAGTTCTCGCTGGCTGATGTCGCACTCTATCCGACAGTGGCGTTTCGCCGCGAATTGATCGAGCAGAATGGCGAGTTGCCCCATCTCATGCGCTGGGCTGCAGCCATGGCGGCCCGACCGGCCGTCCAGCGCGGCATGAAGGTCCCCGCATAGTCGGCTCGCAAGCGATGGGAATGCCTGCGGTCCGCAGATGGCCGGGACGTGTCGGCAGCGTCATCTTGATTGCGGCGCTGGCCCTCGCACATGGACCGGTCGCGAACGCACAGTCCGCTCCGCCCGAGGGTCAGATCACGCTCGAGGACATGCGCGAAGTGTTCGACCGCCTGATCACGGCATCGGACAAGGGCGAGCGTCCTGCCTTCGTCCATTTCAGCCGCCTCTATCCGAGTCTGTATGAACAGGCTCTTTACGAAGCCAGCGCGAATGTGCCGAAGACGGCAACGGCGATGATACCCGAACTCGACCATTGGCTGTTGGAACGCGCCAACGCCGGTTCCCGGACCGCGCAATTCTGGATGGGCGAGCGCAGCAAGGTGCTTCAGAAATACGGCGCCCCCGTACCCGACGTCGCAGAAGCTGCCAAGTGGTACCGCGCATCCGCCGAGCAGGGCTTTGCTCCGGCGCAGGATTCGCTCGGTCAGATCCTGGGCTTCTTCCCGGAACTGGCGCGTGAACCGTTCGAGGCGGAAACCTGGCTCCACCGTGCTGCGATCCAAGGCGAGGGCGCCGCGGCCGATCGGCTGCTGCAGGCGATCGAGATCGACCGCGCCCGTGCCGACTACAGGCCCTCACCCGAGATCGACGCCTGGCTGCGGCAACGCGCCAGCGCCGGAGACACGCGCGCCGCCAGCATTCTCGCTCAACTCGGCTTGCAAGTGCAGAACTGATCTCTGAGCAATCAGTTGCGGTAGTCCGGCTCCTCTTCGTCCAGGATTCCCTTGAGGGCCTGGAAGTGGCGTTCCGCGAATTCGGGGTAGTCCACCCATTGCTGCGCGGTCTTCTCGGCAACAGCCGGTGTCACCTCGCGCAACTCCTTTCCCGTGGAGTAGGCCGTGATCAGCGTCTCCGCCGCCCGCTCGAAATAGTACAGTTCGT
>CAYMJW010000299.1:0-1891 GCA_964390455.1 uncultured Methyloceanibacter sp. | reverse complement strand
TCCTTCTCTCCGCCTAGCCCAGCGCGTCGTCGAGAAACGCCTTGAGCTCGCGCATGTGCTTGCTCATCAAGCCGGTCGCGGTGGCCGCCGAGCTCGGCCGCCCGGCATAGCGCGGACGCTTGTGGCGCGCGCCGATATGCTCGAGCACCCATTCGAGGTTCGGCTCGATAAAGCTCCAGGCGCCCATGTTCTTCGGCTCCTCCTGGCACCATACCATGTCGGCGTCCTTAAAGCGGCCAAGCTCATGGATCAGCGCGCGCGCCGGGAAGGGATAGAGCTGCTCGATCCGGAGCAGGTAGACGTCATCGAGCCCGCGCTTCTCGCGCTCATCGTAGAGGTCGTAATAGACCTTGCCGGAGCAGAGCACGACGCGCCGGATGACCTCGTCGGGAACGAGCTTGATGGCTTGATCGGGGAGGAACTGGGCGTCGTCCCAGAGCAGACGGTGGAAGCTCGTGTCGGGGCCAAGTTGCGCCAAGTTCGAGACCACGCGCTTGTGGCGGAGCAGCGATTTCGGCGTCATCAGCACGAGCGGCTTGCGGAATTGGCGATGCAGCTGGCGCCTCAGGACGTGGAAGTAGTTGGCGGGCGTCGTGCAGTTCGCGATCTGCCAATTGTCCTCGGCGCAGAGCTGGAGATAGCGCTCGAGCCGCGCCGAGGAATGCTCAGGCCCCTGGCCCTCATAGCCATGCGGCAGAAGCAGAACGAGGCCGGACATGCGGAGCCATTTTCGCTCGCCCGAGGAGATGAACTGGTCGATGATGACCTGGGCGCCATTGGCGAAATCACCGAACTGCGCCTCCCATAAGACGAGCGCGTTCGGCTCGGCGAGGCTGTAGCCGTATTCGAAGCCGAGCACGGCCTCTTCCGACAGCATCGAGTTGATGACCTCGAAGGTGCCCTGGTCTTTGGCGAGGTGCTTGAGCGGGGTGTATTTCTTCTCGTTCTCCTGGTCCATCAGCACGGCGTGGCGCTGGGAGAAGGTGCCGCGCTCGGAATCCTGGCCCGAGAGCCGCACCCGATAGCCCTCGACAAGCAGCGTGCCGAAAGCGAGCGTCTCGGCCATCGCCCAATCGATACCCTGCCCCTCCTCGATCATCTTGCGGCGGGCAGTCATGATGCGGGCGATGGTCTTGTGCGGGTGGAAGCTCTTGGGAAATGACGTGAGCTTGCGGCCGACCTCGCGCAGCCGGTCGAGATCGACGCCGGTATCCCCGCGGCGCGCGCCCTCTTCGGCATGGCCAATGCCGGACCATTTGCCGTCGAGCCAATCGGCGCGGTTGGGTCTATAGGCCTCTCCGGCCGCGAATTCCTCCTCGAGCAGTGCGCGGAACTCGGCGTGCATGGCATCGATCTCGGCGCGGGTAAGCAACCCCTCCTCGATCAGCCGCCGCGAATAGACTTCGACCACGCTCGGATGCGTGGCAATGCGCTGATACATCAAGGGCTGGGTGAAGGCGGGCTCGTCGGCCTCGTTATGGCCGTGGCGGCGGTAGCAGAACATGTCGATGACGACCGGCTTGCCGAAGCGCTGGCGAAATTCGATGGCGATCTTTGCCACGTACACCACGGCTTCGGGATCGTCGCCGTTCACATGGAAGATCGGCGCATCGATCATCTTGGCGACGTCTGACGGATAGGGCGATGAGCGCGAAAAGCGTGGCGCCGTCGTGAAGCCGATCTGATTGTTGACGATGAAATGCAGCGAGCCGCCGGTGCGGTGGCCGCGAAGCCCCGAAAGTCCGAGACATTCCGCGACCACGCCTTGTCCCGCGAAGGCGGCATCGCCGTGCAGGAGCAGCGGCAAGACCTCTTTGCGTTCCGTGTCGTCGCGCTGGTCCTGCTTGGCGCGAACTTTGCCGAGCACGACAGGATCCACGATCTCGAGATG
>CAYMJW010000298.1:0-2051 GCA_964390455.1 uncultured Methyloceanibacter sp. | reverse complement strand
CTCCGGCTTTGCGTAAACGGAAGTCGAATGCCGGATCGGAGACAGGCGCACACATGCGCGCAAGCCTAGGCGCATCGCACCGGGCGTTCCAATCCGGTCAACGATCCGCGAATCGCCCTTTGAATCTCCACGGCAATTTCCGCGATGCTTGACCATGCGGCCGCTCGCCCGCCGACGGCGCTCACGGCGGACGAGGCGCATGGCCGAATCGCTCTTAACGAAAGTCAAACGGGCCTTTGACGGTTGGCCCCTTGGCGAAACCATCCGGGATGCGAGCGACATGACACGCACGCCACGCCGGACGCGACCTCGGAATCGACTCCGGTTCACCGGGTCGCATCGCGGCCTTGAGCGTCGTCGTCAGCGAGACCAGCCGGCCCGCATGGAGTCTGTTCGGTACTCGGTCAGGTTCTGAGCTGGCGTGCGCGAGTGCCCTTCATCGGCAGCTCGAACATCGCCCCGCCTTCGACGGTATCGGCCAAAGTGATCATGCTGTCCCACATCGCCAGGATGCGCTCCATCTGCTTGATCACTCTCGACTTGTAGAGCCCTCGGGAGAGGAAGAAGCCAATCAGTCTGGAGTTGCGGAAGACCAGGTACTCGGCGCGATTTCGGGTGATGCGGCGGTCGCCGGAGATGACGACCCATCTTCCTTCGCGATTGAGGGCTTCGATCCATTCCTGGTCCGTCACACCGCTGCCGAACCTGTCACGCATGTGCACGATCTCGTGCTCGCCCTTGAAAAGCGCGGCGAGCGCGCGCGCCAGCGCTGGCGGCAAATTCTCGTCGAGCAGGATCTTCACGCCGCGAGGAGGCGCTTCTCGAAGCTCACCGCATCGCGCACGGCGTTCGGCGACACTTCAAAAAGCCGGGCCACCCGGGCGACCGAGCCCTCGGCCGCCAACGCGTCGGCAAGGGCCGCCGTCGTGACACCGGAGTCCGCAGCGATCGGTTGGCCGAAAGCCCGGGTCGGGTCGATGACGATGCTCGGCTTGCCATTGAACGGGCGCCACCGCGACACGGTCGCATCGTCGATGTCCAGATCCTTGAAGCTGCTTTCGATGACTTTCGGAAGAACGTACTGATGCTCTTTCAGATCGAGCAGCTCGTTGCTGCCGGAGGCTCTCAAGGTATCCAGGAAGATCGTTCGCCCGTCCGTCCTGAAGCGGCGGGTCGAGAACGGCCGCGCGTCCTTCACGCAGTCGCGCGCAGTGTCGAGGCATCGCCGGATCGTCTGCACCGTCAGGCCAGCCTTGACGAAGGCATTGACGAAGCGAAGCTCGATCAGATCGCGAAAACTCAGCTCGAGATGGCGGTCAGTGCGTGGCAACTGAGGCTGCCAGAGCGGCGGCATGGCGACCCGGTCGCCGTCGCTGCGATAGTTGTATCCGCCCAGCCAACGATTGATGTTGCGCGCCGGAACAGCGAGCAAGCGACTGGCCTCGGCTACCGAGTAGTAGCCGATGCCCAGAGGGATTACCTCGTCGCGAGCGGGAGACAAACTGTCCATCGGCACAAGATAGGCTCGCCCGAGTCCCGGTCCAAGCGAATGTCAGCGTGCTGGCGCTAACCAGCTGCAAAGACTGGAGAATTCCTAGCGAACACCTCGGCCTTGGCCGCCATGGCGCGCGATGGCACGCCGTCGGCCAGCGCCACCGCCAGCATGCCGGGTAGTGTCCAGAATCTTTCGCACTTTGGCCGGTGGCCCGCTCGGGTTAAGCGATCATCGCGTTGCGCTGCCGCAGCAGCTCCATGTTCAGATACCGTTTGATCGACCATCGCGTCCCGGCGATGTGCCTGAGCCGGGCGGCGGCCAGGTTGAGGGCCGAGTTGCCGTCGGGGAAGGCGCCGACCACGCGGGTGCGCCGCCGGATCTCCCGCATGATGCGCTCGAGCGGGTTGTTGGTCCTGATGCGGCGCCAATGTTCCTCGGGGAACACGTAGTATGCCAGGGTCTCGGGCACCGCCGTCTCGACCAGCTCGGCCGCCTTGCCGAGCCTCATGCTGTGGAGCCGAGCGACAACCTCGCCGGCCTTGCGCTGGGCGGCGGC
>CAYMJW010000297.1:0-2056 GCA_964390455.1 uncultured Methyloceanibacter sp. | reverse complement strand
CTAGTTTCTGTCTCGAAAGGGTCTTTTCTGGAGGGATTGCGGGCGTTTTTCGGTGTCGCGGTCGAGGGTGAAGGTTGGCTGCGGCGTGTCGAGTGGGTAAGTGCTGGCCGCTTGCGGTGGCGAGCGGGCAAGCAGACGCACCGGATCAACGGGTTGGCGAGATTGGGATTGAGCTGGCGCTGGTCAAGCCGCGCGACGGCGGCGAGGAGCTTGCTTTGTGAGTAGAGCGGCGATGTTCATCAGGTTGTTGGCGAGCACGGCGGCGCCGACCAACAACTCGAAGCGCTCGCTGCCTTTGGCCAGACTGCGCTTCATGCCGCGACCGCGGAACAGCACGGAGATGCGTCCCTCGATGCCGGCCCTGAAGCGCTGTCCGTGCTTGAAGGCTGGCGCCTTCTCCCAGGCCTCGCGTTGAGGCGTTCTCCTGCCGCCGGATTGTGGGATGCACACGAGCTTGACGCCGCTGCCTTCACAGAGGGTCAGGTTCCGCTCGCTGAAGAAGCCGCGATCGCCGCTGTACAGCTCGGGAGCCCGGCCGAAGGCTCGTTTGTGGCGGTGCAGCGAGTAGCTGACCTGCTGCTCATCCGGCGGGTTGCCGTTGAGCACCTGGTATTGCGTGATCAGGCCTTGGGCACTCTCGGCGAGGAAGACCTTGTGGCCGAACTCGATCGGCGTGCGCACCTTGCCGCGCTTGATCAGGTCGGTATGCGGCTCGAAGATCGAGTAGATCTTCTCGGCGTTGGGTACTTGCTCGCCGTCGATCACGCGGCGCCGGGTCTGATCGATCACGCGATCCGCCAATCCGCGATAGTGATCGATCTCCTTACGCAGCTCAGCGACGGCCAAGCCCCTGATCAAGTCGTTGCCGCGGGTGGTGGCGGGCTTATCGAGCGCCGACCGGGCACAAGCCACAACTTCCTCGGCAATGCCGATGAGCTCTCGGTACTTGGTAGTCTGTTGCCGAAGCCGCTGCGTCGTGCTCATCCGCTGGATGGCCTGCATGCGCCGCCTGGCAGCGCGCGTGCGGTTTCGGAAGCCCTTGAGGCGTCGCCCAACAAGCCGCTCAAGACGTCCGAGCAGGCGAGTGAGAACACGGACGGCATCCCACAGCAATGTGTTGTCGGTCGGATGATGGATGTCGGTCTGCACAACCGTCGTGTCGACCCGCAGCTTCGTGCCGTCTTCCAAGCCAAGATCGACCGCCGCTTTTACCACCAGCTCATTGACCGCCCTGAGCGTCGCCGGCGTCAGGCGTACGAAGGCACGATGGAAGGCATTGTGCTTGGGCACCGGTCGGCAGCCGAACCCGGTGAACAGGCGCAGCGTGTAGCCATCGGCGATCCGTTCGCGCAGCTCGCGATAGTCCCAGTTCTTGACCCGCATCAGAACCAGCGAGCGCAGCACCTCGCGCGGCGCCATCCCGTTGCGCCCCGTGTCCGGCTGCTTCAACCCACGCCGCAGGTCGCTGCGGATCCGTGTGACCAGCCCTTCGTGGTCGTCCAGGAAGGCGGCGATCGCTCCCAGCAGCGGCTCCAGCTGGAGCCCTTGCCGCATCAACTCCCAGTCGGCAAAGCTCAGCTGGGAGGCGCCAGATCGCGACACCCTTCAGCTCCGCTATCGCTTGGCCTTCGCCCGCTCGCGCTTCAAAGCCTTGATGTAGCGCGGCGCAGCCTCATACAGCAGCTCCTGAAGCGCCCGACCATTGTCCAGGCAGCGCTGCACTTGCGGCACCAGCTCTTCCGGCACGTATACCGAGATGCGCCGCCCCTTCAGGCGGCCATACAGCACGTAGCTGGGATGTTGTTCGCCCGATCGGCAGGCCGGGCAGTTCTCACGGATGCAGGGACTACGCCGCAGGCTCAACGAGCCCAACAGCGCCGGCCACGTTCCTGCCGTTTGGCTCGTCAGCCAGCGCTCGACGTCGGAGGGGCTCTCGTTCTTGCTCATGCCTGTATGCATGCCATAACGCGCACATACCAGTCAACGGACAGCTCGCCACAAATCCTCAAAACCTCCGATAATCCGCGGCCTTCTTGCCTTTCGAGACAGAAACTAG
>CAYMJW010000296.1:0-2067 GCA_964390455.1 uncultured Methyloceanibacter sp. | reverse complement strand
CTGTCGGCGGTCGCGATGTGCCAAGCCTCCGTCGCCACGTAGTTCCAGCGCTCCAGAGTGACGAGGACGCAGCGGCAGTCACATTTCGCCGGTCTCAGATCACGGTGGGTTTGGCCAAAAAGCCGAGCGACCGGATGAGATCGGCGATGGGCGTGGTGGTTCCGCTTCGGGCGGTGACCTGCTTGGCGACCGGCATGATCTGCCAAACGCCATCGCGTAGACCGGGACGCCAAGGGCGTAGCTCGACGAGGCCGACCTGGCGAAGTCGTTCGGTGGCGCGGTCGACGCGCTCGACGTCGATACCAAGGCTGTCCGCCATCCGTGCTCGGCTGTAGAAGGACGCGCCGCGGCGATCGGCGGCGAGGGCGAACAGCAGCAAGACCGCAGTGGCGTCGGGCTCGAGCTTGGCGAGCCAGCGGTCATGCAGCAGATCGGCTTCGAGCCAGCCGAAGGGACCCTGGGGTTGTCGGATAAACTCTGGGTGAGGCGGGATCGGAGGGCGTTTCATGGATCGACCTCGTCGATAGCAGCGGTGACGAGTTCGGTGTCGATCTCGGTGCGTTTGCCGCGCAGCGCGAGCAGCAAGGCGTGTTCGGCGAGTCGATCGATGAGCCGAGGAATGCCGCGTGCCGCACGTGCAATCGCCTCGGATGCCTCTGGCAAGAAGAGCTTGGCGCTGCGGCCGGCCAGCTCCAGCCTGAAGCGCAGGTACGCATCGACTTCCTCGGGATGCAACGAGCGGAGCCGCACGCGCTGAACGATGCGTTGCGACAGCGCCTCGTTGATCGCGAGACGAAGATTGGCTTCGAGCTGTGGATGACCGCACAGCACCACGGTTAGGTCGTCGCGGCTGTCGGCATCGAAGCTGGTCAGCAAGCGGAGATCGTCGAGCACGTGCGTGGGCAGGAGATGCGCGTCGTCGACGACCAGGACCGGCTGGACCTTCTGACCTCTGGACAGCTTGAGGATCCGCTCCTTGACCTCACGGATGACGTCGGCTTTGCGGTAGCGTGGCTCGATGGCAAAGCCACGCGCGATCTCACGGAACAGATCGAGCACCGCGCAGCTGCTGTGGCTGACGTAGCAGACCGAGTAAGCAGCCTTGCCGAGCCCGCCGAGGAAAGCACGTAGCAACGTGGACTTGCCGGTACCAGGCGCACCAAAGACGGCGCCGATGCCGCGGCGGTCGACGAGGTAGCGAAGTCGATCGAGCGCTTGGGTGAAGGCCTCGGTGGGGAACAGCTCATCGGGCTCCAGATCCTTGCTGAAGGGGATGCGCTTGAGGCCAAAGGTACTGCGCAGCTTCGTGTCGAGGCGCTGGCGGTCAGCTGACATGGACGGCCTCCGCATCGTCATCACCATCGTGATTGTCGGGTGTCTGCTGCGACTTCATGTCCTCGGCGAGGCGATCAAGGGACCGCAGCGGCGCCGGCGGTGTTCGGCCCGGCTCTGAGGGTGCCTGCTGCCGGCGGACTCGCCGATTGGCCACCAGATCAACGGGGAAGGCCATGACGCTCTCGCCCGAGTTGGTGAGCACCTGCACGGACCGCAGGTCGAAGGGGTCGAAGCGCACGGTGACCTTGCGCCCGATGAAGTTCGGCCCCGCCTCGAAGCGCCGACCCGACATCGTCAGCGTGCCATCCTTGGCGACACGTCGCACGACCTCGTCGCGGAACAGAGCGTCGAGGTCGATCTCGGATGGCAGCGGCCGGATGCCCTCGGAGAGCCGAAGCCAGCGATCCAGCGGCTTGTCGCCGTTGAGGCCGCGGTGCGGTCGCTGGTGATACTCGCCTTCGATCCATGCGAACAGCAACCGGTTGAGACCTTCCAGGCCGCCGCAACGGTCGAGGTCGACGCGGGGCATAAAGGCGCGGCGCACGGTGAGGAACCAGCGCTCGAGCTTGGCCCTGCCCTGCGGTTGGTATGGGCGCGTATGCAGGAGGTGGATGCCAAGCCGCGCACACAGCGCCAGGAGAAGGCGGCTGCGGAAGATCTGGCCATTGTCGAAGTAGAAGCGGCGCGGCACGCCGCGCTTGAGCATCGCTTGCTTGAGGCAGTCCTTGAGGC
>CAYMJW010000295.1:0-2083 GCA_964390455.1 uncultured Methyloceanibacter sp. | reverse complement strand
GAGGAGGTGCCGGCGTCCCGCCTCTACCGGCCGCTCTATCGGGAGACCGGCGCGACCTGGCAGCCCGATCTCGCCGCAATCCAGCCCATTGCGGAAACTACCTTGCGCGAAACGAGCGCCAATACGCCGGGCCAGGCGAAGGAGAGGAGTCAGCCGAAACCCGCTGCGGCAACCCCAGTGCAGAAGCGCCGCCCCAACTCTCTGCTACGGAGGGTTGCGCGAAACGCTTTGGGCGCTGTCGTCAGGGCCTTTCCCGACACGGCGGATCGGGCCGCGCTCTTCGCGTTGTCGCAGCTTGCCGGACGCCCCTTCAAGGACTCTGCAAGATTGGCAAGACTGCGCGACCTCGTCTCCCGGCGGACGCCACCCGAAAGCAAACGAACCGGTCGCCAAGAGCGACAAGCCAAGAAGCCCGAAACGGTCCCTCAGAGCGTCGTGCAACGGATTGGGGCGTTTCTTGCCGACCCGCCTTCCGGTTGGTCCGCCGAGGATCGAATCTTCCTGATACGCGCGCTCGTGCGCTTGGACCTACTGACCGCGTGGGCCTTCCATGCTCAACTATCGCGGCTCTTCGCGGAGCGGCGCATGGAGTTCCTGCGCTCTCTCATCGACGATGGCAGTCTGGGATTCGATCTTGTGCGCGACTTTCATCGCCTGCGACTTAGCTCTTATCTGAACGATAACAGCTTCACCCTTGTGGAGTGGGACGATCTGCGCCGACGCGCCAAGGGAACATTCCTGGAGGCGCCAGCTTACAACGAGTTCCTGGTCGTCGCCGTCAGGTTTGGAGCTGTCGACGAGATCGAGCGCGAGGTGCTCGAAGTCGATGAGAGCCCGCAAATCCGAATCGCCGACGACGTCGTGTTCGGAGGAAGCCGCCTCCTCATGGCGAATGGACGGCATCGCGCGGCGGCGCTTCTCCTCGAACGGCAGATCGCGCCTCTCGATGAGGAGCAGCGGCTTCGCTTTCTCGAGCCGCTGTTTCGCCTCGATGAGAAGGGCGCGCTCTCGCCGCCGCTGAGTGAATTTTGCACGTCGTTCCGGCCTGATATCGGGCGCGCAACGGTCAAACGGCTCGCCCAAGCCTATGTCGCCGTCGATAGCCTCGATCGCGCGCAATTCAACCGGTTCATCATTGATCCTCTGCTGGCGTTACAGGACATCAAGCCGAATTTTATGGATGTTCGCTTCTCCGCCGAGGAGAGGCGAGGCTTGGTCGATGCCATTCTCAGGAGGCTCGCAGGCAAGGAGCCGTTGTCGCTGATCAGACTTGGCGACGGCGAGGCCTACGCGCTTCCTACACTTACGGTCGAGGGGATCGAACGTAAGGGCCTTGAGGACGATAACGCGCTCCGCGAACGGCATTGGTGGGGCATCGCCCCGCCGGCGGATATCGCAAATGAAATCAAGCGTGCCGTCCGGCGTTCGATTGAAACATGCGATATCATTGGGCTGCCTTCGGTTTTCAGGGTGCTTCGCGTGATTGCCCGTCCGAAAATTCGCTTCGGCGAAAGCCATCAGCAGCGCGGCCTCATGACCGTGCTCGCCGCCTGCGGCAGCGCGATCCCTCTTGAGGGCAAGTTTGTCACCGAGGAACGATGCCATCACTGCGCTCTGGACAGATCGGCGCTCGACGCAATGATTGCCGCGGCTGAATCCGTTGTCATCGTGTCGTGTTGGCCGGAGCATCGGCTGCGATTTGCGAGCGGCCCGGCGAAGCACATCCTGGTACCGCCGCCGCAACGCGTGAAGCATCTCACCGAATCGGCGGAGGGAGAGCCAATTTTCGAATCCTACCGCGAGATCGCGGCCAAGGTTCGCGCTGAGTCCGGCCCAGGCACGCTCGTGCTGGTCGGTGCCGGCGTTGTCGGCAAGATTTTCGTCGAAGAGGCGAAACGGGCCGGCGCGGTCGCGCTCGATGTCGGCTCGTTGCTCGACTATCTGGCGGGTCACCACACCCGCCTTCTCGCCGATACGCCCGCCCTGATCAATGCGCACGGCAATAGCGCGAGCGTGTCAGAGCAGTTGCCTCAGTAGCGCTCGTATTTTTCGGGGCACAGGTCGAGCATGGTTCTGGTGATCG
>CAYMJW010000294.1:0-2088 GCA_964390455.1 uncultured Methyloceanibacter sp. | reverse complement strand
TAGTCCACCATCGGGATGATGCGCGCGTAATTGAGCCGCGTCGGGCCGATCACGCCGAGCACGCCGACGATATTCTGCTCGGTATCCTCGAACGGCGACACGATCAGCGCCGAGCCGGAAAGCGAGAACAGCTTGTTCTCGGAGCCGATGAAGATGCGCACCCCTTCGGCCCCCTCGGCGAGGCCGAGCAGTTGGATCAGGTCGGTCTTGGTGTCGAGGTCCTCGAACAGGAGGCGCACGCGCTCCAGATCCTCCATCGCCCGCACGTCCTCCAAGAGATGCGCCCGCCCGCACACGATCAGGCTCTTGCGCTCGTCGCCGTCGCCCGACCAGGTGGCGAGACCCTCGGTGACGATGCTGGCGGTGAGCGCGTCGAGCTGGGCGCGCCGCTCCTCGATCTCCTTCTCGATGCGAGAACGCGCCTCGGCCAAAGTGAGCCCGCCGATCCGCGCGTTGAGATAGTTGGTTGCTTCCCGGAGCGAGGACAGCGGCAAGCCGTCGGGGAGCGCGACGATGCGGTTCTCGACGTCGCCCTCCTCGCCCACCAACACCGCGAGCGCGCGGCCCTGGCCCAGACTGACGAACTCGACCTGCTTCAGCCGCTTGCTCTGTTTGTCCACCAGCACGACGCCGGCGCAGCGCGACAGCCCCGACAGCAGCTCGCCGGCTTCGCCGAGCAACTCCTCCACCGCGCGCCGTCGGCCGCTTCCGGCGATGCGGCTCTCGATTTCTCTCCGCTCCTCGAGGCTGATGTCGCCGACTTCGAGCAGCCCGTCGATGAACAGGCGCAGACCCGTTTGCGTCGGCAGCCGGCCAGCGCTCGTATGCGGCGCATAGATGAGGCCGAGGGTCTCGAGGTCCGACATGACGTTGCGCACCGAGGCGGGCGAGAGTGTCATGGGGAGCGCGCGGCTCAAATTGCGCGAGCCGACCGGTTCGCCGGTCGTCAGATAGGTCTCGACGATGCGCTTGAAGATCTCGCGCGAACGCTCGTTGAGCCGGCGCAGAGAGGCCGCGGCTTCCGCCGCCGCCTTGGTCTCGATCGGGTCGGTATGACGCATGATGAGCGGAATCTAGGCATGACGCCCCCGAGGCGTCAAACCAGAACCCTCGCGGCGGCGCGGCGCTGGGGCCTAAGACGGGCGTCTAGTTGAGCGGCACCAATTCGGGCGCAAGCGCGGAGGCGAGCGCGTCGCGGCCGCCGAAATGATCGGTATAGCGCGGCTGAATCGATGCGACGGGAAGGATGACGAACACGTCGACGGTGCCGAACTGGCGATCGATCACGGCGCCGTCGCCGACAAAGGCGCCGGCCCTGATATAGCCCTTGATTAGGGGTGGCAGGGCCTTGAGCGCGGTCCGGCGCGAGACGGCCTCCGCGGGCATCATGTTCATATCGATGCGCAGATGCTCGTGCGCCCGCACGCGCCATTCCTCGGGCGCAAGCGCGGTGTGGTGGAGGAAGCTCAAGGCCTCGGCATGCACAGCCGGATCGGTGCCCTCGAAGCTCGCACATCCGATCATGACATCGACGCCGTGCTCCTGCACATAGGACCAGATACCCTGCCAGAGAAGCTCGATGGTGCGCCGGTTGCGATATGGCTTCAGCACGCAGGACCGGCCGAGCTCTACGAAGCTGCAATCCTTGGACTTGGCCGCGATCAGTGGCGCGATGTCGTACTCCCCCTGGGAGTAGAAACCGTCATAGCGGTCTGCCACCTCCTGGCGCAGCAAGCGGTACGTGCCGACGACCTTGGAACGGCGCCAGCGCCCTTTGCCCTCCTCGGCGCGATCGATCACGAGAAGATGGTCGAAGACCGGATCGTAGGCGTCCTCGTCGCGCCGCGACAGGATGGCAAGCGCGTTGGGCGTGGCCGACATCTCTTCGTAGAACACCTTGTAGCGGAGCCGCTGGGCGCGCCTGATCTCGCTCTTCTTGCGCGCGAGCCTGACCTCGAGCGAGCCTATTCGCCCATAGATCTTGGGCGGCTGGAACCGCCGGGCAAAGGGTCCGACGGTGAATCGGCGCCGCCCTTTGAGCGGCCGCCCGGCCTGCCCTGGCCTAAACATCAATCCCGGAAACATGGC
>CAYMJW010000293.1:0-2107 GCA_964390455.1 uncultured Methyloceanibacter sp. | reverse complement strand
CGGGAAGCCCTCTCCCACGAGGGGAGAGGGGAAAATGCATGTGCCCTGCTGGAGATCTGGGTGCTCTGAGTTCACAAACGAAGTGCAACAGCTTCCGGATTTGGCCGTTCCCAAACCTCGCGCACGGCCGGTCAACGACCGCGACGCCGCAGGCTAACCCTCATTCATGAGCGCTTCGCGCTGCTTGCGCAGCGCGTCGAGCTTGGCCTGCTGATCGTCGATCCGCGCCGCGAAGCGCTCCTCGTCGGCTGCACCTGAATAGGCCGCGGCCTGCTCCTGCAGCTCCCGCAGATTGTCCTCGACGATCTGGATGCGCCTTAGAACCTCGGCGAGCGCGACCCGATCCGCCATCCTCCGGCGTTAGACCGCGTCTTTGGCGGCCTTCACCGGGCGGGCTTTGAGCGTCTTGCGGGCGGGTTTCGCCGCGAACGTCGTTGGCTCCTTGGTGAAGGGGTTGATGCCCTGGCGCTCTTTGGTCGCCGGCTTCTTGACGACGGTGAACTTGGCGAAGCCCGGAAGCATGAAGGCGCCGCTCTTTCTCAGCTCCTTGTAGGCGACCGCGGCGAGCGACTCCATGACGGCCTTCACCTCTTTCTTCGCCACCGAGCACTCGTCGGAGACTTTTTGGATGAGTTCAGATTTCGACATCATGCGCGTGTTCCTCCTGTGCCGGGCCGGTCAGGCCCATGTGAAATCCCGACTTTTGCCGCGACAAACCAATGACGCGCGGCGCAATCCCCCGGAAACTCGCCGATTCGGAGGGGTTTGTCAGCAGATAACCCGAAAAACCCCGCAAAAAACGCATGAATTTCCGCCGAAAGGGCTGATTTTCCGCTGAAAAGGGGTGTTTGGACGGAGCTTCGCCCTTATACGGCGGCGGCGCGCTTGCCGCCGGCAGCGGCTTTGCCGCCTAGGCGGACTACTTCCCGCGCGTGAGCCGCACCCTGTAGGCGGCCGCGTGGCCGGCCTCGATATAGACGAGCTCGAGCGTGTCGGGCGCCGTCAGCCGCCCCATGTAGAGACCGTTATCGTCCTGCTCGGCGAGATGCACGCTCGTCCCGTCGAAGTCGATCACGCCGACGAGAGGCTCCGTCGCCTTTTCCACCGCCTTGCCCCCGACATCGCCGGGGACGCCCGGGCTCTCCCAGGACTTCTCCGCCCTGAGCAGCGGCCCATCCTGCTCAAGCACGCGAAGGGTGAGCGTGCCGCCGGCCACTTTCTGCTCGCGCATGGCCTTGAACGTGCCGGTCCACGTGCCGACGAGATTGGGGACAGCCGCGTCGGCGTCCTCGGCCATGGCCTCGCCGAGAGCAAGCCATGCAGTGAGCGCGATCGCCATCAGACCGAGCACTGGTTTCATCTCTCAACTCCTTGCCGCGACGCAATTCGCGGGATGGCGCCAGTGTAGCCGCAACGGCCGCGCTCCGATCGGGCAACGGCGAAGTATCGTAACCGGATGATGACCGGGGCCCGGCGGGACCGCATCGGCCGGCAGCGGGCAATCACTCCGCGGCGGCGGCGCGCTTGGCGCCGGCGGCTTTGCCGCGCCGGTCGATGACCTGCTTGAGATACTGCCCGGTATAGCTCGCAGGGTTGGCGGCGATCTCCTCTGGCGTGCCGACCGCGACGACCTTGCCGCCGGCGTCGCCGCCTTCAGGCCCGAGATCGACGATCCAGTCGGCGGTCTTTATCACCTCCAGATTGTGCTCAATCACCACCACCGTGTTGCCCTGATCGACCAGCTCGTGCAGCACCTCGAGCAGCTTGGCCACGTCGTGGAAGTGGAGGCCGGTGGTCGGCTCGTCGAGGATATAGAGCGTGCGGCCCGTGGCGCGGCGCGACAGCTCGCGCGAGAGCTTCACCCGCTGCGCCTCGCCGCCTGAGAGCGTAGTCGCCTGCTGGCCGACATGGATATAGCCGAGGCCGACGCGCGCGAGCGTCAGCAGCTTGTCGCGCACCGCAGGCACGGCCTTGAACAGCTCGGCCGCCTCCTCGACCGTCATGTCAAGCACGTCCGCGATCGACTTCCCCTTGAACTTGATCTCCAGCGTCTCGCGGTCGTAGCGCTTGCCCTTGCACACGTCGCAGGTGACGTAGATATCCGGCA
>CAYMJW010000292.1:0-2127 GCA_964390455.1 uncultured Methyloceanibacter sp. | reverse complement strand
CGGTGTTTCACGTCGCCATCACGCCGAACCGCCCCGACTGTCTCGGCGTGCGCGGGATTGCGCGCGATCTCGCCGCCGCCGGTCTCGGCAAGCTGAAAAAGGACACGGTCAAGCCGGTCAAAGGCGGCTTCGCCAATCTCGTCCCGATCGCGCTCGAATTCGACAAGGCAAACGCCGATGCCTGTCCCGTCTTTGCCGGGCGGCTCGTGCGCGGCGTCAAGAACGGCCCTTCGCCTGAATGGCTGCAACGCAGGCTGAAGGCGATCGGCCTTCGCCCCATCAACGCGCTCGTCGATATCACCAACTACATCTCCTACGACCGCGGCCGTCCGCTCCATGTCTATGACGCCGACAAGTTGAGCGGCACGATCCGCGCGCGACTCGGACGTGCGGGCGAAAAGTTCCTGGCGCTCGACGGCAAGACCTACGAGGTCGACGACGATATGTGCGTCATCGCCGACGACCGTGCCGCGCTTGGCCTTGGCGGGGTGATCGGCGGCGAGGACACGGGCGTCACCGAGGCGACGACCAATGTCTTTATCGAATCGGCCTATTTCGATCCCAAGCGCACGGCGCGCACGGGACGCAAGCTCGGCATCCAGTCCGACGCGCGCTTCCGCTTCGAACGCGGCGTCGATCCCGATTTCGTGGTGGGCGGCCTCGAGCTTGCCACCGATCTCATTCTGACGTTATGCGGCGGCACGCCGAGCAAGATCACCGTTGCGGGTAAGCCGCCGAAGCCGAAAGCGCCGTTCAAGTTCGATCCCGCCCTCGTCAAGCGGCTCTCCGGACTCGATCTCGGCGCGGGCGAGATCAAGCGGCTGCTTGGTGCGCTCGGGGTCGCGCTCGCCGGCACAGGGAAGCAGCTTAGGGCCGCGCCGCCTTCATGGCGCCCCGACATCACAGGCCCCGCCGATCTCGTCGAGGAGGTCGTGCGGCTCACAGGTGTCGATAAGGTTCCCGCAACGCCAATGACGCGGAGCGCGGGCGTGGCGAGGCCCGTTCTCACCGAGGCACAGAAGCGCCAGCGGCTCGCGCGGCGCGTGCTCGCCTCGCGCGGGCTTGTCGAAGCCGTGACCTGGTCGTTCATCCCGCCCGAACACGCGGAGCTGTTCGGCGGCGGCAGACCCGAGTTGACCTTGAGCAATCCGATCTCGACCGAGCTCGCCGCGATGCGGCCTTCGCTCTTGCCGGGACTGGTGACGGCCGCGCAGAGGAACCGCGACAGGGGATTTGCCGACGGCGCCCTGTTCGAGCTTGGCCAAGCCTATCGGGGGCCTAAGCCCGAGGATCAATATGTGGCAGCTTCCGGCGTTCGTTTCGGTCACTCGGCTCTTGCGGGCTCAGGGCGTCATTGGTTGGGCGAGGCGCCTGCCGCCGACGTGTTCGCCGCCAAGGCGGACGCCGTTGCCGTGCTCACCGCGCTCGGGCTCGACCAGGCGAGCCTCACCGTCACGCGCGAGGCGCCGTCTTGGTTTCATCCCGGCCGCTCGGGCGCGCTTCTGCTCGGACCGAAGACGGTGCTTGGCGTGTTCGGCGAGTTCCATCCCGACCTTCTCGCGCGCCTCGGCATCGATCCGCCGCTCGCGGGCTTCGAACTTGACCTCGACGCGGTTCCCGCGGCACGGCGCAAGAGTGGGGCCAAGGCGCTCGAAGCCTCAGACTTCCAGCCGGTCAGGCGCGACTTTGCCTTTTTGATCGACCGCGATATCGCCGGCGGCGAGGTGGTGCGCGCGGCGCTTTCCGCCGACCGCGCGCTCATCAGCGAGGCGGGCGTGTTCGACGTGTTCACCGGACAAGGCGTGCCGGAGGGCAAGAAATCGCTCGCCATCGAGGTGACGCTCCAGCCGCGCGACAAGACGCTCACCGATTCCGAGATCGAGGCTGTCGCCGCGAAGATCGTGGAAGCGGTTATCAAAGCCACCGGCGGCACGCTGCGCGGCCAGACGGAATCGTCATCCTGAGGTGGCCGCGAAGCGGCCCTCGAAGGATGCGCCGCGAATCGTCACCCTTCGAGGCTCGCTCCGCTCGCGCCTCAGGATGACGTACATCAAGGCACCTGCGGACCGGCGGCGCCGAAGGGCGAGGGCGAGGGGCTTGCCCGGCGCTGCGGCACCTTGCGCCTGA
>CAYMJW010000291.1:0-2129 GCA_964390455.1 uncultured Methyloceanibacter sp. | reverse complement strand
GGCCTGCCCTATCTCTACTTCAAGACCAAGGAAGAGCTGTTCAAGGCCGTCATCCGCAGCGTCATCTCGCCGCTGTTCGACGCCATGCGCGAGCGCATGCTGACGACGGAGTTGTCGTCAGAGGATTTCCTGAAGGGGCCGTTCCTCTCTTTCATTCAGGAGCTCGTTCTGTCCCGTCGCGTGCTGATCGCGCGCCTCCTCATCGCCGAGGGGCACAAGCATCCCGAGCTGATGGAATTCTACTACGACAACGTGACCGCCAAGGGCCTGGAGACGCTCAGGGCCTTCATCGACCGCGGCGTCGCGCGCGGCGAGTTCAAGCCGACGGGTTTACGCGATTTTCCCCAGCTCATCATCGCGCCGGTGTTGCTGGCGGTCGTCTGGCGCACGCTGTTCGAGCGCCACCACCACCTCGACACCGACGCGCTGCTCAAGACCCACGTCGATCTTCTCATCGAAGCGATCAGGGCGCCGGGGCATGCGCCGGCCACGAGCGGCGCGGGAGAGGCGAGATGAAGCGCATCGCCGTTCTCATTGGCGCCCTCGTCTTGGCCGCGGGCGTGCTCGTGCTCACCACCTACCGAGCCAACGATGACGCGGAGTTCCCGGGCTATATGGAGGCCGATCTCGTGCTCGTGGGCTCGGAGCAAGGGGGCCGCATCGACGCCCTTTCCGTCGAGGAAGGCGACAGCGTCAAGCCCGGCGATCCCGTCTTCACGCTGGAGAGCTCCGAGCAGGAGGAAGCGGTCGCCGCCGCGAAGGCGCGCGTCACCGAGGCGGAAGCACGGCTTGCCGACGCCAAGGCCGAGCTCCAGCGGCCCGGCGAGATCGAAGTGCTCGATGCCGCGCTTGCCGAGGCCAAAGCGATGCTGCAAGTCGCGAGCAACAATCTCGACCGCGCCCGGACCCTCCACGACAAGGGGTGGACCACGAAGGCGCAGCTCGACGACGCCGTCGCTCAGCACGACCGCAATCGGGCCGCCGTGGCCGAGGCCGAGAAGCGCATTGCGGCGGCAAGGCTCCCCGGCCGCTCCGACATGATCGATGCCGCGGCCGCGAATGCCGAGGCCGCGCGCCACGCGCTCGCGGAAGCGGAAAAGAATCTCGGCAAGCGCAAGGTGCTCGCGCCGGCCGGCGGCACCGTCGAAGAGGTCTATTTCCGGCCGGGCGAGGTGGTGAAGATCGGGCAGGGCGTCATCGCGCTCTTGCCGCCGCGCAATCTCAAAGTGCGCTTCTTCGTCGACGAGCCCGACCGCGCCAGGCTTCGTGTCGATCAGCGCGTGTCGCTCACTTGCGACGGCTGCCCGCCGGACCTTCACGCGAAGATCAACTTCATTTCGCGCGAGGCCGAGTTCACCCCGCCCGTGATCTTCTCGCGCGAGCAGCGGCAGAAGCTCGTCTATCTCATCGAGGCGCGGCCCGAGGGCGAGGCAGCGGCGTTGACCGCGGGCCAGCCGGTGACGGTGACGCTCAGCCCAGGCGAGCAAATGGTGCGGCGATGAAGGAGATCGCCATCGACGTCAACGGCCTGACCAAGCGCTTCGGCGATCGGACCGTGGTGCGCGATCTGAGCCTCCAAGTGCCAAAAGGCGAGATCTACGGATTTCTCGGCCCGAACGGCAGCGGCAAGACCACGACGCTGCGCATGCTCTGCGGGCTGCTCACGCCGGATGCCGGCGAGGGCACCTGCCTCGGCTACAACATCAGGACCGAAGCCGAGGCGATCAAGCGCAATGTCGGTTACATGACGCAGCGCTTCAGCCTCTACGCCGATCTGTCGATCCGCGAGAATCTCGAATTTGTCGCGCGCGTCTATGGCGTGCCGGACCCCAAGGGTGCCGCGTCCCGCGCCATCGCCCGCCTCGGACTGACGGGACGGCAGGACCAGCTCGCGGGCGAATTGTCGGGTGGCTGGAAGCAGCGGCTCGCGCTCGGCGCCTGCATCCTGCCTGAACCGCAGCTCCTCCTGCTCGATGAGCCGACCGCAGGCGTCGATCCCAAGGCGCGGCGCGAGTTCTGGGATGAGATTCATGGTCTCGCCGCGGAAGGCATCACCGTGCTCGTCTCCACCCATTACATGGACGAGGCCGAGCGCTGCCACGAGCTAGCCTATATCGCCTTCGGCGAAT
>CAYMJW010000290.1:0-2131 GCA_964390455.1 uncultured Methyloceanibacter sp. | reverse complement strand
ATTAATCGAGCGATACTGAGGCTCACGCGCCACAAATCCGCCCCTCATGCGGCGGCCTGCTGGCGTTGACGTGCGAGCCGGGCCTTTGTGGAGGTGACGAGCAGCACTCCACGCTTCCCGTCATGCCCGGACTTGATCCGGGCATCCATTCCGTTACGTCTCCACCTGGCTCGGAGGTCACGGAATGGACCCCCGGGTCAAGCCCGGGGGTGACAGCATGAGGGCGAGAGTGTTGTGATCCGCCCTCAGCTAGCGGTCCTTGCCGACCTCGATATCGATGCCCTTATCCCTGGTGATCTCGCCCTGGAAGCCGGGCACGTCGATCTTCAGAACCTGCCGGTTCTGGCGCTCGTAGAGGAGATAGCCGAGCACGCCGAGGCCGACGATCGCGGCCCCGAGCAAGAAGGCGAGCACGGGATTTAGGCCTTTCATCACACGTCTCCTTGTCGCCGGACTCGGGGAAACGCCCCTAAGGCACGCCCCGTTCCAGGCCGATTCTTCCTTTGAAGTTGAGGTTCCCCTTGACGGAGGTCAAGGCTCGGGACCAGGATCGCCTCAGAACAACGAAAAGCGGCTTTAGTTCAAGGGAGAACGCCATGCTCCACCAAGTCATCGAGACGCTCAATTCGCGGGTTGCCCTGCGCAAGCGCTACGACAATTTCATCGGCGGCAAATGGGTTGCGCCGGTTGACGGGCAGTATTTCGACAATATCAGCCCCATAACCGGCAAGACGGTCTGTCAGGTCGCCCGTTCGCAGGCCGCCGACATCGAGCTTGCCCTCGACGCCGCCCATAAGGCCAAGGATGCCTGGGGCAACACCGCGCCGGCCAAACGCGCCGAGGCTCTTAACAAGATCGCTGACCGCATGGAGGAGAACCTCAAGGTTCTCGCCGCGGTCGAGACCATCGACAACGGCAAGCCGATCCGCGAGACGACCTTCGCCGACATCCCGCTCGCCATCGATCATTTCCGCTATTTCGCCGCCTGCGTGCGCGCGCAGGAAGGCTCGCTCTCTGAGATCGATCACGACACCGTCGCCTATCATTTCCACGAGCCGCTCGGCGTCGTCGGCCAGATCATCCCGTGGAATTTCCCGATCCTGATGGCGTGCTGGAAGCTCGCGCCGGCTCTTGCCGCGGGCAATTGCGTGATCCTGAAGCCCGCCGAGCAGACGCCGATGGGCATCATGGTGCTGATGGATCTGATCGGCGACATCCTGCCGCCGGGCGTCCTCAACGTGGTCAACGGTTTCGGGGTGGAGGCCGGTAAGCCGCTCGCCCAGAACAAGCGCATCGCCAAGGTGGCCTTTACCGGCGAGACCACGACCGGGCGGCTCATCATGCAATATGCCTCGGAGAATCTGATCCCGGTCACGCTCGAGCTCGGCGGCAAGTCGCCGAACATCTTCTTCGCCGACGTGATGGCCGAGGATGACGATTTCTTCGACAAGGCGCTCGAAGGCTTCACCATGTTCGCGCTGAACCAGGGCGAGGTCTGCACCTGCCCCTCGCGCGCGCTGGTGCAGGAGTCGATCTACGACAAGTTCATGGAGAAGGCGATCGCGCGGGTGAACAAGATCAAGCAGGGCAATCCGCTCGAACCCTCGACCATGGTCGGCGCGCAGGCTTCGAACGACCAGATGGAGAAGATCCTCTCCTATATCGATATCGGCAAGAAGGAAGGCGCCAAGGTGCTGACCGGCGGCGAGAGGCTCGCCATGAATGGCGAGTTCGCCGACGGCTACTACGTGAAGCCCACCGTGCTCGAGGGCCACAACAAGATGCGCGTCTTCCAGGAAGAGATCTTTGGGCCGGTCGTGTCGGTGACCACGTTCAAGGATGACGCCGATGCCATGGCGATCGGCAACGACACGCTTTATGGGCTCGGGGCGGGCATCTGGACCCGGAACATCAACCGGGCCTATCGCTTCGGGCGCGGGCTGCAGGCGGGCCGGGTGTGGACCAATTGCTACCACCTCTATCCGGCGCATGCGGCTTTCGGCGGCTATAAGAAGTCCGGCATCGGGCGCGAGACGCACAAGATGATGCTCGACCATTACCAGCAGACCAAGAACATGCTGGTGAGCTATAGCCCGAAGGCGATGGGCTTCTTCTAGGTCGTCTCGGCGAG
>CAYMJW010000289.1:0-2132 GCA_964390455.1 uncultured Methyloceanibacter sp. | reverse complement strand
CTCGAGATCGCCTATCGAGACGCGGTAGCGCGTGCTCTGCTTGAGCGCGGTGCAACGGTCGAAGAGGAACACGCACGCTCCCGTCTTGCCGTGCTGCGCTATGAGGCGCCCCTTGCACGCCTGATCGGCCTGCCGGCAGAGCTGAAGCGCCTGACCTCGGGTACGGCGCGATACTGGATCGTGCTGAGCCACTATGCGCTCGTCACGCGCGATCCGGGCGGGAGGGCGGCATGACCGACCAGATCATTGTCACGGAAGCCGATATGTCGCTGCTCCGTCTGATGCGCACGCACCCGCCGCTGGAACGTGAGTTGGACCGGGCGATCGTGGTCTCGTCGGCCGCCGTGCCGGCCGACGTGGCCACCATGAACTCGCGCGTCCGCTACACGGACCAGAATGATGGCGTGCAACGAACGGTGTCGCTCGTCTTTCCGCTTTATGCCGACGCGGCAGAAGGAAAGGTATCGGTGCTGGCGCCCGTGGGTACCGCGCTGCTTGGCCTGTCGGCAGGACAGTCGATCGAATGGGACTTTCCGGACGGCTCTCGCCGGCGCCTCAAGCTGGAAGAAGTGCTGCACCAGCCTGAGAGAATCTACAACGGCCCTCAGCCGGTAAACGCCTGAACGCTCCGGGCTCAGTCTTCGTGGGGGCGCAACGCGCTGGGTATGCGCTGCCTTTCCATGCCACCCTGCTCCAGCCAGCGGCGAGTCTGCGTGGCTGCACGTTCAATCAGCTCATGCGCGCGCGAGAAGTCGTAGGGCGATACCGAAAGCGGGCACAACGGAGGGACGGTGACGATTTCGACCTGCTCACCATAGCGCTCGAGCTCGGTTACCAGCTGGTGCGCGATCAGCAGCGTGACCGCGTGCAGCATGGTGGCTATGGCGCCGTGCGGCGGGCGCTCCATCGCGCAGGCGAACCCGGTCGGCAAAACGATGATGCGGCTTGCGCCGAGTTCCATCGCGGTCCGAATCGGGGTATTGCTCGCCACTGCCCCGTCGATAAGATGGCGCCCGCCGACGCGCACCGGTGGAAATGCGCCCGGTATCGCGCAACTCGCGAGCACCGCGTCCACCGCGGAGCCCGACGAGAGCCGTGCCGCAGCGCCGTTGAGAAGATCCGTTGCGACGACATGCAATGGAAGCGCCGCCTGTTCCAGATCCTTGAACTGCAGATTGTCTTCGAGCAGCCGCCGCAAGCCGCAAGGATCGACCACGAAATCGCGACGCCCGATCAATCCCGCCAGACTGCGAAAGGTGAAAGGAAAGACCTCCTGCCTCCGCAGGCCGCACCAGATCGCCTCGAGTTGCGCCACACCCTGCGGCGTGGGGGAACCGGCAAAGTAGGCGCCATTGATGGCACCCACCGACGAGCCGACCACCAGATCGGGCACGATGCCGGCGGCGGCGAGCTCGCGCAGCATGCCGGCCTGCACCGCTCCGAAACTTCCACCGCCCGCCAGAACGAAGGCGGTCGCGGGACTAGTAGCCGTAGAACTCTTCACTGCTGATGTCCTCGTCCTTGATGCCGGAGCCGCGCAGGATGCGTGTCATCGCGTCCGCCATGGCCGGCGGGCCGGCGAGGTAGTAGAGCGGGCTTTCAGCACCCGCGATGAAGCCCTTGATGGTTTCCTCATCGAGGAAGCCGTCGTGATCCGTCATCCGGGCGAGCAGCCGGAAATGATCGTATTGCATCTCCAGGCGCTGCAACTCGTGCAGAAACGCCGCATGCTCCGGCCGCCGGTTGGAATAGAGCAGGAAGAGGCAGTGTCCGAGCCGATCGTGCGCAGCCTGCCGAAGCATGCTCATGAAGGGTGTAACGCCGATGCCGCCGGCGATGAATACGGCCGCCCGGCCCGGATCCTCATGCAGAGTCATGATTCCCTGCGGGCCTTTCAGCCTGACCTTGGTGCCGGGTGCCAGCGTGCCGAGGGCGCGCTTGAAGGCGCTGGCCTCTCGCATGCGCGTTGCGACCGCGAGTTCGGCTTCAAAGGGGGCGCTGACGAGCGAAAAGAGCCGGTGCGAACTGTTCGGCTCTGCTGGCGGGTCGAGGAGCGAGAGATCGACTGCCTGGCCGGCCGCGAAGCTAAAGCCCGGAGGCTTGGCGAGGCGGAACATCATGGTGCCCTCGGC
>CAYMJW010000288.1:0-2176 GCA_964390455.1 uncultured Methyloceanibacter sp. | reverse complement strand
GCGGCCGCAAGCATCCGCAGCAGGAATTCCTGCAGGTCGACACGACCAATATCCTTTTCATCTGCGGCGGTGCTTTCGCCGGTCTCGAGAAGATCATCTCGCGGCGTGGCAAGGGGACCTCGATGGGCTTCGGTGCGACCGTCATCGGGCCGGATGAGCGCCGCACCGGCGACATCCTTCGGGGCGTCGAGCCTGAGGACCTGCTGAAGTTCGGCCTGATCCCAGAGTTCATCGGCCGCCTGCCGGTTGTCGCCACTCTGGAGGATCTCGACGAGAAGGCCCTGATTCAGATCCTGACCGAGCCCAAGAACGCGCTGGTCAAGCAGTATCAGCGCCTCTTCGAGATGGAGGACGTAAAGCTCACGATCACCCACGACGCCTACCGCTCAATTGCCAAGAAGGCCATCGAGCGAAAGACCGGTGCGCGCGGCCTGCGCTCGATCATGGAGGCGATCCTGCTCGATACGATGTTCGAGCTGCCGGGCCTCAAGGGCGTCGAGGAAGTGGTGATTGGGCCGGAGGTGGTCGATGGTGGCGCGCGTCCGTTGCGCATCTACACCGAGCGGGCCGAGGAAAAAGGTTCGACTGCCTGACATCGCCTGGAATTGGCCGTGAAACGGGCACAGTGGCGACCTTATGTCTTAACGTGAAGTGCGTTTGTCATTTGGCAACGAAGGCTCCCCTGAAGGAGGATGCCTGGGATACGCAACCTGGACCTTGAAGCCGGTGACGCAATCACCACTTGAGGCATCTAGAAGCGGAACGTCAAAAGAACACGAACGCCGCCACACCTATCCGAGAACGCGCGATTGAAGCGCGCAACGACGACCAAAAACTTGAAACGCAGCCAGCAATACGAGTGACCGCCAGGCTCCGAGTGGTGGCCCGGCAGAGACGGATGGAAGCCAATGAGCGAAGACGCGAAGACCAAGGACAAGGGCGCAGGCCGTGACGTGTTTCCGGTCTTGCCGCTTCGGGACATTGTCGTATTCCCCTACATGATCGTGCCGCTCTTCGTCGGCCGCGAGAAGTCGATCAACGCGCTCGAAGAGGTGATGCGCCAGGAGAAGCAGATCCTGCTCGCCGCGCAAAAGAACGCAAGCGACGATGATCCGGCGACGGACGCCATCTACCAGATCGGCACCCTGGCGTCGGTGCTCCAGCTGCTGAAGCTGCCCGACGGCACCGTCAAGGTGCTCGTCGAAGGCACCGCGCGCGCCAGGATCGCCCGCTATACGGCGAAGAGCGAGTACTTCGAGGCCGAGATCGAGCGTATCCCGGAATCGATCGGCAATAAGGACGAGGTCGAGGCGCTCGCCCGCTCGGCTGTGACGCAGTTCGAGAGCTATGTGAAGCTCAACAAGAAGATCAGCCCCGAGGTGCTCGGCAACATCAGCCAGATCGACGATCATTCCAAGCTCGCCGACACTATTGCCTCGCATCTGGCGATCAAGATCTCCGACAAGCAGGACATTCTCGAGATCACCAAGGTCTCGGACCGGCTCGAGCGCGTCTACACGCTGATGGAGAGCGAGATCTCCGTGCTGCAGGTCGAGAAGAAGATCCGCAGCCGCGTCAAGCGTCAGATGGAGAAGACGCAGCGCGAGTATTATCTCAACGAGCAGATGAAGGCGATCCAGAAGGAGCTCGGCGACAACGACGAGCGCGACGACATCGCCGAGTTCGAGGAGAAGATCGAGAACACCAAGCTCACCAAGGAAGCCAAGGACAAAGCGCTGGCAGAGCTGAAGAAGCTCAAGCAGATGAGCCCGATGTCGGCCGAAGCGACGGTGGTGCGCAACTACCTCGACTGGCTGCTGTCGATCCCGTGGGGTCTCAAGGGCAAGGTCAAGAAGGACATCGTCGAGGCTCAGGAGATCCTCGACAAGGAGCACTACGGCCTCGAGAAGGTGAAGGAGCGCATCCTGGAGTACTTGGCCGTGCAGACGCGGACCAACAAGCTCAAGGGCCCGATCCTGTGCCTCGTCGGCCCGCCCGGCGTCGGCAAGACCTCGCTCGGCAAGTCGATCGCCAATGCCACGGGACGTGAGTTCGTGCGCATGTCGCTCGGCGGCGTCAGGGACGAGGCCGAGATCCGTGGTCACCGCCGCACCTACATCGGCTCGATGCCCGGCAAGGTCATTCAGTCGATGAAGAAGGCGAAGCGCACCAATCC
>CAYMJW010000287.1:0-2183 GCA_964390455.1 uncultured Methyloceanibacter sp. | reverse complement strand
TTGGCATCGGCCAGAGAATTGATCTCCGGCAGCTCGACCAGGATCGGCTCCTCGGTGACCCGCGGCCCCTGCATCAGGACGAACTCGCTCGCCCGCTGGCTCACGCGCTTGTCCTCGTCGCGCATGTTGTCGACCACGCGCTCCATCGCCTCCCGGCCGTGCTCGCTGTGGAGCTGGCGCGCCCAGTGCATTTCCTTGTTCCTGCTGCCCTTGGGGCGGCCCGGTCCGCCGGGCCCGCCCTTGGTGAACAACGCTTCGCTACTCATGACTCTACTCACTCTGTTGGTTACTCGTCGAAGTGCGAGCGCACACAGGAGTGGCAGAGCGCGAGAGGAGAATCGAATTTGGTCAAGCAGCTCGAGAATCTTCGTGGAGATTCAACGGGCGATTCCGATTTCGTTGACCAGGTTCGTGTTCTCGATCCCGTGCGCCTAGAGTGCGCGCGTGACAGAAGTGGCAGAACCCCGACAGCGAATCGAATCTGGTTCACCGCCCCGAAAATTCGCGTGGAGAATCAAGGCGCGACTCCGACCCGGTAGACCAGATTGGAATTCGCGAAGCGCCGCGCGTAGCGTCCGCGGCATGAGAACGACGATCGACTCTTTGCGTGTGCGCCCGTGCCGGCCTTACGTTTACGTAAAGCCGGGGTCACTGCTGTTATTTTCCTGTTTGTTTGAAACGAAGTTGCGCGCGGCTCGGTCGCTTAGACCGCAAGCACATCCGCAAGATCTTGATGGGCCCGCCGTTAACCACCGTTATTTCGGTGCGAGCGGCACAACATCTGGCGCACATTCCGCTTCAACCAAATCACCTTGCCCTGAGGAGGCGCGCAGTGCCGTCTCGAAGGGTGGGCAACGGGCACGGTGCTCGTTCTGGTTACAGGCAGGAGATCGAAAGCCGAGTCGACACTCGCGCAGGTGCTCAATACGAGAATCACCTCACCCTTGTAAGTCATCGGCTACCGGCCGGGGTAGAGTAAGCGGCGCGGTGGCGGGGAGGAGATCGTCTCACCCTAGGGCCAATGAGCCCGTTCCTCAGCACGGTTGCCTCTTGTAAGTCATCGGCTACCGGCCGGGGTAGAGTAAGCGGCGCGGTGGCGGGGAGGAGATCGTCTCACCCTAGGGCCAATGAGCCCGTTCCTCAGCACGGTTGCCTCTCCGTCGTTCCATCGAACCCGAACAGTCGCAAGGGCCGCATCGCGCGTCCGATTGAGCAAGGAAGGGTTGCCATGGAACAGACCACCGTTGTCGGCATCGACGTGTCGAAGGATCGGCTGGACGTTCACGTCCTGCCTTCCAAAGAAGCGTGGACAGTTGGTCGTGACGCAGAAGGCCTGGCCGAGCTGTGCCGCCGCCTGCGGGGCCTGTCGGGCGTGGTGGCTCTCGAGGCGACCGGCGGTTACGAGAACGTGGTGGCGGCGACCTTGTCGAGCGCCGGCATCCCGTTGGTGGTGGTCAACCCGGCCCAGGTGCGCGCCTTTGCCAAGGCGCTCGGCCAACGCGCCAAGACCGATCCGATCGACGCCCGGGTCATTGCTCGCTTTGCCGAGGCGACCAAGCCGCTGGTGCGGCCGCTGCCGGATCAGGCGACGCAGATGCTGGGCCAACTGCTGGCCCGCCGTCGGCAGATCGTCGAGATGATGGCGTCGGAGAGCCAGCGGCTGCGGCGCACCGAGCTGGCGCGCGTGCGCAAGAGCATCGAGCGGCTGCTGGCCGCGCTCAAGCGCGAGCTCGCCGACATCGACCACGACATCGACAACACCATGCGTGGTTCGCCGGTGTGGCGGGAGAAGGAGGATCTGCTGGCCTCGGTTCCCGGCATCGGCCGCATCATCGCCCGTACCTTGGTGGCCGACCTGCCGGAACTCGGCACGATCGGACGCAAGCAGGTCGGCGCCCTGGCCGGCCTGGCTCCCTTCGTCCGCCAGTCCGGGCAATGGAAAGGCCAGGCCCACATCGGCGGCGGACGGCCCACCGTTCGCACTGCGCTGTTCCTGGGCGCGCAGGTCGCCAAGCGCTGCAATCCGGTCCTGAAGGCCTTCTATGAACGCCTGCTTGCCGCAGGCAAATCCAAGATGGCCGCCACCATCGCCGTCGCTCACAAGCTTCTCCTCATCCTCAACGCCATCCTTCGCGACAAAAAGCCATGGCAAACCGCTTGACCCGTGACACAGTCGCTGAGGA
>CAYMJW010000286.1:0-2198 GCA_964390455.1 uncultured Methyloceanibacter sp. | reverse complement strand
GCGCCGCGCTCCGAGGTCGCCGCGCGGCCGACGAAGCCGGTGGCGCAGGCTTGCGCGAAGAAGGTGCCGGCGCCCACGAGAACCATGCCGAGCAGGACGGCGGCGAGGTTCGGCAACACGAGCAGCGGCAGCCCGAGAGCGGCCACGCCGAGGCCTGCCCAGAACGCCGGCCTTGTGCCGAAGCGGCGCACGGCGCGCCCCGCCAGCGGCGTGGTCGCCATGGCGGGAAGGAATACAAAATAGACGAAGCCGAGCGTCATGGCGCCGACGCCGAGCGGGGGCTGCACCAGAACGAAATTGACGAAGGTGAACGTGCCGATGAACGCGAACAGGATGCAGAAGCCGATGGCGAAGCTCGCGCGCAGAGCGGGGTTCTTCAGATGCATGGTCCAGGCGGTGAAATGCGAACCCATCGCCGGGCTGACGCAGTTCATGCACGGCGTCTTTTCGATGGTGAAATAGACCAGCACCGCGCCGAGCAGATTGAGCACGGCAAAGAAATAGAAATTGGTGGCAAGGCCGAAATGGTCGGCGACGCCGGCCGAGATCAACCGGCCGATGAGATTGCTGGCGACATTGCCGGTGATGTAGGCGGCGAATGCGCTGGCCGAATCGGCGGCGCTGTAATGCTCGCCGAGATAAGCGAGCGTGAGCGTGAACGCGGCCGCCATGCACAGACCCTGCGCGACCCGCAAAACAGTGAAAGCCGTCAGGTCCGGCGCATGCGCAAGTAGCGCGGTCGGGATGGCGAGCAAGACCAGGCTCAACAGAATGCCCTTCCTGCGGTCGATCTCGCGGCTGAAATAGCCGATGGCTAGGCCGGAGAAGGCCATGCCGAGCGTGCTGGCATTGACGGCAAAGCCCATCGCCGCGGGGGTGACGCCATAGTGGCGTGTCAGCGAGGGGAGAATGGCTTGGGTCGCGAACAGATCCACGACCGTCAGGAACGCCGTCAGGCCAATGACGATCGAGCGCAGGAGCGGGCCGCCGGAATGCACATGCGCTGCGGACTGTGCGGCGGGAACCGCAGCGGATGTCTCGTTCATGGCCGGCTCCTCGAAGCGAAAGAAGGGATGTGGTGCCCGGGGGAGGGGCACCACATCCGAGGCGGGGGAGGGACTACATATTCTTGTCGTTCGGGTCCTTCAGCAGGTCGGCCGAGAGCAGCACGACCGTCGTGTCGCCGAGATTCTTCCACCAATGTGAAACCTCTTTCGTCTCGGCGACGACTTCGCCGGCCTTGTGCAGAATCGGCCCGGCGCAGTTGCTGGCATATTCGTGGATCTCGCCTTCGACGATGTAGATGATCGCCGGGCGGTCGCCGTGGCTGTGCCACGGCACGATTCCGCCTGGCTCGACAACGAGCTTGCGCATGCGGAATTTGCGATCGTCGATTCCCTGCTCCTGCTCGACGTCGATCATGGCGATGACGGTGTCGGTGACGCCCACAGGCTTCAAATCCACTTTCTCGCGTGCGTCGGCTTTCTTCTGGTCCGCAGGGCATTCGCCGGCGAAAGCGCCTGAGGTCATCAAGCTCGCTCCCAGCGCGATACCGGCAACTAAGGCAACACGGCCGAACCGGCCTCTCATGTTCGATTGCAACATCTCCGTTCACTCCTTCTGGCTAATGCTCGGGCCGAAAGGAACGGCCGCGGCGATAGGCGAAGGATCGCCGGACGCCGCCTCAAACGGAAATGCCGGTTGGCTTCCAACTCGATAGCCGAGCGCTATCCGGTGCACGGAATGCACCCCGTCGATAGCGACAAGGTATTGGCCGATCAGGGGTATCCGACCCTACCTTCAGGTCGTTCCGAACGGACTCACGGCCATCCGCCCGGAGCCTCAAACCTATACGGCCACCCTGAAGGAGACTTGATATGAAGCAGCTTCTGATCGTCCTGACCCTGATCGTCGCCTCAGCCGCGCCCGCCGCCGCCGAAGGCTTCCCGAACCTCTATCAGACCAATCGCTAACCGCAGTCTGACCTCTCGAAAAGGAGAACCCCCATGAAGACACTTTTCATCGCCCTTGCTCTCTTCGTCGCGACCGCGGCGCCCAGCATGGCGCTTGAGTTCAACAACGAGACCGTGCAAGGCAGCTTCGGCCGCTAAGCCAAGTGGGTCGCGCGCGCCGCGTGATCCTCTCCATTCTGAAAAAATCGCGGGCGCTCTCACTGAGGCGCCCGCAATTTTTTGCGG
>CAYMJW010000285.1:0-2206 GCA_964390455.1 uncultured Methyloceanibacter sp. | reverse complement strand
CTTGGGACAGGATACGGGCCCTTTCCGGCGACGGAACCCTGCCGCGCAGCGTCAACCTCATCAGCGGGCCGTCGCGTACGGCGGATATCGAACAGACGATCGTGCGCGGCGCCCACGGCCCGCGCCGCCTCCACGTCCTGATCCTCGGGTAAGGGCCGGACCATAATTGGCTTCGTTTTCCTAGAAAATCCGCAAAAATCGGGCTCACTTCCGTTCGCTTGAGGCTTCGGTTATGGTGCGACGCACTCACGCGCCCAGCGGGCGAAGCGTGTCCGGCATCAAAGTCCGGTTCGGGGTGGCCCTTCATGCGTCTTGCCGTATGGCTGATCGAGCGTCCCCGCTGGTTCAAGCGGACCGTCTTGATCATCAACGACCTCGTGCTCCTGAGCCTCGCGGTCTGGGCGGCCTATACGCTCCGGCTCTCCCGGCTCTATGTGCCGCCAGACTTCGACAAATGGCTGGTGATGGCGGCGGCGCCGGTGATCGGCGTCGCCGTGTTCTACCTGCGCGGGCTCTACAAGCTCGTGACCCGTTTCATCGGTCCGGAGGGCACGACCCGCATCTATGTCGCCGTGTTCATCGCCGCGGTGCTGTGGGCCGTCGCGGTGCTGATGATTGGCGTCAAGGACCACCCGCGTTCGGCCATCGTCATCTATGCGCTGATCGCTGCGCTTCTGATCCGGCTGAGCCGGCAGTGGGCGGGTGCGGCGTTGCTCGCGGCTGCGCCGCAGCACCAGCCGGCGAGCTTCGATCAACGCAAGAACGTCATCATCTATGGTGCCGGAACCATCGGCATACAGCTCTTGCGCGCGCTGAACGAGACCGGAGGCTACAAGACCGTCGCCTTCATCGATTCCAATCCTTCGCTGGCCGGACAGCTCGTGCACGGCGTCAAGGTGCTCAGGCCCGAGAAGATCGGCAAGGTCATCGCCGACGAGAACGTGAAAGAGGTGCTGCTGGCCACGCCCTCGGCGCTGCGCGGCGAGCGCCGGATCGCGCTGAAAGTGCTGGAAGCGTTCCCGGTGGTGGTGAAGACGCTGCCCGCGCTCGAGGAGATTGCCTCGGGCCATGTCCAGGTGAGCGACCTCCGGCCGATCGACGTCGAAGATTTGCTCGGCCGCGATCCCGTCACGCCCGATCTCGAGCTTCTTGCCGCCAATGTGCAGGGCAAGGTGGTGATGATTACCGGCGCCGGCGGCTCGATCGGAGGGGAGCTGACGCGTCAGCTGCTCATGCTCGGCCCGAAGACGCTCGTGCTGTTCGAGCTGTCGGAGGTCGCGCTCTACGACATCTCGATGGAAATCGAGGACGTCAAGCGGCGCCTGCACGAAGAGGGGGCGGCCGGCGCCTTGATCGCATCCACCAATGTCGTCGCGGTGCTCGGCTCGGTGCTCGACCGCAAGCTCGTGGCCCGCATCATTCAGGAACACGGCGTCGAGGTGATCTATCACGCCGCCGCCTATAAGCACGTTCCGATCGTTGAGTTGAATCCCTTCGCCGGCTTGCAAAACAACACCTTCGGCACGCTCATCGTGGCGGAGGTCGCCAAGGAGCTTAGGGTCGAGCGCTTCGTGCTCGTCTCGAGCGACAAGGCGGTGCGGCCGACCAATATCATGGGCGCGAGCAAGCGGCTGGCCGAGCAGATCCTTCAGGCGCTGGCCCAGGAGCGCGGCACCTCGACCATCTTCACCATGGTGCGGTTCGGCAACGTGCTCGATTCATCCGGCTCCGTGGTCAGGCTGTTTCGCAACCAGATCAAGGCCGGCGGTCCGGTGACCGTGACCCACGCCGACGTGATCCGCTACTTTATGTCGATACCCGAGGCGGCGCAGCTCGTGATCCAGGCGGGAACGATGGCGGCCGGCGGCGAAGTGTTCGTGTTGGAGATGGGAACGCCGGTCAAGATCGACGACCTCGCCCGCACCATGATCCGCCTCTCGGGCCGCGAAGTGCGCGACGAGAAGCATCCGGACGGCGACATCGCCATCGCCTATATCGGGCTCAGGCCCGGCGAGAAGCTCTATGAGGAGCTTCTGATCGGCGAGAACACGACCGGCACCAGCCATCCGCGCATCTTCAAGACGTCGGAGCCGATCGTGCCGTTCGAGGAGCTCGCCGCGGTGCTGGAGCGCCTCGAAGACGCGATCCAGCGTCTGGACGAGACCGAGATGCAGGAGCTGCTGCGGTCGGTGGTCGAGGGCTATGT
>CAYMJW010000284.1:0-2239 GCA_964390455.1 uncultured Methyloceanibacter sp. | reverse complement strand
AAACCGGGCTGGCAGAGGCGATCACGAGCGCGACGGCGATAACGAGCTTCTTCATGGGGGTTCTCCTTCGGTGGTTCGAGAGTGGTTAGCGGGTCATGTAGACGTTCGGGAAGCCTTCAGCCAAAACCGGGCTGGCAGAGGCGATCACGAGCGCGACGGCGATAACGAGCTTCTTCATCAGGGTTCTCCTTCAAGATCTGGCCGGTTGATCCGATGTCCGAGTGGCTTGGCCAGAAGTGCCGTTCGAACAAGTGTAAGGTGGACGCTTCGCGCGCGTTTTCCCAATAGCGAGTGGCTATGGACTCGCTGCTTTCAGTGATGGGTGGTTGCGGCGGGGTTTGTGCGGACTGGCGCGCCAATGCGGCGGCGTTGCTTCGGCTGTTGAGCGCTCACGCCGCTTATCCGCGATCCGCATAACGCCCGGCTGTTGCCGAAAGACAATATGCACAGTTTTTTGCCGCCGGCGCCGTGCGGGGCCGCAACGAAGACCCGGTTTGGGCTTAAGCTTTCACGTTCAAGAATCGAACGGGGAGGGGGCTTCGATGCGGATCGAACCTGCGGCGTTACTTGCCGCTTGCGTGCTCGCGTTTTGTTTTGCCGGGGCCGCGAAAGCGGATTCCTATAGCAAGGCGGTGCAGAAGGCCTGCGGGGCGGACTACCATAAATATTGCGGCGATTACGGGCTCGAGAGCGCGGCGTTGCGCGTGTGCATGGACAAGGCCGGACCGAGCCTTTCCAAGGCTTGCGTCAATGCCCTGGTCCAGTCGGGCGAGGTGTCACAATCCGAAGTCAATCGCCGCAAGGCCGCTAGCCGCTAGCCGCTCCGCTCAGCGAACTCTTGGATGACCGCGCTTTGAGCGGGCAAGCCCGCGCGTTCGGCGTTGCCAGGCGCGCGCGAGGCTGGTCTTATGCCGCGAGCCAAAGGAGTTCAGCATGCAGAGAACAGGCGTCATCGTTTCAGCCTTGATCGTTTCGGCCCTCGTCGCTCTCGCGGCGCGCGCGGGCGATGCCGGCGAGATCGAAGCCATCAACAAAGCCGCTGCCGCGCTCGATGCGGCCTTCGAGAAAGACGATGTCGGCACGGTCAAGCAGCTGATGACTCCCGACCATATCGCGGTCGCGCCCTACTATGACGGCCCGCAATCGGCGGCCGACCAGGCCGCCTCGCTGCCCGATCTCAAATATGGACAGACGATCGTCGGCGACGTGTCGGTTGTGTTCATCGGCCCCGATACCGCCTTGCGCAGCTTCACCGCCGAGTTGAACGGAAGCTTCAAGGGACGCCCGATCCCGCGCCGCGCCTTCATCAGCGCCATCTGGGTCAAGCAGGACGGCGCCTGGGTCGAGAGATTCTATCAGGTGACCGCGCTCAGGCACGGCGACGGCAAGCGCGGCGCCTGCCGGCATCTCGCCGGCACCTACCTCACCAAGAACGTCGCCAAGGGCGGTGGGAGCGTCATCAGCCGCAGCCTCATTTCGCTCGATCCTTCAGGCATTGCCCTCTTCACCGATTCAGGCGAAGGCGGCGAGGCCGGATTTGCGCCCTTCACCGACGGCCGCGGGACATGGCAATGCCTCCCCGGTGAGGACGGCGCGCTCAAGGCACGCGCGACCACGCTCGACTTCACCGAGCCGACCGCCGAGAACCCCAAGGCCGAAATCGGCCGGCTCGATTTCGAGTTCACCGCGGACAAGGAAGGCGATGCGCTCTCAGGCAGCGCGACGCTTTATCTCGTGCCGCTCGATGCCGATCCGCTCGATGAGGACGCGCTCAAGGACGGGCGGCAATTCGACATCACCACCGAGCTCGTCGAGGCGCCCTAGTCGGTGGCGGTCGCTGTGGCGGTCATCCTGAGGTGCGAGCGTCGTCCATGATGCAGCCGCCGACAAACATCGTCGCGATGGCGCACGTCAAAGACGTGCCCCGCTCCATTGCGTTCTACCAAGAGCTCGGATTTGCCATGACCGGCAGTCACACGCCGGAGGGTTTGACCCATCCCGTCTGGGCACACCTGAATAGCGGCAATGCCAATCTCATGCTGGCCTTGGCATCGGACCCGGTTGATGCAAGCCAGCAGGCCGTTCTGTTTTACCTTTACTTCGACGACATCGAGGCCACGCATGCTGCCTTACGTGAAAAGGGCTTTGCGGTGGGCGACTTGTCGTACCCGTTCTACTGTCCGAAAGGTGAGTTCAGGCTGACCGACCCCGACGGCTATTGCCTCATGCTGACGCACAC
>CAYMJW010000283.1:0-2266 GCA_964390455.1 uncultured Methyloceanibacter sp. | reverse complement strand
CGATAACCGAGAGGCGGCTGGCGGCCCTCGACGCGCGCCTGCGGCGAATCGGGGACGAAGTGGGCGTGTGGATGCTCTTCGCAAAATGCATGAGCAATGACGGCTTGATCGCGCTGTCGATCGACGACTCCGGGCCGACCTTGTCGAGTCTGGCGAACGACCTGCTGCTGGCGTGCTACGGCCCCCGGTTCACGGTATCGCTCAAGACGCTCGTGGAAACCGCCAAAGGCGAGGCGCGGGAAGGGTTCGACATCGTGGTGCACGATGCGGAGTCGGGCGAGGCCAAGAGCGTGACGCAGATGAGCGCGGGAGAACGCGTGTGGATCAACGAGGCTCTGACCCGCGCGATTGCGCTGTATCTGGCACAGAACTCGGGGCGTCGCTACGAGACGCTGTTCTCCGACGAGGCGGATGGACCCCTCGATCCCGAGCGCAAGCGGATGTTCATGGCGATGAAGCGCGAAGTCCTGCGCATCGGGGGCTACACCCAGGAATTCTTCGTATCGCAGACACCGGAACTCGCCGCCATGGCCGACGTGGTCATCGATTTGGAAGCGTTCAGGTGCGTGCCACAAGGAGAGGCAACTCTGTTGACTTGAGGGCGGCCACGCGATCACGTGGTGTGGACGAAGCAAGGCGCGCGGGGTTGCAGCGGGGGACTTCGCTGAGACGATGAACCAACACCCGGCAACGGGGTGTTTTCGACTCAGGAGGTTTCATGCAAGAGACAGCGAGCTTGTCGCGCATCCGGCCGGGGAAGAACCCGCGCGAGTTCTTCGACGAAGGCGAACTGAACGAGTTGGCCGAATCGATCCGCAGCTACGGCGTCCTGCAACCGATTCTGGTGCGGCCCACGGGCGATGCAGGGCAGTACATCATCATCGCCGGCGAGCGCCGCTACCGAGCGGCCAAGGCGGTGTTCGGCGACGACTACGAGATGCCGATCGTGGTCAAAGACTTCAATGATGGCGATGCCGAAGCGGCGGCGATCATCGAAAACGTCCACCGCGCGCAGATGTCGATCGCTGAGGAGGCCAAGGCGGCGAAGCGACTCTTGTTCCGCAACAAGAACGATCGCGCAGAAACCGCGCGACAACTCGGCTGGTCGCCAGAAAAACTGGACAGTCGGCTCGCGCTGACGGCGTGTTCGGACACAGTGCTCAGGGCGCTCACCGAACGGAAGATTCTCGTCGGCCACGCCGAGCTGCTGGCGGGTGTGCCGCCCGCCACCCAGGACAACGTGCTCAAGGGCATTGTCGATCATAAGGTCCCGGTGGCGGTGCTCAAGGCGCAGTTGGGCAAGTTCGCGCGCAAGCTCGCTGACGCGATCTTCGACACCGGCCAATGCAGCGTCTGTCCGCACAACTCGGCGATGCAGGCAGGGCTGTTCGGTGAATCGCTCGGGGAAGGCTACTGCCAGCATCCGACCCATTTCGACGAACTGACCACGCAGGTGGTCGAGGCTAAGGCGGCGCGACTCAAGGATGAGTATCAGGTCGTCAAGATCGTACGCAAGGAGGATGGTTTCCAGCCGCTGCACCTCACGGCGGAGGGCGACCTGGGCGTCGGCGCCGAGCAGTACGAATCGTGCAAGGGCTGACTGCCGCGATCCGAGTGATGAATCAGCCCGGGGGACGGACGACGACGGAACCACGCCATGCGCAAGGCATCGATCACCAGATCCTTGGTCATCCGCTCGCGCATCGCCCAGCCGACGATCTGCCGGGTGTAGAGGTCGAGCACGATCGCCAGGTACAGCCAACCCTCGCCGGTGGCGAGATAGGTAATGTCAGCGGTCCACGTCTGGTCTGGGTGTTCGGTTTCGAAGTTCTGATCGAGCCGGTTCGGCGCCACTGGCAGCGAGTGCTTCGAGTCCGTCGTCGCTTTAAAGCGCCGCTTGTGCCGACCGCGCAGGCCGTTTTCGCGCATCAGCCGCTCCACCCGCCCTCGGCTCACCGGAAAACCGCGTCCCTTGAGCTCCAGGTAAATGCGCGGCGAACCGTAGGCCGCCTTGGTCTCTTGATGAATTTCCCGGATCAACTTAAGCAGCCTGCTACCGCTCAGCCATTTCTGTGGCCCTGCGCCGCTTCGCCACGTGCCGAAGCCACTGTCACTGACCTGCAGCGCCACGCACAGCGCCTGCACCGGATACGAGCCGCAAAGCTGTTCAATGAACGCGTACCTCACAGCGACTCCCTCGCAAAGTACGCGGCGGCTTTTTTTAAGATCTCCATCTCCATCTTCAGCCGCGCGTTCTCAGCACGCA
>CAYMJW010000282.1:0-2279 GCA_964390455.1 uncultured Methyloceanibacter sp. | reverse complement strand
CGCAAACATTTGTCGCCGCCGCCCATGCGGCTCGATCTGCCGCCGGCAAGCAGGATGCCAACGACAGGCTCCGTCGTGCTCATGGCGGAACTGTAGGCCGAGAGCGGCCGAGCCGTCACCCCGAGACTGGCGCCCGAACGCGCGGACTATGTCAGGCCCGCGCCGTCTTCAGCGCGACGTCCGCGGCCTGTTCGGCGTCGGCATACATCGAGAGCATCGGCTCGTCGCGCAGGATCACCTCGTCATATTCGCCGAAGCCGTTGAAACGCGACGCCATGGCGCGGCCGTAAGCGCCGATCTGGCCGATCTCGATATAGTCCCCTTCCCGCACGCTCTCGGGCAGCACGAAGGGGCCCGGCAGATAATCGGCGCTGTCGCAGGTCGGGCCGTAGAGAACGAAATCCGTCGGCGGCTTTGCCTTGCGGCGCGCGGGCGTAACCAGACGCGCCGGGAAGCGGAAACCGGAATAGGCCGCGTCGTAGAGCGTGCCGAAGGCGCCGTCATTGACATAAAGGGCATTGCCGCGGCGGGCGTCGACCCGAACGATCACCGACTCGGCCTCCGCCACGAGCGCGCGTCCGGGCTCGCACAGGAGCTCGCAGGAATGCTTGACCGCAAGCTCGCCCGCGGCCTGCACCACCTCGTCCATGAAGCTATGCAGCTCGGGTGGGTCGGAATGGGGATAGCGGCTCGGAAAGCCGCCGCCGATATCGACCGCATCGACCAGGACGCCCGAAGCCACGATAAGTTGCCCGATCTGCCGGATCGCCTCGCCGAAGGCGGCCGGAACGACGGCTTGCGACCCGACATGGAAGGTGAGGCCGAGCCGCGCGGCGATCTGGCGGCCGCGCAAGAGCAGCTCCGGGGCGTCCTCACTCGATGCCCCGAACTTGCCCTCGAGCGGAATGAGGCTGTGCGTGTTGGGACAGGCGACACGGAGATAGAGCGTCAAGTCCTTGGCCCCGTTCGTCTCGGCCACGATCTTGCCGAGCTCCTCGTCGCTATCGAAGGCGAAGCACCTTATGCCGAAATCGCGATAGGCCGTCGCGATTGCGCCGCGCGACTTGACGGGGTTCATAAAGAACAGTTCGGCGCCGGGGACGCGCGCCAGACGCTCGATCTCGACGAGAGAGGCGACGTCGAAGCCGCGGATGCCGGCGTCCGCGAGCGCGTCGATGATCGGGCGCGAATCGTTCGCTTTCGCGGCGTAGAGCACCCGGCCGGGGAAATTGTCGATGAACCAGCGTGCCGCGCGGCGCGCAGCGTGCGGTCTTAATGCGAGGACGGGCCGCTCCGGGCGGCGATGACGCAGGAACTCCGCGGCAGAAGTGAAAACGTCCATCCCATGTCTACTCCCACACGAGATTGCCGATAATCAGTTGCTGCCCTTCGAGCGGAATCGCCCCCGAGCCGTTTGGTCCGTTATGAAATCCGGGCGCCGTTGTAAAGCGGTTTTCACACACGCTCCCAAAAAAGCCGCTGGTCGCAGTGAGAAGAGGCGGTCGCGGCTTGCCGCCGGTGACGCCCGCTCAGTTCGAACCCGCAGGCGCCGTGCGCGCGCTCGTCAGCACGTTGGCGGCGGCCCCGGAAGAGATCGGCCGTTGCAGCACGCCATACGTCTTCCGCGCCGCGAGATCGACGAAAGCGGCGGTGAAGGCATAGATCTCGGCGCTGTCGAGCGCCCCGTCGCGATTGCCGACCGGCGGCAGGTCGGCGGCTCCGGCAAGCCCTTCGATCACAAAGCGGGTGAAGAGGCCGATATCGTAGGTGACGTCGGCAAGGCTGCGCTGCCCGCGATCGGTGGCGGCAAGCACGGTCAGCGCAGGTATCGGCTCTTGTGGCAAGGCGGTGTTGAGGGTCTCGGGCAGATTGGGCGGCAGCACCGAGGCGCCGTGATCGCGCCCATACTCCGTCTCGAGCAAGACGAGCACCGACTTGACCTTGAGCTTGGCGAGATTGGCGTAGAGCGTCGAGAGCCTGTAGCCCCCAAGCGCCTGCCCGTACGGCTCCATATCGACGGGCAGAAGATAGGTTTCGGTCTGCGTCTCGTCGGTGGCGCCATGCCCCGAGTAGTAGACGACGACCTTCGCGCCGGACTCGCCTTCGACGTGGCGGGCGAGGTCGCCGTCGAAGCCAGGCTCTGCGCCGAATACGCGTTCGAAGTCGGCCTTCTTGGCATCCCTCAAATCGATGATGTTGTCGGGACGGTAGCCGAGATGCTCGGTCAGGAAGGCGTAGAAGGCATCCGCGTCGTTGTAGGAGGTGACGCTGCGCGGCAG
>CAYMJW010000281.1:0-2296 GCA_964390455.1 uncultured Methyloceanibacter sp. | reverse complement strand
TGCGCGCCGTTGATGAAGCTCGCCTCGTCGCTGGCAAGAAAGAGCGCCGCGCGCGCCACCTCCTCCGGCTCGCAGATGCGCCCCTGCGCAACGGCAAGGGCCGCGTCCGACATATCGACGCCGAGCTTGTTCAGCGCATCGACCTCGCGCAGCCCGTGCGGCGTGCGCACGAAGCCCGGGCAGACGGCGTTGCAGCGGATGTTCTGGTCGCGATACTCGACCGCGATCGAGCGCGCGAACATGTGACAGGCGCCCTTCGACGCATTGTAGACGACCTCGCGCGGCGTGGCCGCGATGGCCGAGATCGACGAGGTGCACACGATCGACCCGCCGCCTTGTGCGAGCATCCCCGGCAGCACGGCCTTGGTCATGAGGAACATGCTGGTGACATTGACGGCCATCAGCCAGTCCCATTCCGCGAGCGTGGTCTCGAGGAATGGCTTGATGAGAATCGAGCCCGCATGATTGAAGAGCACGTTCGGCGCGCCGAGCGCCGCCGCGACGGCCGCCGCCGCCGCGTTGACTTCGTCTTCTTTGGCAACGTCCGCGCGTGCAAACATCGCCGTGCCGCCCGCGCGCTCGATCTCGGCGACGACGGCGCGCCCGGCCTCCTCGTTGCGATCGACGACCCCGACCTTGGCGCCCTCGGCCGCGAACAGCCGCGACGAGGCGCCGCCCATGCCGGTTGCGCCGCCTGAGATCAATGCGATTTTTCCTGCCAATCTGCCAGGCATGGTGTTCTCATCCTTCTTCTCAGAGACAATCGGCTATTCTAGAACGGCATGAGGCGTGGCCGGAAGTGCCGCGCGGGGGAGGGAACGCGTTCTCTCTAACGTTAGGCGGGGTGATTGATGAGCCAGTATTGGCAAGTCTATGAGAGCTGGAAGGAAGACCCTGAAGCCTTCTGGGCCGAGGCCGCCACTGCCGTCGATTGGATCAAGCCTTACGACAGGGTGTTCGACGCTGCCGCTGGACAATATGGCCGCTGGTTCCCCGGCGCCCTGTGCAACACGGCTTACAATTGCCTCGACCGGCATGTGGAGGCGGGCCGGGGGGGCGCCGCCGCGCTCATCTACGATAGCCCGGTCACGAACACCAAGCGGACGTTCACCTATTCCGAGCTTCGCGACGAGGTGGCGGCGTTCGCGGCCGTCCTGGCGGGCCTCGGTGTCGCGAAAGGCGACCGCGTCGTCATCTATATGCCGATGGTGCCGGAGGCCGTGATCGCCATGCTCGCCACGGCGCGGCTGGGTGCGATCCACTCCGTCGTGTTCGGCGGCTTCGCCTCTAACGAGCTCGCCAAGCGCCTCGACGATGCCAAGCCAAAGGTGGTCGTGTCGGCTTCGTGCGGCGTCGAGCCCGGCCGCGTCGTCGCCTACAAGCCGCTTCTCGACAAGGCGATCGAGATTGCCGCCCACAAGCCCGAGAGCGGCATCATCCTTCAGCGTCAGATGGCGACTGCCCCCTTGCACCAAGACCGCGACCACGATTGGGCAGTGCTCTTGGCCGATGCCAAATCGCGTGGCCTTGCGGCGGAATGCGTGCCGGTCGCGGCAACCGACCCGCTCTACATCCTCTACACCTCGGGAAGCACAGGCGTGCCCAAAGGCGTCGTCCGCGACAATGGGGGTCACATGGTGGCGCTCACCTGGACGATGAAGAACCTCTACGGGGTGAAGCCCGGCGAGGTGTTCTGGTCCGCATCCGACATCGGCTGGGTCGTCGGCCACTCCTATATCGTCTATGCGCCGCTTCTCGCCGGCAACACCACCATCCTTTACGAAGGCAAGCCGGTCGGAACGCCCGACGCAGGCGCGTTTTGGCGCGTCGCAAGCGAGCACAAGGCTGTCGCTCTCTTCACGGCGCCGACGGCGCTCCGCGCGATCAAGAAGGAAGATCCGCAAGGCGCCCACATCGGCAAATACGACCTCTCCATCTTTCGCACGCTGTTTCTCGCAGGCGAGCGCGCCGATCCCGACAGCGTCCTCTGGGCCGAAGAGCGGCTAGGGGTGCCCGTGATCGACCATTGGTGGCAGACGGAGACGGGCTGGGCCATCGCCGGCAATCCGGTCGGCCTCGGCGCGCTCCCGGTGAAGCGCGGCTCGGCGACCGTACCGATGCCGGGCTACGATGTGCGCGTCCTCGACGACGGCGCTCACCCCGTGGCCGATGGCCAACTCGGCAATATCGGCATCAAGCTGCCGCTTCCGCCCGGCTGCTTGCCGACGCTGTGGAACGCCGATGCCCGCTTCGGCCCGAGCTATCTCGACGAGTTTCCGGGTTACTACAAGACGGC
>CAYMJW010000280.1:0-2309 GCA_964390455.1 uncultured Methyloceanibacter sp. | reverse complement strand
GTCAGGCGCCGCGGTGTACCCAGTGGTGGAACATCGTCAAGGAGGAACCGCCGGAAGAGGCTCTGCTCGTACAGCAACAGGCGGCGAGGGCGCCCGCCGGCGTGTTTGGCCTGTTCGGACCTGCAGCGCCGCAACCGCGGACAACGCGCGTCGTCAGGGTGCCAAAGAAGCCGCAAGGGCTCGTGCCGGGCTTCGGCTATTACCTCCGGACGACGCTTGCCGACGCCGTGCATTCGGGCAACGGGCGCACGACGGCCGACGACAACGACACCGATTACTATCCCGTTGCGCTCACGGCCGAGACGCTGCGCCCCGGCACCATCTACGCCGATCCTTATGGGCACATTCTCGTCCTCGTCAAACGCGTGCCGCAATCGGGCGCCGGCGCCGGCGTCTTTCTCGCCATCGACGGACAGCCCGACGGCACGGTCGCGCGCAAGCGGTTCTGGCGCGGCAATTTCCTGTTCGCGCAGGACCCCGCGCTCGGCGGTCCGGGGTTCAAGCGCTTCCGCCCGATCGTGCGCGAGAAGAACGGCACGTTGCGGCGCCTGACCAACGACGAGATCGCGACCAGTCCGGACTACGGCGATTATTCGCTCGATCAGGCCAAGCTCGAGGTCGAAGCGTTCTACGATCGGATGGACGACGTCATGTCGCCGGCGCCGCTCGATCCGAAGCGCGCGCTGACAGAGGCCGTCACGTCGCTGGAGGAGCAGGTGAAAACGCGCGTGACGTCGGTCGAGAACGGGCGCAAGTACCAGGTCGAGGGCGGGCGCGAGGTCGATATGCCGGACGGGGCGGAGATCTTCGAGACGACGGGGGCGTGGGAGGATTTCGCGACGCCGTCGCGGGACTTGCGCTTGCTGATCGCGATGGACGTGGTGCGCGGCTTCCCGGATCGCGTCGTGCGGCGCCCCGAACGCTACGCGATGCCCAAAGAGAAGAGCGTCGCTTCCGTCAAGGCGGAGCTGGAGACCCTGCTCGCGTCCGAGCTTGGCGCGCGGAAATTCTCCTATACGCGCACCGACGGGTCGGAGTGGACGCTCGCGCTCAAGGATGTGCTCGAGCGCATGACGGCGCTCGAGATGGCGTACAACGTCAATGACTGCGTCGAGCTCCGATGGGGCGCGGCCGAGGGCAGCGAGGAAGCCGCGCCCTGCAAGCGGCGCGCGCCGCAATCACAACGCGCGAAGATGAGCGAGTACCGCGCCTGGTTCAGCGAGCGCCGCCGCCCGCCGCGCGGCTAGCATGGGGGAAAGAACGTCATTCCGGCGCCTGCCTGCGCGAAGCCGAAGCGCGTGCCGCATTGAAACTGCATCTAGGAACGGCTTTTTCCCCTCTCCCCTCGTGGGAGAGGGCTTCCCGCCGCGATCTTGCGCGAGCGTCGCTCTGCGCAAGTCGCATGGCGGGAAGGGTGAGGGGTGAATCCTTTCGACGCGCGCTACGCCCGCTTACCCCTCACCGCGCCGCGAGCGGCGCGTGCTCTCCCACAAGGGGAGAGCGGGGGCCGAGACTGGCCAGGCGTTGCGCATAGCGCGACGAGTGGCAGGGGAGAGCGGGGCCGAAAACCTATGGCAGCCTATGGAAAGTCCTAGGGCTGCGCTCAGTCGTCGTCCTCCTCCTCGTCGTCATCGTCATCGTCATGCGCTGAGGAATCCTCGTCGTCGTCATGAGCGGCGGAATCGTCGTCATCATCGTCGTCGTCGTCGTCTGCTTCGGCGACTTTCACGGCCTGTCCCGTCTGCATATCGACCCGTATCTTCTGCTCGCCATCCTTGTCGATCTCGATGAAGTAGCTGGTGACGCCATTTTCCGTATCGACTTCGGCCTCGACGACCTTGCCGCCGGGGACCTCCTTCTCCGCCGCGGCAATCGCCTCGCTGAGCGATATCTTGGCCGCCTGCAACGTGGCCTTCTCATCCGCGTCGTCGTCTTCGGCCTGGTGTGCGGAAACGAACGCCGCGCCACCGGCGACGCTCACGGCCAACAGCGCTACAAGAGTCAATTTTCTCATGGTAATCCCTCCTCAAGAATCGCAACCGGATCTGATTGGATGCTTTGATGGTGCCCTTACCCCGCGTGACATGCTAGCCAACAACGCCTGACATCGGGCTGACGGCAGCCGTCAGCGAAATGTCAGAATCGAAGGGTCGGCATCGCGCGAGGAGAGCAGGCATTGGTCATCGCCGCGCGCATCGCCGATCGCACTCTTCTAGCCGGCAAATATGGCCGAGGCGGGGACGGGAGGGGGAAAAATGGTTCAATCCTATGTTTTGTGGGCCCTGCTCGGCATGGCCGGCTACTCTTTC
>CAYMJW010000279.1:0-2349 GCA_964390455.1 uncultured Methyloceanibacter sp. | reverse complement strand
CCGCGAAGCTAAAGCCCGGAGGCTTGGCGAGGCGGAACATCATGGTGCCCTCGGCTACCGTCTCACGGCTTTTGAGAACTACTTCATGGCTGGCCATGATCAGTCGCTGCGGATATCGGGGAACGCGCCCGCCGCCTCGTGGCGCGTGCCGGCCTGGTCATACCAGTACAGCCTGCCGGCCTCTTCGCCGCTCGTCAGCTTGTGCGAACCGTCGCAAAATGGCTGGTTGCCCGAAAGACCGCATCGGCAGAGCCACTGCTCCTTGCCGTCGATCAAGACGCTGCTGGGTTCCACCGCGGTGCGTCTTACGATCCTTGCCATGGTCTTCGCTCCTTTTCCAGTGTTACGCATTGGATGGTGCTGGTTGGCGCGGCGTTCCGGTATTCCGTAGGAAAAGAACCTGATAGAGGGGCGTCCCCTCTTAGCGCGCTTCGCCAGTAATTTCCGCCACGCGGGCGCGCAGAGCGGGCACAAGCTGCCGCTCAAACCATGGATGGCGCTTGAACCACGGTTGATTGCGCGGTGAGGGATGAGGCAGCGGGATATACTGAGGCGCGTACTCTCGCCAGGCCCTTACTGTGTCAGTCAGCGACGGCTTGCGGCGGCCGCCCAAAAAGTGGCGCTGCGCATACTGCCCGATGAGCAGGGTCAACTCGATCCGCGGCAGCCAGGCAAGCAACTGATCGAGCCAGAGCGCCGCGCATTCACGGCGCGGCGGCAAATCGCCGCCCGCGCCCCGGCCTGGATAACAATAGCCCATGGGAATGATCGCGACGCGCGCTTCATCATAGAAGACGTCCTTGCCCGCCCCCATCCAGGCGCGCAGGCGCTCCCCACTCAAGTCGTCCCACGGAATGCCCGACATGTGAACGCGCAAGCCGGGCGCCTGCCCGACGACAAGGATGCGGGCCGTTACACCAGCACGCAGCACCGGACGCGGGCCAAGCGGCAGATGGGCCACGCACGCGCGGCAATTCCGCACCGCGCCGAGCAATGCAGCGAGGCTGGGGTAGTCTGCTGTTTCGCGCGCGGTGTTGCCCGTCAGGCCGCGTTTCATCTTCAACGGCGCAGTTTTCTCAGCGCTGATCCTTTGTGCGCCGCGACGTGGTCGGTCGTGTCGCTCTTGATCTCGTACTGCGGATCAACCCTGCTCGCATGGTGTGTATACCCTTTGTAGTCGAAATCGCCGGTATGCACCCTGATGATGTGTCCGCTGACTTGTCCGGCCTCCGAGTTCCAGGTTACGTGATTGCCGACCTTGAATTTCCTTACCATGTTGCGTTGCTCATCGTCGCGCCGCTTCGAGGACCTGCCGGGCTCGCGCCTGCAGCGCGCTCCAGGTCCGCTCGCATTCGCCCGTATGCGGCGTCGTGTGCGCAATCTGCCGCACCAGCGCGGCGAGCGCTTCCGCCTGCTGCCGCGAGGCTGCCAGTTCGGCCATCACTGCATCGTGATCGGAGGCGTAGACGAATTCCGTCTTGCGATCCTCGCAGATTCCAACGCAGGGTTGCGCGCCCTCGATGCGCCCGCAGCCAATGCACAGCCACGCGGTTATGCGTTCTGATCTGGCCGGCATTTTCTGTACCAGGTCGGCCGTAGATGGTACCGGCCCTGATTCATGGCACGAGCGAGGTCGAAATCTCGGTTCTTGCTTCCGTCATGAGCTTGTGGACCGGGCACTTCTGCGCGACACGCAGGAGATCCTCGCGCTGCGATACGGTCAGATTTCCTGTCAACGACAGTTGCGCGCTCAGATGGTAGACCCCTGAACGCTCCCAGCGCAGCGTCGTACAGGCCGTGTGGGCTTGGCCCGGACCCCTCTCCGCCCTCCTCGACGCTGCCGCCAGTCGCGAGACTGTTGCGGCCAACGTGGATTTCATGCCGCATCGGCGCGGTTTGGTCGCGCACCACTCGAATTGTCACGTTTCTGCCTCCGTGGGGAATTTCGAGATCCTGAAGCCTGACATGGTGGATTCTCGACCGAATGCGCGATTGAGTAAAACGAAACTTATTCGTCAACCCGTCTACTTCATCTCATATGAAATATTTCAACGGCACGAGCGCGCCACGAAGAGGGCGGATTTGCTATCAATAAAACAGGATCTAAAGTCAAATATCTTTCGCTTTACGCAATCGTCGCGCAGGCACAGCATTCAGTAAGGCCAAAGGAGGTTGCCATGAATGCCGAAGACATCATGACTTCGCCCGTTGTTGCGGTTGGGCCGGAAACGACGGTGCACGAGATCGCCGCGCTGCTGCTCGAGCGGCGCATCAGCGCCGTTCCCGTCGTGGAGAAAGGCCGGCTCGTCGGTCTGGTCAGCGAAGCCGATCTGCTGCACCGGCACGAAA
>CAYMJW010000278.1:0-2357 GCA_964390455.1 uncultured Methyloceanibacter sp. | reverse complement strand
CTACCGGCACAGCGGCGGCGGGGCCGGCGGGGGCGGCGGATGCTTCTTCTTGTACGCAACGAGGATCGGTTCGAGCGTTTCCTTCGGCCAGAATTTCGGCGCGCGGATTTCTCGCAGGCATGAGGCATTCCAATACAGCCCCGCGCGCGACGGCGACCGGCCGGCCTTCACCGCTTGCGCGACGGCGTCGATGTCGGCCGCTTCGGGATAAAGGTAGAGCGTCGTCGGGTTGTCCTTGACCATCGCGATGATCTTCGCGGCGTCGGACGGCGACCAGGTCGTGCAGCCGTTGCTGCGGCCGGCGGTGTAGTTCACCAGCTTGCCATGCAGCACGTAACCGTCCTCATCCGCATGCGGGCTGTCCGGATTTTTCCGGCGGCAGACGCCCCGCAACACCACGGCCGGATGCCCGCCGATGGCGCGCGGTCTCGCATTCGCGGTGTCGCCTTCGCCCTCGAACTGCAAGAACGAGCGGATCAAGACCGCGTGCTTTCCCTTCGCGTCGCGATAGTACCCCTTGAACGACGCTCTTTCCTCGCTCGTCACATACGCCCCTCCGGTCGTCAGCTTGGAATCCATCGCGTTGCTGAAATTCTTCGCGCAGCGGATGCCGTTGGCGAAATTCGCGATGCCTCTCAGATTGCGGCCGTTGCCGTGGCCGGATGAGACCGCGCGAAACGACCGGTTGGCTTCGCAGATGACGTAGAACCGCCGCACCAGCCCGCCGGGGCGCGTGGCGTCCATGGCGAAGTAGCACGGGTTCTTGACCGCGCCTTCGCTCATCTTTTGCCGGTAAAGCGCGCGCGCCCTCTTCAGAACCACTTCCGCGATTTGACCGTCGCCTTCGCCGACATGGGGGCGCAGCCAGGCCGGGATGTCCGATGGTTGCTCCACGGCAAGCGAGCGCGGCGAACCCGGCAACGCGCCGAGACCAGCGAGGCTCACTAAAAGAAGGAGCGATCTCAACCGCAACGGATCAGTTCCCCCGTCAAAGCATTTGCGATCGACCCGGCGTCGCGCCCCGGAAAGCCCGGTACCAGGACAGTGTCGCTGTGACTGGCCACCGCGATTCGCACATCGGAATTCAGCCAGCCAACATGCACTCAAACAAGAAGCGCGTGCCTTAGGTCAAGCAGGGTCGTGGCTACGACGATCACCGTCCCCGCTATTGCCAACCAGCCGAGCACTCGTTGCATTACCGTCGAGCTTTCGTTACGGGCAACCCGCCATCCCGACCGAAAAATCCCAACCAGAGCCCACACAAAATAGATCAGAAAGATCGAGAGACCAACGAAGACATTCAGGTAATTTCCTAACGACACGAGTACCACGACGAACAGGAGGTACAGGCACAGCCCGTTTATGAGGACGGCTTTGGTCAATGACAGATCACCGCTCCAGTGCTGCCTGAGATATCCCCATACGTCGCGCATGTTCGCCCTCAAACCACACGGCGAGATTCTCATTCTACACCGCCGCGGAACCGAGGTCAGCCTCCCCCCAACAAGGACCGGAAACCGCGCGCGAAAGCGCTTGCGGACGAGGCGGCGAAAATCCTACCCTCGCCGCATGGGCGACTGGCTGCTCAATCTGCCTCTATCGGCGATGGCGCTCTTCGCCTTTGCCGCCTCCTATCTTGTCGCCGCCGCCGTTTATCTGGCGGTCACGGGGCTTGCGGCCGATGAGCGGCGGGGGCGCGCTTTCAAGGCGCTGTCCCCCGGAATGCTCCCGGTGCTCGGCATCATCTTCGGCCTCCTCGTGGGCTTCGTCGCCGTTCAGGTCTGGAACGATTTCGACCGGGCGAAATTGGCGGTCGCGAGCGAGGCGAGCGCCCTTCGCGGCGTCGTCATCCTCTCCGAGAGTATCCCGGAAGACGAGAGGGGGAAGCTGCGCGCGCTCGTCAATCGCCATATCGAGGAGGCGGTGACGCACGAATGGGGCTCGATGGCGCAACGGCGCCTGACCATGGAGACCCTGCCGACCCATCTTATCGAGGCGCTGAGCCTGACGCTCGCGTTCCAGCCGGCCGACGAGACGCAAAGGACGGTGCAGCGCGAAATCATGAGCGCTCTGCATCGGGCGCTCGATGCGCGGCGCCAGCGCATCGTCATCAGCCAGTCGTCGGTCAGCGTGGTCAAATGGGCCGCGATCCTGCTCCAAGGGCTTTGCGCGCTGATCGGCATTGCCATGATTCACAGCGACAACAGGCTCACCTGCGCCATCGCGCTTTCGATCTTCGCCACCGGGATCGCCGTCTCGGTGTTGCTGATTGCCGCCTATAGCCGCCCCTTCACGGGCGAAATCTCCGTCAGCCCGAACATTTTGCAGCAGGTCATCGCGAGCGAGCGTGCGCTCGA
>CAYMJW010000277.1:0-2361 GCA_964390455.1 uncultured Methyloceanibacter sp. | reverse complement strand
GGGACAAGGCAGCATGATCGGTTACGCGCCCCAACGGCTCACCATGGTCGAGACACAACTGCGGCCCAACGCGGTGACCGACACGCGCCTGCTCGCCGCGATGAGCACGCTCCCGCGCGAGCGCTTCGTGCCGGAGCGCCTGCGCGGGCTCGCCTATAGCGACGAGAGCATCCAGGTTCTTCCAGCCATCGACGGCGCGCCGGCGCGCTACCTCCTCGCCCCCATGGTCCTGGCCCGGCTCGTTCAGCTTGCCGCCGTCGAGCCCGAAGACGCCGTGCTCGATATCGGCTGCGCCACGGGCTATTCGGCGGCCCTGCTGGCGCGGCTTGGGCGGCAGGTCACAGCACTTGAACCGGAGCCGGAACTCGCGGAAGCGGCGCGCGCCAATTTGCGCGAACTTGGCCTTGCCGATGCCGACATCGTCGAGGGAACGCTCGCGCGCGGCTGCCCCGAAAAAGGCCCCTATGACGTCATCGTCATGAACGGCAGCGTACCGACGCCGCCGGAGCCGCTGTTCGCGCAACTGAAAGAGGGCGGCAGGCTTGCGGCGATTCTCTCCCGCGGCGGTCCTGGAACGCAAGGAAAGGCCACCCTCTTCGTCAAAGCCGGCGGCGAAGTGAGCGGCCTGCCACATTTCGATGCCGGCGCGCCACCGCTTCCGGGCTTTTCCCTTCAGCCAAGCTTCAGTTTTTGAGGCAGGCCGCGGCTTTTTGGCACTGTTGCCCCGATCCCACAGTCGCTCGACCTTTTTATTGGAATCCCATGCCATCTGGCTTTGGTGGGTATCGCACGCCGACCATGCTGCTCTAAGCTTTGCTTGCAGTAGGGAGTCGGGGGACTTCGGGACTGCGGGAGAACAGAAGTGCGAGGCGTCGTGAGCAGGCACGACATGCCGTCCTGCGCGGCATTGTCAGCGCGGCTGTCTGGCGGGGTCTTTCTTGTATGTGCGTTCCTCGTCGTAAGCGGCTTCGGCCGTCCGGCTAGCGCCGAGACGCTCGAAGAAGCTTTGGCTGACGCCTACCTCATCAATCCTGTCCTCAACGCCGAGCGCGCGCGGCTTCGCGCCATCGACGAGCAGGTGGCGCTCGCCAAATCGGGCTTGCGTCCCTTCATCTTCGGTTCGGCCGACACCGCCTACCTCAACACCAACACCTCGTCCGGCGGCGGAGGCAACACCGGGTCGTCCAATGTCGGTGTGCTGACCGGGCCTATAAAGAACCAGACAATCCCTCCCACTGCCACAGGAGTGCTTCCGCTTAACCAGGCCTTCGGGCAGGGCCTCGCCGGCGAGGACGACGGCGTGACCCATCCACGCGGCTATTCGGTCAATCTGAGCCAGCCGATCTTCGAAGGTTTCCGCAACCTCAATGCCATCAGGGGAGCGAAAGCCACGGTGCAGGCCGCGCGCGAAGCGCTCAGAACCGTCGAGCAGACCGTCCTGCTCGATGCCGTGACCGCCTACGTCAATGTCGTGCGCGATGGGGCCATCGTCCGCTTGCGCGAGAACGACGTGTCCGTGCTCTCAGAGCAATTGAAGGCAACCAAGGATCGCTTCGACGTCGGCGAGGTGACGCGCACAGATGTGGCCCAAGCCGAAGCGCGGCGCTCCGAAGCGCTCGCCACCCTTGCCGCCGCTCAGGCCAATCTCAAGACAAGCCGCGCGGCCTACGAGCAGGTGATTGGCCATCCCCCCGGCAATCTCGTCACTCCCGCCTCGATCCGGCATTTGCTGCCTGCGACGATCGACGAGGCGATGACGCTTGGCGATGGCGAGAACCCTCTGATCCTGGCCACCGTCTATAACGAGGAGGCGTCGCTTTACGCCGTCCAGCAGATTATGGGCGAGTTGCTTCCCGATGTGCAGCTCGAGGCGCAGTACCAGAAGCGCTACGATCTCGGCTCGACCATCGACTCTCAGGAAACGACGCAGGTGCTCGGGCGCCTCAACGTGCCCTTCTATCAGGGCGGCGGCGTCGCGGCGCGCGTGCGCCAGGCCAAGGAGACGAATAACCAGCTCAAGAAAGAAGTCGAGGACGCGCGGCTTAGGATCCATGCCGACGTGATCGCGAATTGGGGCATCTTGCAGTCCTCCGGACCCGCCATCAGCTCGGCCGAGGCGGCCGTCGGCGCCAACAAGATTGCGCTGACCGGTGTGCGCGAGGAGGAGAAGGTGGGGCAACGCACGACGCTCGATGTGCTCGATGCCCAGCGGGAGCTCCTGAATTCGCAGATCGGCCTGGTGACCGCGCTCAGGGACCGCGTCGTCGCCGAATATTCCTTATACACCGCGATCGGCCGGATGGACGCGCAAACGCTCGGTTTGCCAGTGCCTTACTACGATCCGATCGAGCACTATGACAT
>CAYMJW010000276.1:0-2364 GCA_964390455.1 uncultured Methyloceanibacter sp. | reverse complement strand
AAGGCACATTCTAGGCCCGAAACACCCTATTGACAAGGGTTGTTGTCAATACCCCGTGGGGGTATTCCACCGGCCAGTGTCGCGAAGGATTTCTCCGGGCTGGTCCAGGGCGGTCTAGACCACCCACGATGCGAGGATCGTCTCAACTGCGGCACGGCCCTCGACGATGCCTGACAAGCCCTAGTTGCTGGTCCTTCGCCCCAGCCGGGCCACGCCGAAAGTGATCGCGACCGCGCCGAGGACTATTCCAACGACGAGCGGCGGCACGCCGTCGGATTGTGAAGCGACCGGTGTAACCGACCGCGCCCCCAGGGACGGAGTCGGGCTCACGGTTCCGCGTGAGGCCGGAGCCTCTGTTGCCGTCGCCCCAGGTGTTGGCAACGGGCTCTGGGTTGGGCTGGCGGGAGCCGTCCGGGTCGGAGCCGCGGTCACTGGTGCCGGCGAGGCCGTTGGGACGGGCGCGGCCGTGGTTGCCGTTGGCTTGACCCGAGTCAGAGTTGGATTCGGAGTCGACGCCGCTGTTGGTACCGGCGTCGGCATCGTTGTCGGTGGTGGGGCGGGACATGATGGGATGGTGAACGTCGTCGTCCAGTCGGACGCCAGGTACGCATAGATCGTCGGGCTGGATCCGGATGCTACCCACCGGACTCCAGAGGTGCCGCCCTTGAGGAAGAGCGTGTGGCTGCCAACCGTCGCATCTGAGAGAAAGGCGTTGATGAAGTACCAGGGCGGCGTCGGACTGAAGAGCGTCATGGTGCCCGGGTTCGATACGCCGGTTCCATCGATCTGAACCGTCGAGGCATTGGCGCTGGCGGGATCGATGCCCATGTTGTACCAGCCTGTTCCACCGGAGATTGCGACATCGAAGGCAACGTCGATCTGATATGAGCATGGCCCCGCGTTACCCGAGGGGGTGATCCCGGTGATCCCAGCGACCGTCATCGTCGCACTTGCGGCCGCAAGGACGGTGCCTGCCGATAGGGCGGAGGCGAGGAGCACCAGGGTGACCGCCAGTCGAAGGGGCCGATCTCGTCGGGAGCGGCGCGACCGCCCGTGGCGGCCGGTTGGCCCGTTTCTGATCCCGGGCGCAGCGAGCAGGAAGGCGGCAAGGGCATGGAGGAGGCACGCTGCGGAGCGCATACGGTGAAGCCTAGTGCGTCGGAAGGCGCTCAGGCCAATTCCTCCTTCTACTGATTCCCCAGGTTGCCGAGGATCAGCACGATCGCTGGGCCGAGCAGGACGATGAAGATCATCGTCGACAAACGTGAGAATCCGCGACGACCCCCACCCCCCGAGTTGGATCACCTCGAGCCTGCGGCGATCCGATGCAGCCGAGCGGGTCGTAGTCGCATCATGGTAGCAATGGACTCTGACGACGAGATCGAGCAAGCGTGGGCTGCGATGCGGGACGCGGAGGTCGCCTCCAGGTCACGGCTCGGACGAAAGTTGGTGGCCGACCCGAAGGCTGCCGCCCAATGGCACAGGCAGGTGATCTCCAAACTCCGAGCCATGGTGCGAGCGAGCGAACATAGGGGCGTGGCTCCGCAACTGACGAAGGAGGCGATGCGTCGCTGGGATGCCGAGGCAACCAAGGCCAAGCTACGACGCCGGCGTGAGCGCGACCTGGCCCGCCGGGAAGCAGCCCGAAACAAGGCGGACCTCGCGCGCATGCAGCTCGTAAATCAAGCAGCAGCCGTTGTGGCTGATGAGGAAGCTCGCGCTCGGCTGCGCTCTGCGATGCCTCGACTGAAGATCCAAGCCGCCCCACCGCGAGAACCAAGCAACCAGACCGTTGATGCGTGTCTCCACGGCCTCGATCGACGCTCGTGTGCCTACTGCCGCCGGCATCACCGCTAGCGGGAGACCTGTGGCTGCGGTATTCAGCGCAGGCGTTACCCGATTACGAGGTGGGTGCTTCGCAGGACGCCGCGAAACCATGCGGGAACGTGCCTGGAGTGGTGGTTGCGAGCCATCAACGCCCGTCGAGCATGTCGTTGAACTGACGCGCACCGACACCTTCCCAGGCCGGCAGAAGGCCGGCTCCGGTAAGGAATGGTTGCAGGTAGCCGCGACCGGAGAGCACCAGCACTAGGTCCGGATCGATTTCATCCACTTCCTGGCGGGGAGGCTGGCCGCCCAGACGATGCTGCCCGCAAGCGGGGCGGCTTGCCGTCAGCGACCATCGAACCGATCGATCTTCTCGGGTGCCATAGTTGCGAACCTAGACGCGGACCGTGGGTCGAGCAATTACTGGGATCCGGGTCAGTCGGCCACGATCGCCGACGCAGTCGGTCGGCGCACGGCTTCGCCCCCTCCCCTCTCAGCTCTCGTCGGCCTCGGCCATTTCCGGGCCCGAGCCCTCGA
>CAYMJW010000275.1:0-2399 GCA_964390455.1 uncultured Methyloceanibacter sp. | reverse complement strand
CTTACGCCAGCGAGCGGTAGAGCGCGACGTCGTAGGGGCTGAACGCCTTGATCTTGAGGCGCTCGATTTGCGGCAGCGCGTGGCGCTGGAACACGCCGCTCTGGTCGATCAGGTCGGTCGCCACCGGATCGACGAGGATGAGATAGAGCCGGCGCGGCCGTCTCCGATACGACACCACGATATTGTCGAGCACTTCGGCGAAGACCTCGCGCGCGAACGGGTTGAAGAAATAGTGCACGGACTCGCCTTCGGGGGGCCCGAGCGCGCTTGCATCCTCGAGAACGCATTCGACGGTGCGGCACTTCATGCGGCTGCGCGGGAACTGGGCGATGTTCATGGTCGCGTCGTCGTGCAGCTCCTCGGCGAACTCGACGCCGCCGACCGCCTGGAAGGGATGTTGCGAGGCGAGCAAGAGAACGCGACCCTTACCCGCCCCGTGATCGACGAAGGTCAGCCGCGACAGGTCGTAGTCGAGCGCGGCGATGGTCCATTCGACCAGGCGGCACGGCGATGGCCGGTAGTCATGGCCGTACTCGCGATAATTGCCGCGAATGGTGAGGCCCGAGAGCGGCACGGGGTCCTTCGTCGGCTTGAAGAAGAGCTGCTCGACCGCGGGATCGAGCACGCGCTCATGCAGCTTGAGCAGATAGTTGCGGTAGTCGTGCTCCAGCCGGTCGCGGCGCGTGTGCTCCTTGAGCTTGGCGGAGGCCCGTTCGATCTCGGGCAGCACGCTCTCGCGCCCGATCTCCGCGGCGCGCGCGAGCCCGACTTTGCCCGCCGCCACGGCGTTCGCGGTGACGGTCTTGGTCTCCTTGGCGGTCTCGTCGGCAAGCTTGGCAATGCGCTCGGCGACGCGCAGCGCGCTCGTGGCAATCGTCTTCGCCCGCTCGCGCGAAGGCGCAGCAGCTTGCGGCTCCGTCTTCCCGGAGCGATGGGGCACGACCGACATGCGCATTGACCCCCGCTTTTGCACAAGGATTGGGCAGCTTGAAGGCAAGCGCAAGTGCTTTTTCCTAAGCGTTTACACGGCCGTCCCGGCGCGGGCTCAAATGTGCTATCCTCTTGATTCGCTCAGGTATTCTTGAACGGCCGGCATGCACCCAAACGGCGGGGGAACGGAGACGTGCAGGCGGAAGATCTCTACGAATCGATCAGGACCGGGCTCATCGCCATGCTGCCGCGGCTCATGCGCTTCGCCGACGTTCTTGCCGGCGAGCGGCGCGCGGGCGCCGCGCTTCTCGGCCGCGCGCTGCGGCGGATGCTGGCCGAAGAGCATCGCTATCAGCGCGGCACCGCGCTCGATCTCTGGGCCTTCGCCGAGATCTACCGGCTGTTCCTCGAGGAGCGCCGCGATCACGCGAGCGCGTCGGGCGAGCCGGCGCCGAGCGATGCGCGCTTCGCGGCTCTGTTCTGCAACGCGACGGGCCCCGCATTCGACGCCGTCACCACCGCCTTTCTTCGCAGCCTTCCGCCGCCACAGCGCTTGACCCTGCTGCTCGTTTACGGCGAGCGCTTCGATCCCACCGATGCGGGGCGCGTGCTCGATGTGTCGGCCGAAACGATCGGCGCGCGGCTTGTGCGCATCACCGGCGCGTTTGCCGACCAGCTCTCCGTGCGCGGCGCGCGTGACGGTGCAGTGCCAAGCGAGGCATCGCTATGACCGAGCTTAGCGACGAGCTTCTGGTCGCCTATGTCGATGGGCAACTCGCGCAGAAGCAGTCGAGCGCGGTCGAGAAGGTGCTGGCGCATGACGACGTCATTGCCCGGCGCGTCGCCGCGCTGAAGAAGGCGCATCGCAGCCTCGAAGCGGCGTTCGAGGCCATTCTCGCCGGCGAAGAGGCCAAGGCCGTCTCTCACCCGATCCCGCCTTCGCCGGGTCTGTTGATCCCCTGGGGCACGCTCGTCAAAGGCGGGCTCGCCGCCGCGGGGATACTCGTCGCCGTCGGGCTGTTCATTGCCGGATATGGTTGGCCCACTGGTCCTTCCGAGCACCTTGCGTCGGGCTCAGGCGACACCGAATATGTCGGCAGCCTCCCCGCCGACTGGCGCGACGAAGTCGCGCGCGCGCAGGCGCTTCTCAGCCGCGCGAGCCTCGAGATCGGGCTCGACAGTCAGGGCGATCGCGATTTCATCGCCTTGCGGCTTGGGCGCGCCATCGGCGCCCCGCTCGCGCTGCCCGACCTTGAAGGCTATCGCTTCGCGCGCGCGCAAACTTTACGCTTCGACGACGAGCCGCTCGTGCAGCTCCTTTATCTTGGCGCGACCGGTGCGCCGCTTGCGCTTTACGTCAAGAAGGGCGGGGCCGATACCGCGCCTGCCGCGAAGCCCTATGGAGATCTGACCGGCGTCGCGTGGTCGCAAGGCGGTATCGCCTATCTCCTCGCCGGCGATGGCGATGA
>CAYMJW010000274.1:0-2405 GCA_964390455.1 uncultured Methyloceanibacter sp. | reverse complement strand
CCTCAGTAGCGCTCGTATTTTTCGGGGCACAGGTCGAGCATGGTTCTGGTGATCGGGTTGCCGCGCAGCACCGCGACGAGCGCGCGCTGATCGAACGACTGCGGCACGTGAAGCATGTAGGGGCTGACCAGGTCCCGGCGCAGCGCTTCGTGGTCGGACTTGCCGGCGCTTGGCAGGATCGCCCGGAAAGGAAGCGCCTGAACGTCGTCGGGGACCTTCTCCGTCTTCGCCTTTTTGGCGAAGGAAATGGCGGCGAGAGCGCCGATATGCAGCGCGTAAAAGAGCTGCATCACCCAAGAGAGCTGCGACATGGAAACGGGGTCGGCCATGCGGAAGGGATGCAGGTCCTTAATGTAGCGCGGCCCGCCGGGCGTGCCGACGTACCAGGCGTGACCGATCAGATCATGCTTCACCGCGAGATCGCGCAGCAGCGCCCCCATGGAAACCTTGGCGTCGCAATAGGCCTCGAGCGAAAACGCTGGCGGACTGACACTCGCCCAGTCGTTCTGTATTTCGAACACCGAGAACCATGAAACGAGACCAGCCCTCGCCACTTTGCCGAAGCCGAGACAAGGAACGACCGGATAGCCGAGCGCAGCGAGCATCTGTGTCACGCGATACTCGGTCGCGGCTTGCTGGAACGAGGCGCCGCCGGCATAGGCGTTGTCATGGCCAGAGGCCACATCTTCCATCATTCTGCCGTCGAAGTCGAAGAGCGGCGCCTTGGGCCCGGTGTTGTGCAGCGTCCCGAACTGAATGAAGCCGCCGCGAACCCCGGCGCCTTTGATCTTGATGTCAACGCCCGATTTCACCGGATGAGCGAACCGCACCGAGCGTTTGCTATCCTTTGTGAAGCCCGATACTCGACCGGCGAAAAACGCCCGAACCTGCTCCGCCACCGCGCCGTCGAGATGGCGCAGTTCGACGCTGTCCACCGGTCCCGCGGCGCTCGCTCCGGTGGCAGATCGCTTTGGCCAGAGCCAATTCAGCATGAAAGCCCCTCTTCGTGGTGGGCGCAACCGGCGGGCGGCGCCAAGGCCGAGACGACAATAAGGCAGGCTCGCTCTTTCGACTGCTAGGAATCGTCCTTGATTTTGCCGCCTCACGCGACCATTCTCCGCCGAATTTCCATCGGAAGGAGCCTTATGGCGAAGGAAGAGATGCTCGAATTCCCGGGGGTGGTGACGGAGCTGCTCCCGAACGCCACTTTCAGGGTGAAACTCGAGAACGAACACGAGATCATCGCCCATACGGCGGGACGAATGCGCAAGAACCGGATCAGGGTGCTTGCGGGCGACAAGGTTCTGGTCGAGATGACGCCCTATGATCTCACTAAAGGTCGGATCACTTACCGGTTTAAGTAGCAGGCTCTGGCCGTGGCGATCGCCTTTCGCCAAGACCGGGCAGGCTCAAGCGCCGGCGCAACCGGCGGCCGCGCGCGCCGTGAGGGCCGCGCCGCCTTTGCCGCGCGCGGTGCGTGCGCGCCTGAGTCCGAGCACGCTCCGGCCGAAACTGGTGCTGGCTTCGGCCTCGCCGCGGCGGCTGCAGCTGCTCGAGCAGGCGGGCATCACGCCCGATGCGCTGCGCCCGACCACGATCGATGAGAGCGTAACCAAGGGCGAGGTGCCGCGGCATATCGTGAAACGGCTGGCCCGGGCCAAGGCGGAGGCCGCCAAAAAACAAATCCGCGGCGAGAAGGAATACGACAAGGCCTTCGTGCTCGCCGCCGATACCGTGGTCGCGGTCGGCCGCCGCGTTCTCGGCAAGGCCGAGCTCGAGCACGAGGCGGGCGACGCGCTCCGGATGTTGCGCGGCCGCGCCCACCGCGTGCACACCGCCATCTGCCTCATCACCCCCGACGGCCGCATCCGCGAGCGGGTGGTCGAGACCCGCATCAGATTCCGCAATCTCTCGAACGAGGAGATCGGCAATTATCTGGCGAGCGGCGAATGGAAGGGGAAGGCGGGCGGATATGCGATCCAGGGCATCGCCGGTTCCTTCGTCGTCAAGCTCGTGGGCTCCTATACCAATGTCGTGGGTCTGCCGCTGACGGAAGTGGTGAACCTGCTCCAGGGCGACGGCTTTCCGGTGAGCGACCTTTGGCTGTCGAAGGCCGAAGTCGAGACGAGTTGAGCCCGCGCGCGCAAGCCGGATCAGGACGCACGGCGACGCCGCAAAAGGCGCGAAAAAAAGCGGCTCGCTGTCCCGTCTGCGGCAAGACGCAAACCCAGGATTTTCGTCCGTTCTGCTCCAAGACTTGCGCCGATATCGATCTGTCCCGCTGGCTTGGGGGACGCTACGCCATCCCCGGCGCACCGGCCGATAGGGTCGAGGCTGACTCCGGCGATGAGGAGAGCGGCGGCTAGAGTTCCGTGCCCCTCATGCTGAGGAGCGCCCGCAAGGGC
>CAYMJW010000273.1:0-2452 GCA_964390455.1 uncultured Methyloceanibacter sp. | reverse complement strand
TGGATGAGCCTCACATACGACACGATTGCGCCGGAACTAGGGGGACAGGCATGCAATGTTTCACGTGAAACATCGCGCGCGGCGAAGGGGCCGCTTTTTTGCTCACGCGGCGAGGCCGGCGAGGGGGAAGCCGGCGGGGCCTTGGTTCTGCGGGCGATGGCTGGTGAGGAGGCGCTTGGCGGCGCCGGCGCGGCCGGAGCGCAGGTAGGCGCAGGCCACAGTGTACTCGAGGAGATCGCGCTGGGCGCGGCTGCCGCCCAAGCGCTCGTGCATGGCGAGCAGCGGCTCGATCTCGCGGATGGCGCCGTCCCAGTCGTTGTTCGCGAAGGCGCCGAAGCCGCGGGCGAGAGGCGCCAGCATGTCGGCCGCAGGGCCTTTGGGAGATTCGGTGATCTTGGCGAGGGCCTCGCCGTTGCCGGCCATGGCGAAGGAGAGCGCGCTGTGCATGTCGGCGAACTGGACGCCGGAGTTCGGGAACCACTTCGCGGCGTAGTCGCTGAGGTCCTGCCACAGCTCGGGGCGGCGCGGCTCACCCTTGAACTCGGCGCGGGCGAGGAAGGCCGCACAGTCGGTCAGCACGTTGATCTGCGGACCCCAGGCGGCACCCGGATGCATGGTCGTGCGATAGATGCGCCAGGCGTTGTCGAGGCGGCCCGTCTCCATCGACCAGAGCGCGAGATGCCAGTTGACGTGGCAGTTGATCTGGCCTTCGCGGGGGTAGTCCTTCGCCCAATCGGTGAGATAGGCGAGGCCGGCGTCGCGCTGGCCTTCCTCATAGTAGAGGTGCGCGCGAATGTGGGCGCCGTGCGCGTTGCGTGGAAAGGTGGCGAGCGCAGCCTCGATGTTGCGGCGGCCGCGATCGTGAAGCTGCAGCTCGATCTCGGCAAAGGCGAGCACGGTCTGGTACCACCAGTCGGTGCCGTAGTGGGACGCGAGCGGCTCGAGAATGGCGAGCTGGTCCTGCTCGCGGCCGGCCTTGCCGGAAAAGCCGATGAGGCCGAACACGCTGGTCGCGGGAGCCAGCGCCATGGCGTCGCGCGGCCAGGTTTTCACGTGAGTGCGGATCTGCTCGAGGGCGGCGGCGCCCTGGCCGGTGAGGATCTTCTCGAAGACGGCGATCTGGCTCTGCTCGCGCGGCGTGGTGCCGGCGGAGAGCGCGACGGCACGCTCGCGCGGGGCTTTCACCTCGGCGCCGCGGCCGAGGATCTGCAGCGTGCGGGCGAGCGCGATGTGGGCGAGCGCGAAGCCTTCATCGGCGGCTATGGCCGCGCGGAAGGCGGCCTCGGTGCCGGCGCCGGCGGACAGCAGCTCGTCGCAGCCTTTGATGTAGGCATCGCGGGCGGCAGCCGATGAGGTGGAAAGCGGATTGTCGTAGCGGTCCTTGAGCATGACGTTTCCCAACGGCTGCAGAAGCGGCAATGGCGTTCTGCAAAGATTGGCACGGGTAGTTGGGAGCGTCGAGAGGGCGCAGAGGACGGCTACGCGGGCTCGCGGGGTTCAGCGGCGGCGCCGAAGCGCTTCTCGATGTAGGCCTCGACGATCGTCTTGAACTCGGCGGCGATGTTGGGGCCGCGCAAGGTCATCGCCTTCCGGCCGTCGATGAACACGGGTGCCGCCGGCTGCTCGCCGGTGCCGGGGAGCGAGATGCCGACATCGGCGTGCTTCGACTCGCCTGGGCCGTTCACGATGCAGCCCATCACGGCGAAGTTCAGCGCCTCGACGCCCGGATATTTGGCGCGCCACTCGGGCATGCGCTCGCGGATCATCGTCTGCACATCGCGGGCGAGCTCCTGGAACACGGTCGAGGTGGTGCGCCCGCAGCCGGGGCACGCGGCGACGATGGGCAGGAACGAGCGCAGGCCCATCGTCTGCAGCAGCTCCTGCGCGGCCTGCACCTCGAGCGTGCGGTCGCCGCCGGGCTCGGGTGTCAGCGAATAGCGGATGGTGTCGCCGATGCCCGCCTGCAGCAGGATGCCCATCGCCGCCGATGATGCGACGATGCCTTTCGAACCCATGCCCGCCTCGGTGAGCCCCAGGTGCAGCGCGTAGGCGCACCGCGCGGCCAGCATCGTGTAGACCGAGATCAGGTCCTGCACCGCGGACACCTTGGCGGAAATGATGATGCGGTCGGCGCCGAGGCCCAGCTCCTCGGCGCGCTTGGCCGAGAGCAGGCCCGACTGGACGATCGCCTCGTGCATGACGGCGCGAGCGGGGAGCGGCGCTGGGCTTTGCGCGTTCTGGTCCATCAGGTGGGTCAGCAGCTCCTGATCGAGCGATCCCCAGTTGACGCCGATGCGCACCGGCTTGGCGTGGCGGAGCGCCATCTCGACGATCGACGAGAACTGCCGGTCCTTCTTGTCCTTGAAGCCAACATTGCCGGGATTGAGGAGGTACTTGTCGAGCGCCTCGGCGCAGGCCGGGTGTTCAGCCAGCAGCGTGTGGCCGTTGGAGT
>CAYMJW010000272.1:0-2463 GCA_964390455.1 uncultured Methyloceanibacter sp. | reverse complement strand
ATGACGCCAAGCTGTTCAAGCTGCCGGCGTTCCTCCGCGACGATGATGCGACCGCGGGCGAAGGCGATCTTTTGGCCGGCTTTGCGCTCACCGGTTACTTTCTTGAGAGAGACGTGCTGGCCCCACACGGCCTCGCCATGCCGCAGGCGCGAGAACGGCTGATCGAGCTTCTGAGCCGCCGCGCTAAGATTTCAGCCTGATCGCCTCGGACGCAAACCGCACGCAACGCGGGCTTGAGCGCGACCGGCCGATGCGCTAAGCGCGACCCATGGGACGGCGCATCACACCGCCATCTGATTCGGGGCCGATCGAGAACGTGGACCTGCGCGAGGCGCTCGAAGAGCGCTACCTCGCTTACGCGCTTTCCACCATCATGCATCGCGCGCTTCCCGACGTGCGCGACGGGCTCAAGCCCGTGCACCGGCGGCTGCTCTACGCCATGCAGCAGCTCAGGCTTAGCCCTCAAGGCGAGTTCCGGAAATGCGCCAAGATCGTCGGCGACACGATGGGCAACTTCCATCCCCACGGCAATCAGGCGATCTACGATGCTCTGGCGCGGCTCGCGCAGGACTTCTCCGTCCGCTACCCGCTGATCGACGGCCAGGGCAATTTCGGCAATATCGACGGCGATAACCCCGCCGCCGATCGCTACACCGAGGCGCGGCTGACGGCGGTCGCCGCGCATCTGCTCGAGGGCATCGACGAGGACACGGTCGATTTCCGCGCCAATTACGACGGGCGCGAGCAGGAGCCGTCGGTGCTTCCGGCCGATTTCCCCAACCTGCTCGCCAACGGCGCCTCAGGTATCGCCGTCGGCATGGCGACCAATATCCCGCCGCACAACGCGGGCGAGCTGTGCGACGCGGCGCTTCACCTCATCAAGTTCCCGAACGCGACGGCCGACAAGCTGGTCGATTTCGTCCCCGGCCCCGACCTACCGACGGGGGGCATCATCGTCGAGCCGCGTGCCGAGATCGTCAATGCCTACAAGTCCGGCCGTGGCAGCTTCCGGCTGCGCGCGCGCTGGACCAGCGAGGATACCGGACGCGGCACCTATCAGATCGTGGTCACCGAGATTCCCTATCAGATCCCGAAGGCGCGGCTGGTCGCCCGCATCGCCGAGCTTCTGCTCCAGAAGAAGCTGCCGCTCCTTGCCGACGTGCGCGACGAATCCGCCGAAGAGGTCCGGCTCGTGCTCGAGCCCAAGAGCCGAAGCGTCGACCCCGTGCTGCTCATGGAGCAAATGTTCAAGCTGACCGAGCTCGAGACGCGGCTTCCGCTCAACATGAATGTGCTGAGCCGAGGCCAAGTGCCGAACGTGCTGGGCTTGCGCCAGGTGATGCGCGAATGGCTCGACCATCGCCAGGTCGTGCTCGTCCGCCGCTCGAAATTCCGTCTCGCCAAGATCGACCATCGGCTGGAGGTGCTCGACGGCTATCTCATCGTCTATCTCAATCTCGACAAGGTCATCAAAATCATCCGCGAGAAGGACGAGCCCAAGCCCGCGCTGATGAAAGCTTTCGAGCTTTCGGAGGTGCAGGCCGAGGCGATCTTGAATATGCGCCTGCGCGCCCTGCGCAAACTCGAGGAGATGGAGCTCAGGCGGGAGCACGATGCTCTCACGAAAGAGCGCAAGGAGCTGAAAGCGCTGCTCGCCTCGAAGGACAAGCAATGGGGCCGGATCGCCGACGAGATCAAGGCGCTGAAAGCGGAGTTCGGCCAGAAGACTGTGCTCGGCAAACGCCGCACGAGCTTCGCCGACGCGCCGGAAGGGGTCGAGATCGAGCTTGCCGAGGCGATGATCGAGAAGGAGCCGGTGACGATCGTGCTCTCCGAGAAGGGGTGGATCCGCGCCATCAGGGGCCACCAGACCGAGACCGACAGCCTCGCGTTCAAGGAGGGCGACCGGCTGAAGCGCGCAGTCAAGGCGCAGACGACAGACACGCTGCTCCTCTTCGCAACCAATGGCCGCTTCTATGCGCTCGGCGCGGACAAGCTGCCGGGGGGCAGGGGGCATGGCGAGCCGTTCCGCCTGATGATCGACATCGAGGAGGCGGGCGACGCCGTCGAGCTGTTCGTGCACCAGGCCGGCCGCAAGCTTCTCGTGGCGGGAACGAGCGGCTACGGCTTCATCGTCGCCGAGGACGAAGTCCTCGCTATGACGCGCAAAGGCAAGCAGGTGCTGAACGTTCCGGAAGGTGAAGAGGCCGCGCTATGCGCGCCCGTCGAGGGCGACAGCGTGGCCGTGATCGGCGACAACCGCAAGCTTCTGCTCTTCCCGCTCGCCGAGTTGCCGGAAATGCCGCGCGGCAAGGGTGTGCGGCTTCAGCGCTACAAGGATGGGGGGCTGGCCGACGCCAAGGTGTTCAGCAAGAAAGACGGTCTTGCGTATGTGGACGCGGCCGGGCGCTCCTTCGTCCTCACCGAATTGCGCGATTGGTGGGGCACGCGCGCCCAGGCCGG
>CAYMJW010000271.1:0-2474 GCA_964390455.1 uncultured Methyloceanibacter sp. | reverse complement strand
GGGCTGCGCGTGGGCGCTAAACGGGGAATGCGTTGGCGATGACGCGGGGAAAGCGCCAGGGCGCCGCCAGCACCACGTCGAAGGCGAGGTCGTGGCCTGCGAAGCCGGGGTGGCTCGCGAGCCAATATTGCGCCGCCCTGACGATCCGCCGCCTTTGCTTCGCGGTCACGGTGAAGGCAGCGTCGTCGATCGTCTTCCGCCGTTTCACCTCGATGAAGGCGAGTCGCCTGCCCTTGAGCGTCACGAGATCGATCTCGCCGACCGGCGTCGCGTAGCGGCGCGCGACGATGCGGTGGCCTTTCAGGCGAAGGAGAAGTGCGGCAAGCGTTTCCGCGGCCAGTCCGTGGCGATAGGCTCTGATCCGCTCCTGCCGCATGTCATTCGCGCTTGAGCTTGAGCCCGAGCTCGTAGACGCGCGCGCGGCTCACTTGCAGAAGCTCAGCCACCGATCGCACCGCATCGCGGAAGCTCTCGACCTTGAGCGCTCTTTCGAGCTGTTCGATGATTGCCGCGTCGCTTGCTTCGGGCGCGGCGGCTTCCGGCGGCCCGACCACGATGGCGAACTCGCCCTTGAGCGCATCGCCGGAAAGCGCGGTGACAAGCTCACCCAGCGCGCCGCGCGTCACGCTCTCATGCAGCTTGGTCAGCTCCTTGGCGATTGCCCCCTCGCGCGCCCCCAGCACATCCGCCATGTCGGCGAGGCTCTTCGCGAGGCGCGGGCCCGTCTCGAAGAAGATCAACGTCGCCGGCACATCTTTCAGGTCTTCCAGTCGCGACCGGCGCGGCCCCGATTTCGGCGGGAGGAACCCGGCAAAGAGGAACGTGTCGGTCGGAAGGCCCGAGCTTGTCAGGGCGGCGAGCGAAGCCGAAGGCCCGGGAATGCTGACGACCGCAACGCCTTCATCGAGCGCTTCGCGCACGAGCTTGTAGCCGGGGTCGGAGACGAGCGGCGTGCCGGCGTCTGAGATCAGCGCCACCGACTGTCCGGCGCGGAGCCGCGCGATCAGCTTCGGCCGCTCGCACTCGGCATTATGCTCGTGATAAGCGCTCAGCTTGGCCGCAATGCCGAAATGTGACAGCAGCTTCTTCGAGTGGCGCGTGTCCTCGGCCGCAATCAGGTCTGCGCGCGCCAGCACCGAGAGCGCGCGGAGCGAAATGTCGGCGAGATTGCCGATCGGCGTCGCCACAAGATAAAGCCCCGGCACGAGCGGCCGCGCGATCAACTCCGAGAGCGTTTCGCTCGCGCGTGCCGCAACCGCGCCGAGAGCGCGTATGATTCGATCCTCGTCCTGCTGGTCTTGCACGCGCTCGGGCCCGCGACTGAAGCCTGGCTAGGCGCAAAAACGTTACGTGATATAGTCGGCCTCCGTCCATCACGTTTGAGCCATTTTTACCGGCAAGCTGGTCCGGGGGCTTGCGGGGCTTGCCCGCGTTGAAGCAGGGGCCATGCGGCTGTTGACCAAAATCATTCGCACCCTCGGAGCCTTGAGGCTCGCGCTCGCCTCGCTTGCGGCCGCGTTGCTCGTGGCGGCTTGCGGCGGCGGGGGCGGCGGCGGGTTCTCAGGACCCGGCCCCGGCATCACAGGTTCGAGCGGCACGGTGAAAGTCGCGGTGCTGCTTCCGATCACGGCTTCCGGTTCGACGCCCGGCGTGGCCAAGGCGCTGAAGCAGGCGGCCGAGCTTGCGCTGTTCGATTTCGACAACCCGAATATCACCCTGATCCCCAAGGACACCAAGGGCACGCAAGAGGGCGCGCAGGCCGCCGCGCAAAGCGCGCTGCAAGAAGGCGCCGAGCTCATCATCGGGCCGCTCTTCGCGCAAGAAGTCAGCGCCGCGGCGCCGATCGCGCGGCAAGGCGGCGTGCCGATGATCGCCTTCTCGAGCGACGAGAAGGTCGCGGGCGACGGCGTCTATCTCTTGAGCTTTCTCGCCGGGCGCGACGTGCCGCGCATCGTCTCCTTCGCGCTCGCGCGGGGGAAACGCAATTTCGCCGAGCTGATCCCGCAATCGGCCTATGGCCGCATCGCCGAGGCCGCCTTCGCGCGAGCGGTCTCATCCGGCGGCGGCCAGGCGCCCGTGCGCGCGACATTCGCGCCGCAAGATTCGAGCGCGATGCAGGGTCCGGTGCAGCAGGTTGCGAACGCGATCAAGTCGGGGCAGGGGGTTGATGCGCTGTTTCTCCCGGCCGGGCGCGAGGAGTTGCCTGCGCTCGCCCCGCATCTCGCCTCCTCCGGGCTCTCAAGCGGAAACGTGCAGTTCATCGGCACGGGCCAGTGGGACTATCCGAATATCGGCAACGACCGCGCGCTGATCGGCGGCTGGTATCCGGCGCCCGATCCGAAGGGGTGGAGCGGGTTCGTCGCGAAATATTCCAAGACCTACGGCTCGGCGCCGCCCCGCATCGCGAGCCTCGGCTATGACGCGGTCAGCCTTGCGGTGTCTTTGTCGCCAAATCCGCCAGGTCAGCGTTACAC
>CAYMJW010000270.1:0-2482 GCA_964390455.1 uncultured Methyloceanibacter sp. | reverse complement strand
CGCGCTGCTCGGGATTGAGCGCGTCGAGATAATGGCCGGGGCGCCTGCGCATGGCCCGCTCCGAGGTGGACGGCGTCGCGTCGTCAGGAGGCGGTAGCGCGGCTGCGGCTTGGAGCGCTTGGGAGCGAATCTGTGTCATTGAGAGCCAACTATACCATTGTGCTGGCCGAGAAGGGGCTGGAAGGGATGGCCCGCCAATAAAGCGCGGGTTGGAGCGACGCCGCGCCGTAGGCCGCTGCCCGGACTGCGCCCGCGGCGCGCGTGGCCGCGCTCGCCAGCCACATCGGTGCGAGGGCGTGTTAGAAGGCATACCCCAGAAGCAGGGCGCGACCCTTGACGCTGATGACCTGCCGGTTCGCTCCGAGATATCGAGCCGCATAGCTGCGCTCGACCGCCCGTTCGCAGTCGTGGACGAAGACCATCCCTCCTGGGGCCACAAGTCTCGATGCCATGTAAATGCTCTTCATGCGGCCCGGCGATACCCGGGCGCCGTATTTTTCGTAGTCATCGTACCCGGCTGGGCCATCGACCAGGATCACGTCCCAACGGTGGGCGCTGACAGCTTCCGGCAGGGCGAGCTGCAAACGATCGGGAGACTTGAGCAGCGATCGCCATTCCGACAGCGTCGTTCCGTATTCGACGGGGTAGATGCGGGCGCTCGCCAGCTTCGGACGAATGCGATCGGCCCACGCGGTATCGTCCTCTAAGAATACTGTCTCGCCCTCCCCATTGGCCCGTTCCCACAATATCGAATCGTTTCCGCAACCGAACACAAGCAGCGAGCAACCAGGTCTCGCCCGGATCGCCGCAATAACGGCGCGCAACTCGGGCAATTCCATCTGGATTCCGTCGGTGCTTGCCACGAGAGTTTCGATATCGGGGTCCGGTTGTTTACCGGCGGCCCGTAGCAACCTGCGCGTCGTGAAATCCAGGAGATGCTGTTGAAACGTCTTCCAGGGTAGGAACTCGTCCCCTCCATAGGGCCAAGTCCCTTCGTCATGGCAACGCTCATCGCCGAGGCGCTGACGGAGATCGTCGATGAGAGACAGGAATCGCCGGCGCGCCGGCTCGATCTTGGCAAGCGTGCGAGCGCGAATGTAGTCGCGCGGGATGTTTCGCGCCTTCAAGGCCGCCACAGCCTCGCGCACGGCGGCGGGGTTTGGATCGCAAATCGTGCAATACTCGTTGTCGAAATAGACGTCGCGTCCGCCCACGCTCGGGGTGCTCACAACCGGCAGACCCGCGAGCATGTATTCCATCGAGGCATAATTCGAACCCTCGACGCTGGAGAGGCAAAGCCCAACAGCGGCGCGATTCAGCGCGACATTCACGTCCTTGGGAAAAAGTCTGACCGGGAGCCCATCTTCGATGGGATTGAGCAGGACATGGTGCGGTTGCCTGGCCAGCATCGCGGCAATCATCTCTCGTTGTTTTCGTTTGGCCCCGGCGGAAAGGGTGGAATCGACATAGGAAAGATAGGCAACGCGCGGGATCTCTTGTGCAAGTTCATGGCGCTTATCCGGGTCGATACGAGCATTGTAGATAGCATCGAACTCGACCTCGACCTCGACATCGGGGAGGGGTCGGAAAGTCGTTTCGGACACTGTGAAATTCTTATTGAGACAATGGGCCCTGAGGCCGGCCGATGAAAGGAGATGCCGTTCCGCTTCTGTGTTGCAGAGAAACGCCAGCTCATGCGCTGGATATTTTTCTTTGTGCGCGTGCGCCGCCGCGATGACCGCGGCGGACCTGTAGCGGTCTTCGATCGTCCAGCAAGGATAGATCAGGAATGCCGCCGCAAGGGAGCCGTTCGCCCTACCGAACGCTGGGGCGATTCCCGCATATTCCTCGAAGGCAATCCCTGTCAGAAAGATCGGTGGGCCCTCGGAGAGAAGCCTACACGGCCCGTATTCCACGCGAGGATGCGGACTGCGACCCTTCTTTCCTTTTGACCGGCGTTTGGTCCGCTTGCGTGGCCGAAGTCCAACCTTCTCGAGCGCCCTGTTGATGATCCATGACAGGCGCTTGCGTAACGAATTGCGCCCTCGCGGCCACTGCCCGCCAACTCTCCCGAGCATGCCTTCCCCCGATCCGCCACACGAAATTCACTCTGGAGTCTAGCGTGTAACCTGCAACCGGATCGGGCCTAGATTACAATCAGATCACCCTGAACGGCAACGCAGCCTCGACCGGCTCTCGACGTAGGCTAGGCCTCTCTGCGGCATGCAAGCGCGTGAACACGGGCTGACCGGCCGTCCTGCTGGAGGGATCATGTCAAAAAACCGCACGGGAAGTCTTGTCTTGCGGGTTGCGATTAACCCCCATCGCTGCCAAATAGGGGCGGCGAATCCGCTAAGGGCTTAGGAGACGGGGATATGCTCCAGATTTTTCGCATGAGTGTTGTTGTGTTCGGCGCCTTCGCCTTAACCGTGGGCGTGAGCCAGCCGGCCGAGGCCGCATGCCAGCTGATCAAGGCCACCCA
>CAYMJW010000269.1:0-2486 GCA_964390455.1 uncultured Methyloceanibacter sp. | reverse complement strand
CCGGTGCGTCTGCGCGCACAACAGCGAACCTACCTCACCTCGATTATTGGCCTACGTCCCGGCAGTGAGCTGAGGCAGCCGCGCGACCTTAAGCTGCGCCCAATCACGCCGTCACGCGAGGGCGTCACCCTTGCCAAGCCCCTCGCCGAACGGCTGGGCGTGACGACGGGTGATGCCATTACCGTGGAAGTGATGGAGGGCGAGCGCCTTCGAGCCGACGTTTCGGTCGCGGCCGTCGTCGAGGAGATGCTGGGCATGTCGGCCTATATGGAGCTCGACACGCTGAACAAGCTGACCGGGGAGGGTGACGTGGTCTCGGCGGCTGCGCTTTACATCGAGCCGTCCGCCATCGGGCAAGTCTCGGAGCGCTTCAAGAACCTGCCGGTGATCGAGTCGACGAGCATGAAGACCTATTCGATCGCGGTGTTCCTCGACAAGATTGCCGGACTTGTGCTGGTGAGCGCTGGGATCCTTACGGCGTTCGCCATAATCATCGCCGTCGGCGTCGTCTATAACAGCGCGCGCATCAGGTTTCAGGAGCGCGCGTGGGAGCTTGCCAGCCTACGCGTGCTTGGCTTCAGCCGCGCCGAGGTCTCGCGCCTGCTCTTCGTTGAGTTTCTGCTCGAAATTGCCGTCGGCATCCCGATCGGCCTGATATTGTCCCAGTTCGTCGTTCGTCTGATCGCGCGCTTTCACTCCAATGAGAGCTTTCAAATCCCGGCGGTGATAGAGCCCCGAACATTCGTTGCCGCAACCCTCGTGGTTCTCGTAGCCGGCGCGGCGAGCACCTACGCCCTGCGGCGCCGGGTCGATCGCCTTGACCTCGTATCCGTCCTGAAAACGAGAGACTGATGATGCGCGTGAGCCCGGGCCGTATTCTGATCGCCTTGCTCGCTGTCGGCGCCGCCGGCGCGGCGATTTGGTCGTTCATCCCCGGTCCTGTCTCGGTCGAGACCGCCACGGTCGCGCGAGGCCCGTTCGTGGCCACCGTCGACGAGGACGGCAAGACCCGGGTCCGGGAGCGCTACATCGTTTCGGCGCCGCTCGCCGGGCGCTCCACGCGGGTTGAACTCAAAGCGGGAGATAGGGTCTCCGCCGGCGATGTGATCGTTTCCGTTCTGCCGTCGCCCGCTCCCTTTCTCGATCCGCGCAGCCGCCGCGAGACCGAGGAGCGGCTCGGCGCGGCAGAGGCGGCGCGGGAACGCACCAAAGCCGCGGTCGAGCGTGCGACGGCCCAGCTCGACCAGGCGAACCGCGACCTCGAGCGCACCCAGACGCTGGTCAAGCGGGGCGTTTCGACCGTACAGGCGCTTGAGCGGGACGAACTCGCCCAACGCGTCGCCGACCGGGAGCTGCGCGCCGCCGAGTTTCAAGATCATGCCGCTGAGCACGCGGTGGAGCAGGCCAAGGCGTTGCTTGTCCTTTACGACCAACGTGCCGAAGCGCCGACCGAGGCGTGGAAGGTTACAGCCCCCGTCTCCGGCGTCGTTATCAGGGTCTTGCAGGAGAGTGAGACCGCCGTCAGCCCGGGCACGGAACTCGTGGAGATCGGAGATTGCTGCGATCTTGAAGTCGTCGTCGACGTGCTCAGCACCGACGCGGTCGAGGTCAAGCCAGGCGATAAAGTCATCATCGAGCATTGGGGCGGCCCGAAGCCCCTTGAGGGCCGCGTGCGCAAGGTCGAGCCGGGAGCCTTCACCAAAGTCTCGACCCTCGGCGTCGAGGAGCAGCGCGTGAATGTGGTCATCGACATCGTTTCGCCGCGCGAGGAGTGGTCCGCCCTCGGCGACGGCTATCGGATCGAGGCCCGCATTGTCGTGTTCCGCGCCGATGATGCGCTTGTCGTGCCGGCGGGGGCTCTGTTTCGCAGTGGCAAGGCATGGAGCACCTATGTCGTGCGCGACGGGAGAGCCGAACTCCGCGCCCTCGAGCTCTTGCGCCGTTCGGGGGGCCTCGCGGCCCTCACATCGGGCGTGGAGCCGGGCGAAGAGGTCATCGTTTACCCGAGCGACAGCGTCACGCCGGGGATCAGCGTAAACCCCCGCCGGGAGGGCCTGAGCGCGAACCCGGGAAAGGAGCCTTGACTCGCGGCTCTATGAGCCAGATATAAGGAGTTCTTTATATCTTTATCGGAACGGAAGGCAGCGTGCTGGCATGAATTACCACGTCAAGGATATCGGGCTCGCCGATTGGGGCCGCAAGGAAATCGCCATCGCCGAGACGGAGATGCCCGGGCTCATGGCGGTCAGGGCCGAGCACGCCGCGAAGCAGCCGCTCAAGGGCGCGCGCATCGCGGGCTCCCTGCACATGACCATCCAGACCGCTGTTCTGATCGAGACGCTTGCCGCGCTCGGCGCCGATATCCGCTGGGCCTCCTGCAATATCTACTCGACGCAAGACCACGCCGCCGCGGCGATCGCCGCCGCCGGCATCCCCGTCTTCGCCTTCAAGGGCGAGACCCTCGAAGAGTATTGGGACTACACCCA
>CAYMJW010000268.1:0-2496 GCA_964390455.1 uncultured Methyloceanibacter sp. | reverse complement strand
GACCGCATGGTGGTCGTGGCCGACGAGAGCAAGCTCGTCTCCGTGCTCGGCGCGTTTCCCTTGCCGATCGAGGTCGTGCGTTTCGGACTGATGGCGACGATCGGGCTGATCGAGGCGATCGCCGCCGAGACCGGTTGCCACGGTTCGATCACGCTCAGGCCGGGGCAGGGCGAGGCCCCGTTTGTGACGGATCAGGGCAATCTCATCCTCGATTGCGCCTTCGGCAGCATTCCCGAGCCCGAAGTGCTCGCCTTTTCGTTGAAGCGCGTGCCGGGCGTGGTCGAGCACGGCCTGTTTCTCGGTCTCGCCGATTTGGCTATCGTTGCCGGCAAGGGCGGTGTTCGAGCGCTGCGCGCGGGAGCCTGACGGCAAGTGGCCCAGTACGACTACGATCTGTTCGTCATCGGCGCGGGCTCCGGCGGGGTGCGCGCGGCGCGCCTTGCCGCCGAGCTTGGCGCGCGCGTCGGCATCGCCGAGGAATATCGCGTCGGCGGCACCTGCGTCATCCGCGGCTGCGTGCCGAAGAAGCTCCTCGTCTATGGCAGCCGCTACGGCAGCGAGCTTCTCGACGCGCGCGGCTTTGGTTGGACCTGCGCGGGGTCAAGCTTCGACTGGCCGACCCTGATCCACAACGTCAAGCGCGAGGTGGACCGGCTAAACGGCGTCTATACGCGGACGTTGGAAAAGGCAGGCGTCGACCGGTTCTTGACCCGCGCCGCGCTTCAGAGCCCGCACGAGGTCACGCTCGCCGGTCGCGACGGCGCGGTCTCGGCCAAGACCATCCTGGTCGCGACCGGCGGCCATCCCGTCATTCCGGACGTGCCGGGACGCGAGCACCTCATCAGCTCGAATGAATGTTTCGAGCTGGAGCGGTTGCCCGGAAGCATCGTCATCATCGGCGCCGGCTATATCGGCATGGAGTTTGCCTCGATCTTCAACGGGCTCGGCGTGGCGGTGACCGTGCTCTATCGCGGCGACCAGATCTTGCGCGACTTCGACATGGAGCTTCGCGACGGTCTCGCCGAGGCGATGCGTAATCGCGGCATCGACCTCCGCATGGGCACCGACGTGGCCTCGGTCGAAAAGGAGGGAAAGGGCTGTCGCGTCCATCTTACGCGCGGCGGCTCCATTGCCGCCGATCTCGTGATGGCTGCGACGGGCCGGGCGCCCAACACATCGGGCTTCGGGCTCGAGCAGATTGGCGTGGCGCGCGGCTGGAACGGCCATATCGTGGTGGACGAATTCTCCAAGTCTTCGATCGACAACATCTATGCCGTCGGCGACGTGACCGACCGCAAGAACCTGACGCCGGTTGCCATCCACGAGGCGAACGCCTTCGTCGAGACCGTGTTCAACGCGAAGCCGACGCCGGTCGATCACACGTTCATCCCAACGGCCGTGTTCTCGCAGCCCGAGATCGGCACGGTCGGGCTCGCCGAGGACAAGGCGCGCGAGATGTATCCCAATGTCGATATCTACAAGGCGCGGTTCCGGCCGCTCAAATCCATGATTAGCGGCCGCGACGAGAAGATGCTGATGAAACTCGTCGTCGATGCCGATTCCGGCAAGGTGCTGGGCTGCCACGTGCTCGGGTCCGACGCCGCCGAGATCGCGCAGATGGCGGCGGTGGCGCTCAAGCTTGGCGTGACCAAGGCCGAGCTCGACGCCACCATGGCGCTGCATCCGAGCGCGGCCGAGGAGCTCGTGACGATGCGCGGGAGATGGGAGCCGCCGGTACCGGTGGCGGGGTCGGATGCGGCGGCTTGAGGACAGGATCGCGCTCGTGACCGGCGCAGGCGCCGGCATCGGCCGCGCCATCGCCGAGACCTTTGCGCGCGAAGGCGCGGTCGTGATCGTCGCGGATGTCGATGAAGCGGCGGCGAAAGAAGTTGCCGGCGTCATCGTCAAGGCGAACGGCGCGGCGAGCGCTCATGCAGTCGATGTGACCGACACGCCGCAAGTCAAGGCGCTGATGGACACGATCGGCAAGGCGCATGGCCGGCTCGACGTGCTGGTCAATAACGCCGGCGTCGGCGAACGGTCCGACTTCCGTCATCTCTCCGACGAGGCCTGGGACCGCGTGTGGAAGACCAATCTCGACGGGACCGTGCGCTGCGCGCGCGAGGCCTTCGATCTGCTCAAGGCTTCCGGCAAGGGCGCGATCATCAATCTCTCGTCGATCATGGGGACCAAGCACACGCGGCAGATGGCGGTCTATTCGGCGACCAAAGGCGCGGTGTCGGCGCTGTCGCGCAGCCTCGCGGTCGAATACGCCCCTTACGGCATCCGCGTGAACACGCTGCTCCCGGGCTATGTCGAGACGGCGCTGATCGGCCGCTACATTTCCAATCCGATGATCGCCAAGGCGCTTCTGACACAAACACCGCTCCGGCGCTTCGGCACACCGCAAGACATCGCCAACGCGGCGCTGTTCCTTGCGTCCGACGAGGCTTCCTACATCACCGGCGCCGCCCTCAATGTCGATGGCGGCATGGC
>CAYMJW010000267.1:0-2518 GCA_964390455.1 uncultured Methyloceanibacter sp. | reverse complement strand
AAGGAGGCCGCGTTGTCCCCTCGCCCGCGTTCTGCGCAAAGCACGCCGTGCCGGCTTAGGTTCGATCGACGCCGCAGGACGCGTCACGGTAGCAAGCCGAACTGAGCGTCGTGCGGGAGTGGCGCAAGGTCAGCGAAAATAGTTGGGCTCTTCCGTAAGCGGAGTTTTCCGCCGAGCGACCAGATCCGCTGCACGCAAAGCGAGGGCGAAAAGCCGTGGCGCTGCTTCGTTTGCGCGGGACGTCGAGCATATAACCCCGAGCGCGCACATCGATTGGCGCTGCCGGCGCTTGCAACGGACCTTCGGCTAGCCTGCGTCTTGACGGTGCTTGACGGCGAAGGCTTCCTCCGGCGACAGCACCAGGTGCTTGCGGGCGTAGAGAACGAAATAGGCGAGCGCGATCGCATACCAGACGGCAACGCCGAGCACCCCCAGACGATAGGTGGGATCGGCGAGTTGGATGCCGATCGTCACGAGCGCAATGATGACGGCCAAGGCCGCGCCGGGCACGCCCAACGGGCTGCGGAAAGGGCGTTCGATATTCGGAAAACTCCGCCGGAGTCGGATGAAGGTGAGCCCTTGCAGGAGATACGAGAACATGGCGCCGAACACGGCCATGTTGAGCAGAACGCCGCCGATAAACGACCCTGCCCTCTCGCCCCCCATGCTGAACCAGACGACGAGCATCACCGCAAAACCCACGAGCGCCCCTGTGATGATCGCGACGTTCGGCGTCTTGTGCTTGCCATGGGTGAGTGAGAGCACTTGCGGGAAATAGCCCGCGCGCGACAGCGAATAGATCTGACGGCCGCCGGCAAAGATGATGGCATGGAAGCTCGCGATGAGGCCGATCACGGCGGCGAGCGCGAGCGCGCCAGCCGCCTCCACGCCGAAAATGGCGCGGAAGCCGTCGAGGATCGGCTCGCTCGAGGTTCCAAGCGCAAAGGCGCCGTGGACCGTCGTCGTGACGCCGCTCGCATCGGTGATCTGCCGCTCGATGGGAATTGCCGGGTTGATGATGAGCACCAGGAATCCCAAGACGATGAGCGTGAACATGCCGAGCATGATGCCCTTCGGCATGTCGCGGCGCGGATCGACCGATTCCTCCGCGGCCAGCGGCAGCTGCTCGATGGCCAAGAACAGCCAAACCGCGAACGGCATCGCGGCCAGCACCCCATAAAGGCCGAAGGGAAGGAAGGGACCATTTCCCTCAGGCAACTCGACGCCGTTGCCCGTTGCGGGATCGATGCCGATGTTGAGCGCGTATTTGGAGAAGTCGATCAGCGGAAGGGCGCTCACGAAGAAGACCACGAGGACGGTAATCGCAAGCAAGGTCACGACGGAGGTGACGGTGAACGACAGCTCGACGCCGCGGACGTTCAGCCCGACAAAGAAGGCGTAGGCGGCGGCCCACCAGAGAGGCTGGTAGCCGGCAGGCGTATTGAAAATCGCCGTCAGGTAGGCGCCGATGAAGAAGACGATCACGGCCGGCGTCAGCACGTATTCGACATTCTCCGCAACGCCGGTGATATAGCCGCCCCACGGCCCGAAGGCGGTCCTGGCGAAAGAGTAGGCGCCACCCGTATGCGGCAGCGCAGGGCTCATCTCGGCGATGGAATAGGTGAGGCCGAGATACATAAGAGTGATGAGGATCGTGCCGAGGAACATACCGCCCCAGCCGCCGGCGGCGAAGCCCAGGTTCCAGCCGGAGAAATCGCCAGAGATGACGGCGGCCACGCCCAGCGCCCACAGGTAAAAGACTCCGGCATGGCGCCTGAGCTCCCGGTCCTCGAAATATCCTACGTCGATGTCGCGATAGGAAACGCCGCCTTCGTCCCGCTTGTCGGCCATTGCGCCTTTTTTCTCTCCCGTTAGACCGCCCGACGCGGACCCTCGTGGTCGCACCTTAGTCCTGGGACCATAGCGCGGAAAGGTCTTGCATGCGACCATCGGAGGGCGCTTTCATCGGTTCCTACGGCGAGGGCTTCCGTCGTTCCCACCGTGCCGCATGAGACCGACCGAGCCTGCTCTCCTCACCGCTGCCGCCTTTGCCCTTAGCCTTGTGTTGGGGACGCCGCGAGCGGTCGCCCTCGACCCTGGAGCCATGGACCTGAAGGACGGCGGCGCGCGATCGCGCCTCGGCCGCGACGTCCATGGCTGCCACTATTCTTGCGACTGCGGTCCGCTCAAGGCCTTCGGCCGCGAGAGCGTGTACCACCGCCACCTGCACATGCTCTGCCTCGCGGTCCGCTGCGACCGTAAGCACGACTGCGAGCCTGACCCCTCGGCGAGCCCCGGCGGCGACGAAGCTCAACAATAACACCGGCGAGCACCCTCTCCCACGGGGAGAGAGGGGAAGCACGGGTTGCATGCGCTACATGCCACTCCGGATTCTGGCTTGCGCTGTAGTAACGCCTATGACCGAATACCGGCGGGCGAAGCGCACCAACGACGCACGAAAACATGCAGGCGGAAATTCACATCACGAAAGACGGCCCTTACCTCGTCCTAGGGCCTT
>CAYMJW010000266.1:0-2531 GCA_964390455.1 uncultured Methyloceanibacter sp. | reverse complement strand
GCTCATCGAGGGCTGCCGATCAGTGCGTCGATTGCCTGCCGCAAGGGACGCGCATTTGCGTCGTAGTCCTTCCAGGCAGACGACTTGGCGATCAAGGCAGGAACTGTCTCGATGGTGAAGCGCATCGGATCGAGCCCACGCTTTACCTGCGGCCACGTCAGCGGCATGGATACGAGTGCGCCAAGACGAGCGCGGGGGGACAAAGGGGCAACGGCGGTCGCGGTCGCGTCGTTGCGCAGATAATCGATGAAGATCCGTCTGGTTCGCTTCTTCTTCGCCATGTTCGTGACATATCGAGACGGGCTCCGATCCGCGATTTGGGCAGCCACGGTTTGCGAAAAGAGCTTGGCCTGATCCCAGGTGACGTTTTCGTCCGCCACCAGCGGCGTCACGACATGCAAGCCCTTGCCGCCGGTCGTCTTGCAGTAGGCGACGAGGCCCAGGTTTTCGAGAATGCCGCGCAGCTCGCGGGCTGCGTCGATCACCTCGTCGAAAGCAACGTCCGGCGCTGGGTCGAGATCGAAGATGAGGCGACCCGGCACGTGCGGCAGGTGCGGCGCCGCGTTCCAGGGATGAAACTCCAGGACTGAGAACTGTGCCATCGCGACCAGCGTCTGCGCGTCGTCGATTTGGGTGTAGGGCTGGTGGTTGCGATCGACCGACACGGCTCTGAGACTCGCCGGCTGGCCGGGCATGGGATGGCGCTGAAAGAATTGTTCGCCGCCGATGCCGTCGGGCGCGCGCACGAACGAGCATGGCCGGCCATCGATGTGGTGAATCATCCAGGGCGCCACGGCAAGAAGATACTCGGCAAGATGCCGCTTGGTCAGGGCAGTCGCGCCGGGCCAGAGGACGCGATCGGGATGGGTCAGGCGCGGCATGGTTGCTTCGCGCGATGGACCCTCGGACCGACGACGCATGGCAGCGCTGCTGCGCGATCGCTCGCTTGCGGCACTGTTCCAGACGGCACTGGCGGCAATCTTAGGGCCGGCGGTCATGAAGGGCGCCGCGCCATCGCCCTTGCCGCCCGCGATCTGCTTCATCGTGCGGCCGGAGGCGACAGAGCGGTCCTTACTTCCGATCGCATCCGTGCCCGGCGTCGCCCATTGGTCGCGGTGCTTGATCAACAGCCAGTTGTCGCGCTTCTCGCCAGGGCGGCGCTTCATGCGAACGAGCACGAAGCTCCCCTTGAGCTTCTCGCCGGCGACAATGAACTTCAACTCGCCCTTGCCCAGCGATCGCTCCGGTGGCTCATCGGTTTCTGGCGCCCAGAACCCGCGATCCCAGATCATCACCGTGCCGCCGCCATACTCGCCTTCTGGGATCGTGCCCTCGAAGTCGCCATACTCGAGCGGGTGGTCCTCGACCTCGACCGCAAGCCGCTTTTCGCCGGGATCGAGCGAGGGCCCTTTGGTCACGGCCCACGACTTGAAGACGTCGCCGAGCTCCAGGCGCAGGTCGTAGTGTAGGCGCGTCGCGTCGTGTTTCTGGATGACGAAGCGTCGATGTTCGCTCTGCGCCACCTCATTGGCGCCAATGCCGCTCGGCTCGGTGGTTTTCGCGAAGTCCCGCTTCGCCTGGTAGTCCGATAAGGGGCGGGCTGAGCGGGACATGGCCTCAGAATGGTCACACGCAGGTCACGACGACTTTCGTTTGCGCGGCGACGGCTTTGCAGGCTTCGCCGGAGCCTCTTCACGTGAGGAGGGGCTCGGCTTCGCGGCGCCACCGCCCTTCTGGCCGACGCTGCGCTTCAGAGCCTCCATGAGGTCGACCACGTTCGATCCCGTCGGCCGTGGGCCTTCCTCGTGCGCGACGATCTTGTGGCCGCGCATCTTCTCCTGCACCAGTGCCTTCAGCGCATCCTGATAGTGATCACGAAAGGCCGTCGGATCGAATGCCGCGCTCTTCTGGTCGATCAGCTGCACGGCAAGATCGATCATCTCCTTCTGCGGCTTTGTCTTCGGCACCTCGGTGAAGAAGTCGGCGGGATCGCGCAGCTCGTCGGCATAGCGAAGCATCTCCATCACCAGACCGTCACCGAGCGGGGCAATCGCAACGAGCCATTCACGGCCACCGATGGTGATCTGGGCGAGGCCGACCTTGCCCGTCCTGGCGAGCGCGTCGCGGATCACGACATAGCCTTCGCCGGCAAATGCGTCCGCAGGTGCCACGAAGTAGGGCCGCTCGAAGAAGCGATAGTCGACCTCCTTTGCATCGACGAACTGAACGAGGTCGATGGTCTTCTTGCTCTCGAGCTTCAGCGCATCGATCTCCTCGGGCTCGAGGATCACATAGGTGTCTGTGTCGATCTCATAGCCCTTGGCGATATCGGTATTGTCGATCTTGCCGACGCCCTGCACGACCTTCTCGTAGTTGATCCGGCGGCCGGAGGGCTTGTGGATCTGCCGGAAGCTGATCTCGCTCTTGCTCTCGATGGCGTTGAACACCTCGACGCCGATGGTGACGAGGCTCAGCCGCAGATAGCCTTTCCAATAGGCCCGATGTCTCTTGGCCATAACGCAATACCTGGG
>CAYMJW010000265.1:0-2547 GCA_964390455.1 uncultured Methyloceanibacter sp. | reverse complement strand
ACGATAGGCGGGGATTAATGTCCTTGTGCGGGCCCGCCGTCAAGCCCGGCCGATGAAAGGCCGAGGCGTTTGGCGATGCGCTGTGCCGTCTCCTCGCGCTGCGCCGTCATGGTGGCAACGGCTTGCCGGGCTGCGCCCAAGACCGCCGCGGGCGCCGTCTCCGGCGTGCCGCTCTTGAAGGGCGGCTCGGGCGCGTAATGCATGTGAAGCTGAATGCCCTGGGCAATTTCATCGCCGCGAAGCGCGGCAGCAACGCGTAACGCGCCGTCGATACCTGAGGTGACGCCGGCGGCGAACACCATGTTGCCATCGATCACCACCCGCTCGTTCACGGGGATCGCGCTGAAATGGGGCAGGAGGTGGAGCGCGGACCAATGCGTCGTCGCGCGCCGCCCCTTGAGCAGACCCGCCGCGCCGCAAAGAAGCGCGCCGGTGCAGACCGAGAAGACGCAGAGCGCTCCCGCAGCCTGATCCCGTATCCAAGAGAGCACCTCCTCGTCGTCCATGAGCGCCTCTTGCCCGAAGCCGCCCGGAATGAGCAGCACGTCGAGCTTCGGCGCCGCGGCAAGCGTTGCGTCGGGCGTGAGCAGAAGCCCGCCCATGTCCCGCACCGGCTCTTTCGTCTTGGCGTAGATGCGGCAGGTGGAATTGGGCAGGCGCGAGAACACCTCGAACGGACCTGTGAGGTCGATCTGGTCGAGCTTGTCGAACAGGAGCGAGCCGATTTCGAGATGGCGGTCTTGTGGAATCATGCGCGTGGCTGTGATCTCAGTCTGTCAGGGCAACAAGGAAGGCCAAGACCGCGAGCGCGCCAAGCACTGTCCGGACGAGATGCAGCCTGTTCCATGTGACGATGAGGGCGCGCGTCTCGGGCCCAGCCTCGGCAGGATCGGTCGCTATGAGGATCTTGTTCGTTGGCATGATGGCGACGAGCGTCCAAGGCCAGCTCGCCAGCATCAAAACCGCACCGATCAGGTAAGCTTCCTTGCCTGCGTGCCACCAGGCGAGCGCGCCGAGGACGAAGCCCACGACTGCGAGGGTCGCCTGCATGATAAAGCCGCGCTTGTAAGCAGGCTTCCATTCCGTCAACAGCGCCTTGTCGTCCAGGTGAAGCCTCGCCGGCTGCTCGGCGAAATTGATGTAGAAAGCGGCCCCCGTGAACAGGGCAGCAATGACGAGAGCGAGGTGCCCGATCAGCATGGTTTCCGTCTTAACCCCTACCCCTCTTGTGAATCCGGGGGAGAAGGACGAGCTTAGGATGACTGGATCGCCGGAAAATGCAAAGACCGACCATGCCATCCACGACCGCGGTTGACAGACTTTTCGAGGCGCTGCCTGAGGATCGCCCCGCCGGCGCGCCAGGCGATTCCTCGAAAAGCGCGTTCGCCCGGACCGGCATCCTGCCGAGCCAGGCGATCCGCGCTATGATCGCAAGCGGCGAAATCGCGGGCGCGCCCGAGATCGAGACCAATCAGATTCAGCCGGCGAGCCTCGATCTCCGCTTGGGCAAGGTCGCCTATCGCATCAGGGCGAGCTTCCTCCCCGGTCCCGACTTTACGGTGCGCGATAAGCTCGCCGAGCTCAAATTCCACGAGATCGATCTCACCAAGGGCGCCGTGCTCGAGGCGGGCTGCGTCTATCTCGTGCCGCTGATTGAGCAGCTCAAGCTCCGTTCGACCATCGCCGGCTTCGCCAACCCGAAAAGCTCGACCGGGCGGCTCGACGTGTTCACCCGGCTGATCGCCGACCGGCAGGAGGGGTTCGACAGCGTCGAGGAGGGCTATGCGGGCCCGCTCTTCGCCGAGATTTGCCCTCGCACCTTCTCGATCAAGGTGCGCTACGGCTCGCGCCTCAATCAGATCCGCTTCCGCCGCCGCGTCGGCCAGCAGCTCGACGCCGGCGAGCAGCCGGGCCGCGTCGGCGACCGCGCCTTGCGCGAGATTCACTCCGATGTTGGTCTGGTCGAGGGCGAGGCCGCGATCCGCGAGGGGCTCAATTTGCGCATCAGCCTCGCACCCATTCCGCCGACGGGGATGATCGGCTATCGCGCCCGCCGCTATGCCGGCGTGGTCGATGTCGACGCGATCGGCGCTTACGAGGCCAATACGTTCTGGGAGGCGGTCAAGCTCGGCGGCGACCGCCGTCTCGTGCTCGACCCGCACGAGTTCTACATCCTCGCCTCGAAGGAGAGCGTGTCGGTGCCGCCGGCCTATGTGGCCGAGATGGCGCCGTTCGATCCCTTGATCGGCGAGTACCGGGTGCACTATGCGGGCTTCTTCGACCCGGGCTTCGGCTATGCGGCCGGCAAGGCGCCGGGCGCCAAGGCGGTGCTTGAAGTGCGCAGCCTCGACATTCCGTTCATTCTGGAGGATGGGCAGATCGTCGGGCGCTTGGTCTACGATAAGCTCACCGAGTTCCCAGATCAGGTCTACGGCCAGGGCATCGGCTCGCACTACCAGGCGCAAGGGCTGAAGCTGTCGAAGCACTTCAAGCAGGACTGACGGTCGCCCGCCGTTGCTCTTGCTTCGTCACCCCCGGGCTTGACCC
>CAYMJW010000264.1:0-2573 GCA_964390455.1 uncultured Methyloceanibacter sp. | reverse complement strand
CGCATCGGCGATCGGCGTCACCATGTTGGTCGCGCCCGGCCCGGACGTCGCCAGCGCCACACCGCACTTGCCGGTCGCCCGCGCATAGCCCTCAGCCATGTGCCCCGCGCCCTGCTCGTGCCTTACCAGGATATGGCGCACCCGCTGCTGCGCGTAGATCGCGTCGTAGATCGGCAGCACCGCGCCGCCCGGATAACCGAAAATCGTATCGACGCCCTGGTCGGCAAGCGCGCGAAGTACGATCTCGGCGCCGGTGAGGCTCTCTGTCGTCTCGGCGTCCATCGCGCTGTTTCCGTCCATCGGGGCAGTCCTTCAACTCTCTGCAGCGTCCGGGAAAAGAAAAAGGGCCGCTCGGGCCCTTCGACATGCACTCGCCGTTCGGTCCCGTCTCAACGGGCCGGCGGCGAGGCGCTTACGAGTACGAGCTTCCGCCCGGACATGGGGTTTTCTCCCAAAATCGCTGTGGAAAAGCCAATACCGTTTCGTACGCGCAGCGTCAATCAGCCCGCAAGGGGCAGAAATGCCCAATCGAACAGCCTGCCTGCGAACGATCCTGCGGTTAATCGAGCTTCCCCGGAAAGACCCTCGCCGGCGCTGACGCCGCCTCGACCTCCACATCCCGGTACATCGCCATGATGACGCGGGCCCGGGTGTCGAGGTCTTCGGAGGGTACGCGAGGCCACAGCGTGAACTGGTGGGCGATCCAGGTCATCTGCCGCTTGGCGTAGCGCCGCGTGTCGCGCTTGCAGCGCTCGACCGCATCTTCGAGCGAGGCCAGCCCGTCGAAGTAATCAGAGAACCCCGGCATCCCGTGCGCACGCATTGCCGGCAGTTCGCGATCCAGCTTCCGGGCCCACAGCGCACGCGCTTCTTCCAGCGCGCCGGTCTTCATCATCTTCTCGACCCGCGCATTGATGCGCTCATAGAGCCGCTCGCGCGGCGGCGTCAGCGTCACGCCCAGCCAGTCGCGCGCGCCAAGCACCGGCGCCTGCTCTCCGTGAAAGCTTGATATCGGCCGCCCTGTTGCGATCAGCACTTCCAGCGCCCGCGCAATCCTCTGCCGATCCTGGGGCTCGATCCGCTGCTTCGCCGCGGGATCTTTCTCAACCAGCTCGGCGAAAGCCGCGGCCGGATCCTTCGCCACCCGCGCCCTCGCCTCCGTCCGGGCTTCTTCCGGTATCGGCGGTATCTCCGACAGCCCGTCGGTCAGCGCCATAAGATAGAGCCCCGTCCCGCCGACCACGATGGGAACGCGATCCGCCGCGCGCAGGCTCGCAATCAGCGATCCTGCCTCTTTCGCCCACGCCCCGGCCGAATAACGCTGCGCCGCATCGACGTGACCGAACAGGTGATGCGGCGCCTCAGCCTTCTCCTGCGCATCCGGCCGCGCCGTCAAAACGTCGAGATCGCGATAGACCTGCATCGCATCGGCGTTGACGATTTCTCCGCCCAGACGCTTCGCCAGCGCGATCGCCAGCCCGGTCTTGCCGCTTGCCGTGGGCCCATGGATCAGGATAGCAGGCCGCATAACTCCAACGGATCCCCTCACCCAACTCTACTCGCCGCTCTCATGGCCCCACCCAGATGACCCATGTCCTCACCCTGGTCTCCGGCAACAGCGCACGCAATCTTGCGGATGCGGCCCCCGGCGGCGTGGGTGCGGCCATCGAGCGTGGCGGCGTTAGATGGTCCGTGACCGAGCGCGAGATCGACGTCAAGCGTCAGCCGGACCTCATCGCTTATCTTGAGGCAGAAGCTGGGGCCGCAAGGGCCGACTGGGCCATCACGCCAGCCGCCAGTCGCCGCAAGAAACTCCTCGTCTCCGACATGGATTCCACAATCATCGGGCAGGAATGCCTCGACGAGCTGGCCGACTTCGCCGGTCTGAAGGCGCAGGTATCCGCCATCACCGAGCGGGCCATGCGCGGCGAACTCGACTTCGCTGCGGCCCTCACTGAACGCGTCGCCATGCTCAAGGGCCTCGACCTCTCCGCCCTCGACGCCTGCTATGCAGAGCGCGTCACGCTGAACCCCGGCGTGAAGGAACTTGTCGCCACCATGAAGTCCAATGGCGCCCGCACCGTGCTGGTCTCGGGCGGCTTCCGCTTCTTCACCTCGCGCGTCGCCAGGGCAGCCGGCTTCGACACGGATCGAGCCAACACGCTGATCGATGACGGCAAGGTCCTCACCGGCGCCGTGGGCCAGCCCATCCTTGGCCGCGAAGCCAAGCTTGCCGCGCTCGTGGAGGAATCTGCAGCCCTCGGCCTGACGCCTGCCGATGCAATCGCCCTGGGAGACGGCGCCAACGATCTCGACATGATCCGGGCCGCCGGCCTTGGCCTTGCCTACAAGGCCAAGCCGATCGTCGCCGCAGAGACGCGCGCGCGCATCGAGCACACCGACCTAACGGCTGCACTATTCTTCCAAGGTTATGCTGACGCCGACATTGTCGGAGCCTGAGCGCAATCCCCCAACGGGTCATTCTCGGGTAAGCCGAAGGCGCATCCCGAGAATCCCGGTTCAAAAGTCATTGGAACTCGTCGGTATTCCGACGCGACGTCAACAGAGATTCT
>CAYMJW010000263.1:0-2585 GCA_964390455.1 uncultured Methyloceanibacter sp. | reverse complement strand
GCGCACCAACCTGATGGCGCAGATGGCGATTCATCGCAAGGTCGTCGAGGACCGCGATGCGCTGGTCGCCAGGCTGGAGCGCGGCGAGATCGTCAACGTCGAGGGCTACGCTGTTGCCTTGCCTCTTTATCGCGGCGTCTCCGGACTGCGGCTGCCTGAGTTGCTCGCAGTCCGGCAGACGCCGGCACAGGTCGTGGCGATCACGCCGCGCGCGGCGCCGCCGCGGCCCGATCTCGCGTCGCTCGCCGCCGCTGCCGATCTGCGGCTCGACTGTGCCATCGAGGAGGCGTTCTGGAAGGAGATCAAGGCATTCTGCCCGCGTGCCGAGGACCTGTTCCGCGTGACATTCGACTGGCTCGGTGCGGCCGCATGAGGTCTTTCCAGCCGGTCAGCTTTGCCAACCGCCAGGGCCTGATCCTGCACGGCATGCTGCACGAGCCGGACGCCGTGAACGCACGCGGCGCCTGCATCCTGCTGCTGTCGCCCGGCATCAAGGGCCGGGTCGGCCCGCACCGCCTGTACCTGAAGATCGCGGAGCCGCTGGCGCGCGCCGGGTTCCACGTCCTGAGGTTCGATTTCTACGGCCTCGGCGACTCCGGCGGCGAACTCGCGGAGCGCGTGATGGCGGACATGTACAACAGCATCCAGGGCGGTCGCTATGTGGACGACACGATCGCAGGCATGGACTGGATGGCCGCGAACTACGGGATCACCCGCTTCGTCGGCTCGGGACTATGCGGCGGCTCCATCAGCGCGCTGCTGACGGCGCAGCAGGACCGCCGCATCGACTCGCTGCTCGGCATCGGCCTGCCCAGCACGCTCGAGGGCGGCGCGCAGAATTTCGACCGCTTCATGACGCGCGGGCAGTTGCGGCAGGAAGGCCGCGGCTACCTGCGGCGCGTCCTCGATCCGCAGGCCTGGCGGCGTTTCCTGACCGGCAAGTCCGGCTACAAGCTGATCGGCAGGGCAATCAAGGAACTGGCGCTGCCGTCGAAATCGAAACCCGCGCCGCCGGCAGCCGATGCGACGCCCGACAACGCCAATCCGCTGTTCGCGCCTGCGTTCCTCGCCCTGTTGAAGGCGCGTCGGCCGATCCTGCTGCACTTCAGCAGCGGCGACCGGCATCGCTTCAATTTCGGCGAAAAGTTCGAGGAGCGCTATGCCGCGGAGATTGCCGCCATCGGCCACGCTTACGACGTGCACCTGATCGACGAGGCCAATCACGTCCTGTCGGAAACGCGCTGGATCGACCAGCTCCTCGCGCGGACGCTGGCGTGGCTCGACCGGCACTACCCGGTACCGGCAGGCCGCTGACCGCTCAGCCGGGCAGCAGGTCGCGACGCCGGTCGGTGTCGATCAACTCGATGTTGAGGCCCGATCCCGCGTAGCCGAAGGCAATCAGGCCGTCGTCGAACGCTTCGCCGGGCGCAGGCTGCGCCAGCACGCGCATGCCGAGCTTCTCCAGCTCTGCCAGCTGCCCGCCGACCTCATCGACCCTGAAGCAGAGGTGATGCAATCCTTCGCCGCGCTTCAGGAATTGCCACAGCGGGGAGTCCTCGCCGGCGGGCTCGATCAGCTTGATGTCGATCGAGCCCTGGCGCTGCAGGAACTGCACGTTGACCTGCTGCCGCGTGTTGGCCACTTTTCCGGTTTTCACCGCGAAGCCGAGGACCCGGCACAGCTTCGGCGCCGATTGCTCGATCGAGCGCACGGCGACGCACACGTGATCAATTTTCACCGGTCCCCCATTACATACACCGCTAAGGCTTTTTGTTCACTCATGCATCGCAATTCAGCGGCGTTGTCAAATACTTCGCGGTGCACAGGATTGACGTACATCACGACCAATGATCTTCGCTGACTTGCGCATGCTCGTCGAAGCGAGTCCCACACCTCACGCAGGATTACCTCATCAAACGGATTGTAGAAGTAAGCAACGATATTGCCATCTGGGACACGAAACTGCCGGGCGTCAGCACATACAAGCTCGATCGGCGCAGTCAGATGAGCACGTTTCTCGTAGGCAGCGATGTTGGCCGCAGCAGCATCGATCAGCATCTGCGACATCTCGACACCGATCACGCGCCGGAACGGATATTGTGCCGCCAGCAGCAAGACACGCCCTTTGCCGGACCCATAATCGACAAACGAATATCTTGCGTAATCGAGTTCGACCGCTCGAAATGCGCTCTGGAATTTCGGCAGCGCGCTGGGCTCGTAGTGAACAGCGTGCGCGGCTAGTGCCGAATCTACGTCGCAAATGTCGGAGACCGCAACCTTGCTGATGGTCTCGACACCAAACTTGCGATCGAAGCGCTTCGCTTTCCAGTTCGCGTGCTGATGCCGCCAGAACTGCGCCGTCGAGAGCGAAAGCACATTGGCGAACCATCGATTCATTGCATGAGTATTCTATCCGACCCGCTCGGCGCGTTTGCGCTCGCCCTCGCTCAAGTGGCGCTTGCGCAGACGGATGTTTTTCGGCGTTACTTCGACCAGCTCGTCGTCGCCGATGTATTCCATCGCCTGCTCCAGCGACATGCGCACCGGCGGCGTCAGCAGCACGTTCTCGTCCTTGCTCTGGGTGC
>CAYMJW010000262.1:0-2626 GCA_964390455.1 uncultured Methyloceanibacter sp. | reverse complement strand
GACCGCCTCCTGCAGCATGCGCTTCTCGTTGCGGATGATGATGTCCGGCGCGCGCAGCTCCATCAGCCGTTTCAGACGGTTGTTGCGGTTGATGACGCGGCGGTAGAGATCGTTCAGGTCGGAGGTCGCAAAGCGGCCGCCATCGAGCGGGACGAGCGGCCGAAGCTCCGGCGGAATGACCGGCACCACGGTCAGGATCATCCACTCGGGCTTGTTGCCCGACTGAATGAAGGCCTCGACCACCTTCAGGCGCTTGGCGAGCTTCTTCGGCTTGAGCTCCGAGGTCGACTCGGCGATCTCGACGCGAAGCTCCGCCGCGATCTTCTCGAGGTCGAGACCCTTCAAGAGCTCACGGATCGCTTCGGCGCCGATGGCGGCGGTGAAAGAATCCTCGCCGTACTCTTCCTGCGCCTTGAGATAGTCCTCCTCGCTCAACAGCTGGAGCGGCTTCAGCGCTGTGAGCCCCGGCTCGAGCACGATGTAGTTCTCGAAATAGAGCACGCGCTCGAGGTCCTTGAGCGTCATGTCGAGCAAGAGCCCGATGCGCGACGGCAGCGACTTCAGGAACCAGATATGCGCCACGGGCGCGGCGAGCTCGATATGGCCCATGCGCTCGCGCCGGACCTTGGCGAGCGTGACCTCGACGCCGCATTTCTCGCAGATGACGCCCTTGTACTTCATGCGCTTGTACTTGCCGCACAAGCACTCGTAGTCCTTCACCGGGCCGAAGATGCGCGCGCAGAACAGGCCGTCGCGCTCCGGCTTGAAGGTGCGGTAGTTGATCGTCTCGGGCTTCTTGATCTCCCCATACGACCAGGACAGGATCTTCTCCGGGCTCGCGATGCCGATCCGGATTTGATCGAAATTCTGCTGCTGGACCTGAGGACTGAAGATATTCGCAATGTCCTGGTTCATTCTCTTGTCTCCCACCGGCCGGCTGTGCCGTCCTTCGGCTGGTCGTGTTTGTTCGTCGAATGCCCGCGCGGGGTCAAAATCACTCGGCTGCCTCCGGGCGCGGTAGTCGCGCACGGGCCGGTTGTTCCTCTGGCTTCGGCTGCACCAGCTCGACATTCAAGCCCAACGCCCGCATCTCCTTGACGAGAACGTTGAACGATTCGGGGATGCCGGCCTCGAACGTGTCGTCGCCGCGGACGATGGCCTCGTAAACCTTGGTGCGGCCCGCCACGTCGTCGGATTTGACGGTGAGCATCTCCTGCAGCGTATAGGCCGCGCCATACGCTTCGAGCGCCCACACTTCCATTTCGCCGAACCGCTGGCCGCCGAATTGCGCCTTGCCGCCTAGCGGCTGTTGGGTGACGAGGCTGTAAGGGCCGATCGAGCGCGCATGGATCTTGTCGTCCACGAGGTGGTGGAGCTTCAACATATAAATGTAGCCCACCGTCACCTTGCGTTCGAACGCCTCGCCGGTGCGGCCGTCAAAGAGCGTGACCTGCCCCGATGAGTCGAGACCGGCGGCCTCGATCATTTGCGTGACATCGCCCTCATGCGCGCCGTCGAACACGGGCGTCGCCACGGGGATGCCGGCCTTGAGGCTCTCGCTCACTTCGATGACCTGATCCTCTTTCAGCGCGGCGATAGCCTTGTCGTCGCCATAGATGGTCTTGAGCAGCTCCTTGAGCGGCTTCGACTTGTGGCTTTGATGATAAGCCTCGAGCGCCTCGCCGATCTTTCGTCCCAAGCCCCGGCATGCCCAGCCGAGATGGGTCTCCAGGATCTGGCCCACATTCATGCGGCTCGGCACGCCGAGCGGATTGAGCACGATGTCAATCGGGATGCCGTCCTCGAGATACGGCATATCTTCGATCGGCACGATCTGGCTGATCACGCCCTTGTTGCCGTGGCGGCCGGCCATCTTGTCGCCGGGCTGAATCTTGCGCTTCACCGCCACGAACACCTTGACCATCTTCATCACGCCGGGCGGCAGCTCATCGCCGCGCTGAAGCTTGTCGACCTTGTCGACGAAGCGCTGCTCGAGCCGCTTCTTCGCCTCTTCGTATTGGCGGCGGATCGCCTCGACCTCGGCCATCGCCTTGTCGTTCTTGAGCGCAATCTCCCACCAATGGCCGCGCGCGACCTCGTCGAGCAACGCCTCGGTGACCTTGGCGTCTTTCTTGATACCCTTCGGACCCTTGGCCACGACCTTGTGCATCAGCACGTCTTTCAGGCGGCCATAGACGTTGCGGTCGAGGATCGCGAGCTCGTCGTCGCGGTCCTTGGCGAGCCGCTCGATCTCCTCGCGCTCGATCGCCATGGCGCGCTCGTCCTTCTCGACGCCGTGGCGGTTGAACACGCGCACCTCGACCACGGTGCCGGAAACGCCCGGCGGCAATTTGAGCGAGGTATCGCGCACATCGGAGGCCTTCTCGCCGAAGATGGCGCGGAGCAACTTCTCCTCCGGCGTCATCGGGCTCTCGCCCTTGGGCGTGATCTTGCCGACGAGAATGTCGCCCGGATTGACCTCGGCGCCGATATAGACGATGCCCGCTTCGTCGAGATTCTTGAGCGCCTCTTCCGAGACGTTGGGAATGTCGCGGGTGATCTCCTCCGGCCCGAGCTTGGTGTCGCGGGCCATCACCTCGAATTCCTCGATGTGGATCGAGGTGAA
>CAYMJW010000261.1:0-2664 GCA_964390455.1 uncultured Methyloceanibacter sp. | reverse complement strand
GGTGGGTTGTTCGGCTTGAGGCGGTGCGCGAGTGCGATCAGGTTCGCCTCGTCCTGGGGCGTGGACAGGGACGCCTGATTGTCCTGGATCGCTTCGCGGGTGACCCTGTCGAACTGTTCGAGTTGCGCGAGGATCCGGCTCCCGAGCTCCAAATATTGCTGACGGATCAGACCGAGGCGGCAGCGAAGCTCTTCGTTCGCAGCACTCAGGCTCACGAGCTCGCGCTGCTGCGTGTTGACGCGGTCGCGCAGCGCTTCGCGATCGGCGATGAGCCGCTGGATCGCCGCCGCTCCGGCGAGGGCCACGCTCTCGATCGTCTCTTCGGCCACGCCCTCGGAGAGCTGGGTTTGCGGCTTCGACGTTATGACCTGTCGCAGGGTCTCGATCATCGCAACAAACTCCCTGTTTATCGTTGGGCGGGCGCCATGAGGCCGGAGCATGTTTCGGCCCACTTTCGCGCAAGATTGTGGAGTTGCGCGCCCGGTGCCGACTTTTCTTCCGCCTATGATGAATCGTGACATTAACTGCGTTCAAGCCGCCCCGATGGGCTACTCCGGGCGCGGAGAGGGGTGGCCCGAGAAGCCGTCTCAGGCTAATTTCTTAGGGTCCGCGAGGGGTACGGGGATGCGCTCGGGCTTTCTGGGGATTGTCCTGTTGGCGATGGTGGCCGGCCTGCCATTGGCGGCCGGCGTTGCGCGCGCCCAGGGTCAGGACCAGGCCAAGTCACAATCCGACACGTCACAATCTGACACGTCACAATCCGGCACGTCACAATCTGAGCAGGCCACACTCGAACCTGCGACGCCGCAGCTTTCGCCCACGCCCCAAGCCCAACCTGCACCCGCGACGCCCGCCGCCGAACCTGAGGCTCCTCCCGTGGCCGCGCCCGATGCCGCGCCGCCGGCAGCGCCCGAAGCGGCCCCTGAGCCGGCCGCAAACGAGACGGCGCCTCCGACCGCCGCTCCGGCTTCTTCTGCCGCTTCGCCCCCCGCGCCTGCGGACCCTGTGGTGGCTGCTATCAGGGCCAAGCTCGCCGACCCTGCCATGGCCAAGGACGCGCATCCGGGCGACGTTGCCGCGCTGACGGAATTCTATGCGGCCAGAGCGGGCCCCGCGCTTTGGGTCACGGAGATGGGCTTCTCGGCCAAAGGACAGCAAGCGCTGTTCGAGATCGAGAAGGCCGATGCGTGGGGTCTCGATCCCGCCTCCTTCGCGCTTCCGCGGCATGACGCGCTGACGGCGACGGCGGAGGCGCAGGCAGAGGCCGAGATCGCGCTCGATCTCGCCATTCTGAAATATGCGCGCTTCGCCCGCGGCGGACGCCTGACGCCGTCGAAGGTGAGCAGCCTGTTCGATCAGAACCCGCCCTTGCGCGATCCGAAAGTGGTGCTGGCGGAAATCGCGGCGGCTGAGGCGCCGGACGCCTATTTGCGCTCGCTCCATCCTAAGCATGAACAGTTCGAGCGCCTGCGCCAAGCATTGCTCAAGGCGCGCGGCGCGAACGGGGACGGAGCAACGCCTGCTGCCGGCGGCAACGACATCAAGCGCATCCTCATCAACATGGAGCGCTGGCGCTGGATGCCGGAGGACCTCGGCCAAGTCTATGTCTTGAACAACTCGGCCGCGTTCATGCTCTACGTGGTCAAGGACAACAAGACGATCTTCGCCGACAAGACCTTGGTTGGCACCATCAACTACGCCACGCCCATCTTCACCACGCCGATGACGACGATCGTGTTCAATCCCGATTGGAATGCCCCGGAAACGGTGGTGAAGGAGAATATCCTGCCGGCCTTGCAGAGCAAGAAATACGGGATCCTGAAGACCCACAAGCTGTTCGTGAGCTACAACGGACAGCCGGTGGACGCGACCAAGGTCGATTGGAACCGTGTCAACGGCCTCGCCTATACCTTCTCGCAGAAGGCCGGTCCGCACAACAATCTCGGCAAGATCAAGTTCCTCTATCCCAACCGCCACACCGTTTACATGCATGACACGCTGCCCGTGCGGAAGAAATACTTCAAGCAGACGAAGCGCATGATCGGGCATGAATGCGTGCGCATGGAGCAGCCGCAGAAGTTTGCCGCGGTCCTGCTCGCAGAAAGCAACGGCGTGGGCGAAGGGCGCATCAAGGAGTTGTGGGACAAGGGCGTGAACAGCTCGGTCGCGCTCGAGCGCAAGATCCCGGTGCATATGGTTTACTTCACGGCGGTGGCCGATGAGGGCGGCAAGGTCGAGAATTTCGCCGACGTCTACGGGCTCGACCGCAAGATGGCCGCCGCGATGTTCGGCGATGCGACCGGATTTCCGCAGCCGCCCCCCGAAAGCAAGCAGCCGCCCGTCGGAGAGTCAGATGCTTCCGCACCCGCCGCGAAGCGCACGACGGCCGACAACGACATGGCGCGGGCGATGTCAGGCTTCTTGGGAGAGTGATGCGGCTCTGCCGCGTTGACGGATCGGTCGGGAGGTTCGATGCGTAAACCCATTGTGCCGGCATTCCTCGGGCTCGGGGCTTGCGCCCTTGGCCTTTTCGCCGCAGTGCCCGCGCGCGCCAATTGCTACGAGCTGATCGGCTGCTCGGACAAGGACCGTTACAAAATTTCCGACCTGATGCAGCTCGGCTGCCAGCCGCTGTGGGAGGTCCGCAACTGGATCTACAAGGAG
>CAYMJW010000260.1:0-2681 GCA_964390455.1 uncultured Methyloceanibacter sp. | reverse complement strand
AAGCGGCGGTTGGACGATTTCGATGCGGTGATCCCCCGCATTGGCGCCTCGGTGACATTCTATGGGCTCGCCGTGCTCCGCCAATTCGAGGTCATGGGCGTCTATCCGCTGAACGAGTCGGTGGCGATCGGCCGCTCGCGCGACAAGCTGCGCTGCCTCCAGCTCCTCGCGCGGCGCGGGATCGGACTCCCGGTGACGGCCTTCACCCACGACCCGAAACAGGCCGAGGACATCATCGATCTCGTCGGCGGTCCGCCCGTGGTCATCAAGCTGCTCGAGGGGACGCAAGGCATCGGCGTCGTGCTTGGCGAGACGGTGAAGTCGGCGAAGTCGGTGATCGAGGCGTTCCAGGGCGTGAACGTCAACATCCTGGTGCAGCAATTCATCGAGGAGGCCGACGCCACCGACATCCGCGCACTCGTGATCGGCGAGAAGGTGGTGGCGGCGATGAAGCGCTCCGGCGCGCCCGGCGAGTTCCGCTCCAATTTGCATCGCGGCGGCGCGGGCGAGATGGTGCGCATCACCCCGCAAGAGCGGAGTGCCGCGGTCAGGGCGGCGCGCACGCTGGGCCTGAACGTCTGCGGCGTCGATATGCTGCGCTCGAAGAACGGCCCGCTCGTGCTCGAGGTCAATTCGTCGCCCGGCATCGAGGGGCTGGAAAAGGCGACCGGGATCGACGTGGCGAGCCCGATGATCGATTTCCTCGAGCGGAACGCCGCGCCCGGGCAAACGCGCACCAAGGGCAAAGGCTGACCCAAGGAGCCGTGAAACCCCCTTTGCATCCAAAATTCTTACGCTAAATTCGGCACGCTTTTTTCGGAGAGTGAGCAATGGACCTTGTGTTTGCCGGCAGCCGGATTGCCTTCCGTGGCAGCCTTCTCATTCTGGCGATGGCCTTAACCAGTCTCTTGGCCGGCAGCGCTTCTGCCACCGAGGAGAACAAGCCCTCACCTTGCACGGACGACGCCATGATCGTGTTCGATGCGTCGGGTTCGATGTCGGGCAACCAGGTTCTCGGCATTCCCAATTCACGGCCGCGCATCGACGAGGTGCGGGCTGCGCTGGCGCGGGTCTTGCCGAGCGCGACCAAGATTCGCCGCGTCGGTCTCATCACTTACGGACCGGGACCTTACAACCAGTGCAACGTCAGGCTCGATCTCAAGCCGACGGAAGATGCCTTCAAGCCGATTATGCGCGCGGTCAATGGCCTGGTTCCCGCTGGCAAGACGCCGCTCACCTCGGCCGTGCAGCAGGCGGCGGAGGTGCTCAACTATCGCAGCAAGCCCGGCGTGATCGTCGTGGTGACCGACGGCGAGGAGACATGCGGCGGGGCACCTTGCGAACTCGGCAAACAGCTACGGCTTCTTGGCCACCAGTTGACCGTGCACGCCATCGCCTTCCGGTATGAAGGCTTCTCCTGGACGGGGGGCAATAGCGTGGTCGAATTGATGTGTCTCGCCAACGAGAATGGCGGGATCTTCGCCAAGGCCAACTCCGAACAGGAACTGGTCGACGCGCTGGAGAAGACACTCGACTGTCCGATGATCTCGCAGGCGGGTCCCGGTCCGATCACGCGGTGAGCGGAGCGGTGTTGCGGCCCTACTGTCCGGCCACGCCGTCGACGAAGATGACGCCGTCCTCGATCGCGAGCACTTCGCCGCCGTCCATCTCATAGAGCTCGCCGCTCTCGAGCTCGATCGTGCACGGCTTGCACTCGGGCTCCGCCGCTTTGCCGGGCTCGATGGTCACTTCCTTGCTGTCGCTGCCGAATTTGACGGTGACGGTGCGAGGATCGGCGTCGGTGTTGGTGATGGTCAGAGCCTGCGCCGGAAGGGCAAAGAGAAGACCCAGTAAGCCCAGGCCTAAAATGGTGACAGTCCTCATCCGATTTCCCTCTGATGGGCGGCCAACCCTTGCCGGCGCAGGGCTCTTCCCCCCGCAAGTCAGGCTTCGGCCGCGACCTAAGCGGACAAGAGCGCCCGGATTTTGTTGGGCTTGCGGCCAAACTGTGCCGCCTCGCGCCATGGTCTGTCACGCCGATTGCGGCGATCCGGCGCGCTCTCAACCCCCGTTTTGCAACATTTCCGCGCGCGATTGAACCGATTCTTGGGCCCCGGCGTTTAGAGCCAAGACGTTGCGTGGCATGGCGATTGTGCGGTGCAACAGGAAAACGTCTTGGCGCTGCCGGGGCGGCCATCTACACTTGGCGAGAGGGCACGCCTCCGATCGGAAAGGAGCTTCCGATGGATCTCACAGCCACGCTGACCGCCATCATGGCGGCAATCTCGTTTGGCTTTGTCGCTGCCGTCATCCTCGGGATGCTCTAGCGCTCAAGCCTCCAAGCGAAAGTACCGATGTTGCCGGCCCGGCAGCTTGCTGTTGCCGGCCACGGCTCAAGCCGCTTCTTCCGCCATGAGCTTCGGATCGTAGTTGAGGATGGGCGCAAGCCAGCGCTCGGCTTCGGCTAAGCTCCAGCCTTTGCGGGCGGCGTAGTCTTCGACCTGGTCGCGGCCGATCTTGCCCACGCCGAAATAGCGCGATTCCGGGTGCGCGAAGTAAAGCCCTGAGACGGCGGCCGCCGGCCACATGGCGTAGGACTCGGTGAGCTTTAGCCCGGTCGCCTTCTCGGCGCCGAGGAGGGTGAACAGCGTGCCCTTCTCGGTATGGTCGGGCTGGGCCGG
>CAYMJW010000259.1:0-2691 GCA_964390455.1 uncultured Methyloceanibacter sp. | reverse complement strand
CGGCGATCGATCCGGGGCGAAGCCCGTCGCCGAGCGAGAACGACACGTCGTAGCGGCGCATGATCTCGCAGATCTCGTCGAAGCGCTCGTAGAGGAAGCTCTCCTTGTGATGGGCGAGGCACCATTTGGCCATGATCGAGCCGCCGCGCGACACGATGCCGGTCACGCGGTCCGCGGTGAGGTGGATATAGCCGAGCCGCACCCCGGCATGGATGGTGAAATAGTCCACGCCCTGCTCGGCCTGCTCGATCAGCGTATCCTTATAAACCTCGAAGTCGAGCTTGACCGGATCGCCGCCGACTTTCTCCAGCGCCTGGTAGATCGGCACCGTGCCGATCGGCACCGGCGCATTGCGGATGATCCACTCGCGCGTCGCATGGATGTTGCGGCCAGTGGAGAGGTCCATGACCGTGTCGGCGCCCCAGCGGATCGCCCACACCATCTTCTCCACTTCCTCGGCGATCGACGACGTCACGGCCGAGTTGCCGATATTGGCGTTGATCTTGGTGAGAAAGTTCCGCCCGATAATCATCGGCTCGGATTCGGGGTGATTGATGTTGGCGGGGATGATGGCGCGGCCGCGCGCGACTTCGCTTCGCACGAAATCGGGCGTCACGAACGCGGGCAGTGAGGCGCCGAAGCTCTCGCCATCGGCAAGACGCGCTTCGGACTCCTCGGCTGCCGCGGCGCGGCCGAGATTCTCGCGATGGGCGACGAAGATCATTTCCTCTGTGACGATCCCGGCGCGCGCGAGCTCAAGCTGGGTCACGGGCTTGCCGGCGGAAGCGCGCTCCGCGATCCACGGCGCTCTCAGTTTGGGCAAGCCGCGCTCGACATCGATCGCGGCATCTTCGTCGGTGTAAGCCCCCGACGTGTCATAGCCGCGGAACGGCGTCTCGCCGCTTCCGGGCGCGAGCACGATCTCGCGAAACGGCACGCGCATGGAGGCATGGCCTTCCGGCGCGGAATAGACCTTGCGGCTCCCGGGCAAAGACCCGGTGGTGACCTTGGGGGACGTCACGTCATTCGGCTGAAGCGGCTTGTTCATCGTCATGCTCCCTTCGAGGGAGATGCCGGAGAAACGGAGAGAGGCAAGGTCCCGTCCCTTCGCCGGCATGACCCGGATCAGGTTCGAAGGGTCTCCACCGGGCCTCGCGATTGAGGCAGCGGACTCTCAGCCCCTTGCCTGGGGCTCCCCTGGGAACTTCGCGAGTGTAGGCTGAACGCGGCTTCTGTCAAACGCCCTGCCCGTTTCGTGCGCGTCATTCCGGCGCAAGCCGGAATCCAGGGCGACAAGCGCCGTGCATGAGTACTGGATACCGGCTTTCGCCGGTATGACGGAAATCCCGGTCCGGCGCGGAGATCATGAATCGACCGAGCGGGTGGCCTCTGCTTATGGGTCCAAGCAGAGGGTGCCCTGTTCGATGAATTCGCCTTGTATTCCTTTTGCGCACGACCGTACTCCGGTGACGTTAACCCGGGCCCGCCATAGCCTGAGCGGATTGGGCTGCGGAACGATAGAGGGTGAAGGCGGGAAGACTGGCCGATCGGCCGTTAAAGCCCGTGAGGACCCCCTGGCGAAACGGCGGCAATTTGACTTAACCCTCGGGCGGCAACGGAATTCTTGCCCCCCGCGCGCTTCCAGTTTAAGCCTCGTCATTATTCCGCCGCGCTTCACCTTGAATTGCGGGGCCTGAGGGCCTCAAGGAGGCCGGCCAACCCCCGCCGCAACCGAGGTCGAAAAGGCCGTGAACGAAAAAGTCTCAACCGACACGCCGCCGCGCGCCGCAGGCAAGGCCGCGACCTATCGCTGGGCCGCTCTGTTTGTCCTCCTGGCCGCAACGATCGGCGGCGTGCTGCTCTATTGGCGCTACGCCGAACTCTATCCCTCGACCGACAACGCCTATACCGGCGCCAATACCGTGCGCGTGGCCTCCCAGGTCTCAGGTCCCGTAGCCCAGGTTTATGTCAGGGACGATGACAAGGTCGCCTCGGGCGATCCTCTATTCGATATCGACCCCACGCTCTATGACGCGGCCTTGCGCAACGCGCGCGCGCAATTCGACGCCGCGGCTTCCGCCGCCGGCACCGCGGCGGACGCTCTCAAGGGTGCCGCGACCAAGCTCGACGAGAAGCGAGCCGCGCTCCAAGACGCCATCGCCAAATATCGCGAAGCCAAGGCGGCGCAGACCGGGGGCGAGGCGCCCTCGCCCGCGATCGCCGATGCTCTCAAGGCATGGCACGATGCGGTCGAGGCCTATAATGCGGCCCAGGCCGAGTTCGACACCGAGCAGGACAAGAAGCTTACGGTCACGACCCCGACGGTGCAGCTTCGCGCGGCTTCCGCCGCGCTCGACAAGGCGACACATGAGCGGGTGCGCACCCACGTCACGGCGCCCGCAAGCGGCTGGGTCTCGAATGTCAATCTGAGGCCAGGCAGCGTCGTCGCGGCGGGCACGCCCGCGCTCGCCATTGTCGAAGACGGCAATTGGTGGGTCGATGCCAATTTCAGGGAGACCGATCTCGGCCGCGTCAAGCCAGGCCAGACGGCGACGATCAAGCTCGACATGTATCCCGGTGTCACGCTCGAAGGCGTGGTCGAAAGCATCAGCGCCGGATCGGGCGCGACCTTCTCCGTGCTTCCGCCCGAGAACGCGACCGGCAACTGGGTCAAAGTGACTCAGCGCTTCC
>CAYMJW010000258.1:0-2703 GCA_964390455.1 uncultured Methyloceanibacter sp. | reverse complement strand
TCAGGCGCAAGGTGCCGCAGCGCCGGGCAAGCCCCTCGCCCTCGCCCTTCGGCGCAACCGGCCCGCAGGTGCCTTGATCGCGGCCTAACCGCGCAGCGTGCCGCCTGTGGCTTTGATAACCGCTTCCACGATTTTCGCGGCGACAGCCTCGATCTCGGCGTCGGTCAGTGTCTTGTCGCGCGGCTGGAGCGTCACTTCGATGGCGAGCGATTTCTTGCCTTCCGGCACGCCTTGTCCTGTGAACACGTCGAACACGCGCGCCTCGCTGATGAGCGCGCGATCGGCGGAAAGGGCCGCGCGCACCACCTCGCCGCCGGCGATATCGCGGCCGATCAAGAAGGCAAAGTCGCGCCTGACCGGCTGGAAGTCTGAGGCTTCGAGCGCCTTGGCTCCACTCTTGCGCCGTGCCGCGGGAACCGCGTCGAGGTCAAGTTCGAAGCCCGCGAGCGGCGGATCGATGCCGAGGCGCGCGAGAAGGTCGGGATGGAACTCGCCGAACACGCCAAGCACCGTCTTCGGTCCGAGCAGAAGCGCGCCCGAGCGGCCGGGATGAAACCAAGACGGCGCCTCGCGCGTGACGGTGAGGCTCGCCTGGTCGAGCCCGAGCGCGGTGAGCACGGCAACGGCGTCCGCCTTGGCGGCGAACACGTCGGCGGCAGGCGCCTCGCCCAACCAATGACGCCCTGAGCCCGCAAGAGCCGAGTGACCGAAACGAACGCCGGAAGCTGCCACATATTGATCCTCGGGCTTAGGCCCCCGATAGGCTTGGCCAAGCTCGAACAGGGCGCCGTCGGCAAATCCCCTGTCGCGGTTCCTCTGCGCGGCCGTCACCAGTCCCGGCAAGAGCGAAGGCCGCATCGCGGCGAGCTCGGTCGAGATCGGATTGCTCAAGGTCAACTCGGGTCTGCCGCCGCCGAACAGCTCCGCGTGTTCGGGCGGGATGAACGACCAGGTCACGGCTTCGACAAGCCCGCGCGAGGCGAGCACGCGCCGCGCGAGCCGCTGGCGCTTCTGTGCCTCGGTGAGAACGGGCCTCGCCACGCCCGCGCTCCGCGTCATTGGCGTTGCGGGAACCTTATCGACACCTGTGAGCCGCACGACCTCCTCGACGAGATCGGCGGGGCCTGTGATGTCGGGGCGCCATGAAGGCGGCGCGGCCCTAAGCTGCTTCCCTGTGCCGGCGAGCGCGACCCCGAGCGCACCAAGCAGCCGCTTGATCTCGCCCGCGCCGAGATCGAGCCCCGAGAGGCGCTTGACGAGGGCGGGATCGAATTTGAACGGCGCTCTCGGCTTCGGCGGCTTGCCCGCAACGGTGATCTTGCTCGGCGCGCCGCCGCATAACGTCAGAATGAGGTCGGTGGCAAGCTCGAGGCCAGGCATTACGAATTCGGGATCGACGCCGCGCTCGAAGCGGAAGCGCGCGTCGGATTGGATGCCGAGCTTCCGTCCGGTGCGCGCCGTGCGCTTGGGGTCGAAATAGGCCGACTCGATAAAGACGTTGGTGGTTGCCTCGGTGACGCCCGTGTCCTCGCCGCCGATCACCCCGCCAAGCCCAAGCGCGGCCCGATCGTCGGCGATCACGCACATGTCGCCGTCGACCTCGTAGGTCTTGCCGTCGAGCGCCAGGAACTTTTCGCCCACGCGTCCGAGCCGCGCGCGGATCGTGCCCTTAAGCTTGTCGGCGTCATAGACATGGAGCGGACGCCCGCGGTCGTAGGAAATGTAGTTGGTGATATCCACGAGCGCGTTGATGGGACGAAGGCCGATCGCTTTCAGCCTGCGTTGCAGCCAGTCCGGGGAGGGGCCGTTCTTGACGCCGCGCACGAGCCGCCCGGCAAAGACGGGACAGGCATCTGCGCTTGCCTTGTCGAATTCGAGCGCGATCGAGACGGGATTGGCGAAGCCGCCTTTGAGCGGCCGACCCGCATCCCTTTTCAGCTTGCCGAGACCGGCGGCGGCGAGGTCGCGGGCAATGCCGCGCACGCCGAGACAGTCGGGGCGGTTCGGCGTGATGGCGACGTGAAACACCGCGTCATCGAGGCCGAGCGCCTTCGCTGCCGGACTTCCCACCTTGGCTTTCGGATCGAGCTCGATGATGCCGGTATGCTCGTCCGACAGTTCGAGCTCGCGCTCCGACAGCAGCATGCCGTTCGACTCGACGCCCCTGATCTTGGCCTTAGTCAGCGTGAGGTCGATGCCGGGTACGTACGAGCCGACCGGCGCGAACACGCCCTTCATCCCGGCTCGCGCATTTGGTGCGCCGCACACGACCTGAAGGCGCTCCTTGCCGGTATCGACCTCGCAGACGCTGAGCTTGTCGGCGTTGGGGTGCTTCTCGCAAGCGACCACCTCGGCGACGCGGAACGGCGCGAGCGCTTTGGCCGGATCGAACATCTCCTCGACCTCGAGCCCGATACGGGTCAGCGCGCCGGCGATCTGATCGACGCTCGCCTTGGTGTCGAGATGCTCCTTGAGCCAGCTCAGCGTGAACTTCATGGCTATACGGCCCGGCGCTTCGCACCATCCCTCCCCCAACGTGGGGAGGGTCGGCGGGCGGGCTTTGCCCGCGCGCCGGGGTGGGGGGTCATCTCGGCGCTCGTCGCGTGGAGTGAGTGCGCTGATCGGCTCATGACAAGCCCCCCGCCAGGGTCGGGATGGCGAGCGGCGGGAAGCCGTAATGCTTCAGCCAGCGGAGGTCGCCGG
>CAYMJW010000257.1:0-2730 GCA_964390455.1 uncultured Methyloceanibacter sp. | reverse complement strand
GGCGGCAACCCGATGCCGGGCACCGCGTAGCCGGCAAGTTGAGCCAGCGTCTGGCCGCCCAGGCTCGAGCCGCCGGTGCCGAGGATGACGATATGCGTCGCCCCGGTCGCGAGACGCCGCGCAGCCTGGGCGATGCCGTCGAGATCGCCGCGCTCGGCAGGCAGCCGCAGCAGCGGCAGGCCGCGATCCGTATGCCGCGTGCGCAGCCAATCGAGCGCGACGGCGGTCCGCTTAAGCGCATCGGCGAAGGCATCCGCCGCTACGCCGCCGGAGCCGGCGCGTTCGGCACGGGCCATCTCGATGGATTGCTGCAAAGGCATCGGGCGCCCCTCGGGCAATGAGCCTCTGCCCCGTACACGGATACGCGGAAATTGTCACCACCAATGCGGTGCAGGCAGGTTAGCAAAATAGGGGCTTAGTTCTGCGACGTCACGCCCTGCGGCCGGCCGACGACGGTGACCAGCATCTTGCCGTCGAACAGGCGCTTGGCGACCCGCTTAGTATCTTCCAGGGTCACCGCGTCGATCAGGGCATTGCGCTTGTCCATATAATCAATGCCGAGATCGTCGATCTGAATTTGCACCAGCGCGCCCGCGATCTTGCCCGACGTATCGAGACCGAGTGCGTAGACGCCTTTGAGATAGGATTTCGCTTTTTTAAATTCATCCTCGGTCGGACCATTTTCGGCCAGCCGCTTGGTTTCGCTTTCGATCAGGGCAAGCGCCTCCGAGGTCTTGTCCGAGCGCGTCGCCGTGCCACCGAGCGTTACGGAGGTGCCCTTCATCCAGACAAGATTATCGCTGATGCTATAGGCAAGGCCGCGCTTTTCCCTGACCTCGTTATAGAGCCGCGAAGACATCGCACCGCCACCGAGAATATAACTGACGATATAGGCGGCCATGAAATCCGGGTCCTTGCGGGCGATGCCGACGCGCCCGAAGGTGACGACCGATTGCGGCACGTCGAGATCGACCACAATTCGCCGGCCTAGGCCCTGCGGATCGGCTTTGGGTACCGGCCGCAGATCGGCCTGGGCGGGCAAAGCGCCGAAAACACGATCGACGATTTTTCCGGCCGTGACAGAATCGACGTCGCCAACAATGGCGATCTTCAGATTGCTGCGGGCGAACACGCGCTTGGTATAGGACCGGAGGTCATCGACGGTGATGTTCGGCACGGATTCCAACGTGCCGTTGACCTGCTGCCCATAGGGATGGCCGGGAAAAGCCGCCGCCCACCATTGCCGGCTAGCAATGTCATTCGGGCTTGTCGTCTCGCGCCGCAGGCTGGACAGAAGCTGGCCACGGAGACGCTCCACCGCCGGCGAATCGAAACGCGGCGCGTTTAATGCCAGCCGCAACAATTCGACGGCCTCATCGCGATGCTCGTTCAGCGAACGCAACGATCCGGTTGTAACGTCGCGGCCAGTCTGGAACTGAAGATTGATGGCACGAGCTTCCAGCCGCTCTTGGAAAGTCTTGGAATCGAGATCCCCGGCACCTTCATCCAGCAACACACCCGCAAGTTTGCCGACGCCGGGCTTGTCGGCAGGATCCTGGCTGCTTCCTCCTTCGAAGGCGAATTGCAGATCGAATATTGGGACGGTCGTCTGGCGCACAAGCCATACTTCGAGTCCAAGCGGACTTGTAACACGCTCGACAGAAACGGCGCCGGCTGGGAACGTGGCCGTTGCCAGGACAATGAATGCGAGCAAAAACGCAGCGGCAACACGCCAGCTCCGCACAAAACGACTTACCCGGGCTGTCATGAGCGCTTCTCCTCGCGCGGGGCCGTGTCCTTGATGAGATAGCCCGTGACGGAGCGGCGCTTGTCGAGCCACTGCCGCGCAACGTCGCGAACTGCGTCTGCCGTCACCGACTGGATTCTTTCGGGCCACGTTTTGACGCTCCCGACGGTCATACCTGTAGAGAGAGCGCCGCCGTACCACCGCGCAAGCGTGCTTTGACTGTCCATGGCATAAACGGACTCGGCAATCAGGCGGGTCTTGGTTCGCTCAAGCTCCTCGGCGCCGATGCCTTTATCGATGAGGTCGGCGATCACGGCATTGATGCCTTCTTCGATCTGCGCCAGGCTCGTGCCGTCTTTAGGTGCGCCGTAGATATTAAAAACCGTCGTGTCGAGAGCAGCGCTGTCATATGAACTGCCAGCGCTTATGGCCAAGCCCTTTTCAACCACCAATATTCGATAGAGCCGGCTGTTCGCTCCTCCGCCAAGAACATTAGCGAGCACTTCAAGCGCCTCGCTTTCTCCCTGTTTCGCCGAAGTTGCCGAAGGCACGAGATAGCCGCGTTGCAGGCTAGGCTGCTCCACCCGCGGATCGCTGAGCGTAACGGAACGCGCGGCAGCAGGCGGCGGCTCTTGCGGGCGCAAGCGCGGAATATTTTCGAAGCGGCGGACGATGCGGCCATAGGTATTCTGCGCCAAGGCCCTGACCTGTTCCGGCTCGACATCGCCCGCCACAACGACAATCGCGTTATTGGGGCCGTAGAACCGGCGGTAAAAAGCGAGCGCGTCCTCGCGGTTGAGCTTTTCAATCTCCGGGCGCCAGCCGATCACGGGCCGGCCATAAGGATGATTGAGGTAGAGCGCGGCCTCGATCTGCTCGACAAGACGAGCGCGCGGGTTGTTGGCCACGCGTGAGTTATATTCTTCGAGGACGACGTTGCGTTCGGGCAATACGACATCGTCGGTCAACACAAGGCCGGTCAT
>CAYMJW010000256.1:0-2791 GCA_964390455.1 uncultured Methyloceanibacter sp. | reverse complement strand
CTTGAGGCGCCGGAGCCTGCGCGGCTGGAGCTTGCTTATCCGGTGCTTGCGCCGCTGGAGGTTGCGCCGCCGGAGCTTGAGGCGCCGGAGCCTGCGCGGCTGGAGCTTGCTTATCCGGTGCTTGCGCCGCCGGAGCTTCCGCTGGCGGCGCCGGGGCCGGCGCTTCTCCCATCGCGGCCGCGGGAAGGCCCGCGAACGCGGCAACGGCGCCGACCACAATCGCGCCTATATAATGAGAACCGAACCGCATGACCGCCTCCAAGCCTTAGGTCGTATTCGAGCGATAGACGTCGAAGCGCTCGTCATAGGCGGCGCGGACATGAATCGGCTCTTTCAGCGGCACGCGGCTCACCTCCTCGCCCTGCTCGCCATAGCCGATCGCGGTTCCGCCCTCGACCGCGTAACGATGAATGATGCGCGGTGTCGAGCCGAACAGAAGCAGCGCGCCTAGCAGCTTCTCGTCGTCCATCGCCTTGCGGTAGGTCGCGATCGCCTCGGGCACGCCATGCCCGAACATCTGCTCAAGGAACGGCAGCGGCACGTGCACCGGCGGAATGTAATAGACGTTCGGCTCGAGCCCGAATTGCGGATAGAGCGGCTTTGCGATCTTGGCGATATGCACGAGGTAGTCGAGCGGATTGTCGGCGCGCGCCTTGTCGGGCGTGGTGATAAATCCCTGCAAGCGGATCTTGCCGATGCAGGAGACGGTGCATTGCGTCTGATAGCCGTTCTCGACCGCAGGATAGCAGCCGATGCATTTCTCCGAAACGCGCGTCACCGGATTGAAGAATGTCTTCTTGTAGGGACAACCCTTCACGCATTCGCGGTAGCCGCGGCAGCGCGCCTGGTCGAGCAAAACGATCCCGTCCTCCTCGCGCTTATAGATCGACTGGCGCGGGCATGAGCCGAGGCAGGCGGGATAGGTGCAGTGATTGCAGATGCGCGGCAGGTAATACATCCACTGCATATGCGGGATGGTGATGTAGTCGCCCTGCGGCATGTCGCCGAGCGAATCATCCTCGCCGACATTGGGATGGGCGTAGTCGAGATCCTCAGGCAGATAGCCCAGAACCTTCTCGCCTTCGGGCGCCGCCTCGAACAGGGTCTTGCCTTCATAGACCGGCGCCGACGCATCCTGGACGCCGTGCTTCTCCAGGATCTTCACGTCCCAGCCGAGAGGGTAGTAGCCGTAAGGCTTGCTCTCGACATTGTTCCAGAACATGTATTCCTGGCCGCGGCCGGGCGTCCAATTGGTCTTGCAGGCCACGGTGCAGGTCTGGCAGGCGATGCACTTGTTCAAATCCATCACCATGGCGAATTGCTTCTTCGGCCGCGCCGGCTCGTAGGGGTAGTCCATCTCGCGGCCGATCTGCCAGTTATAAACCTTGGGCATGTGTGTCTCCCGCTACCCGCGTCAGCCGCGGTTGAATCCGCCTTTGAGATAGATCTTGAGCGCCTCGTTCTCGGCGCTTGGCCTGAAGCCGAGCTCGGCCGGCCGCCACACGCCCTTGCCGCCGATGCCGCCGTCCTCGGCCTTGGCGAATTTGGCGAGCGACTCGCGCGGCGCGCTCGTCACGCAATGGATATCGACGTTGAAGCCCTTGGTGACCTCGTTGGTCCACGACTTGCGCGAGATCAGCGTCGCCGTCTGGTGCGTGGGCTTGAGCCAGGAGCGGGTGAGTGACTGGTGCCCGCCGTAACGGAACAGCGCCTGGTAATGCGTCTCGGCATTCTTGGCGAGGCCATCGGGTCGCGTCTCTGCCGCCTTCACCGTGCCAGGCGTCGCCATGTAGCCGTTGAACCACATGCGCGTGATGCCCTTCGGCGTGCCGGGGTAGTAGCGCGCGCGCGCCATCAGCCGCGCGACCTTATATTCCGCTTTCCGGTTCGGATCGTCCCAGCCGCGGAACGGCAGCTCCTTCGGATCGCCGTCGATCCACACATAGTCGCCGTCGTTGATGCCGAGCGACTTGGCATCGGCGGGATTGATATCGACATACATCTCGCCCGTTCCCGGCATGCGCTTGTCGCGCCGGTACATGTCGCCGAAGGGACCGAACAGCGCCGCCATGAAGTCGGTGTCGATCGGCATGGTGTGGGCGCCGTGGCGGTATTTCGGCGTGTGGAAGATGCGGTCGAAGCCCTGATCCATCAGCGGATGCTTGGTGGCGAGAAGCTCGTCCGAGGCATAAGTGGTGTTGCGCATCTGCCGCGCCATGTGGCCGCGGTCGTCGGCCGGAATGTTCCAGTCGGCCGGGCGCTTCGGCCTGATCGCCGGATGCGGCGCGGCGAGGATCGCGCACGGGTCGTAGAAGGTTGCCTCCGACGGCTCGCGATGCACCACCAGGTTCTCGCCGGCCTCGACGAATTCGATCTCGGGCCGGTAGAACTCGAGCCGCCCGGTCTTGGTGTACCAGGGCTTCGATTCCTGCACCTGCTCCCAGGAATTGATGCGCGGATAGGTGCGGGTGTTCATCAGGGCCGGAATGCCGCGCTTGGCCAACTCCTCGAGATCGCCGATGCGATAGCCCTTGAGCGGGGTCGAGCCGTCGATGATGCGCTGCAGATAGACGTCGGCGCGGTTTGCGGCGATGAAGTGCCACATCTCCTCGAAGCGCTTGTCGCCGGTGAGCTTGGCGAACTCGCGGGCTACGCCGAGATAGGTGTCGTTGTCGGAGATGGTGTTGAAGGCGCGCTTGGCCGGCGTGCGTGGGAAGATTTGCACGAACGGGTTGGTGTTCGACGCCGTCATGTCCGGATATTTGAACTCCATCCAGCTGTCGACGCCATA
>CAYMJW010000255.1:0-2794 GCA_964390455.1 uncultured Methyloceanibacter sp. | reverse complement strand
GCCTGGAAGCGGCTTGGCCAGGTTTCGTCGCAGGCGCTCGGAGCCTTGACCGCGGCCCACCCCTTGCGCGGCCGCGGCTACGACTTCGACGTGCCGCTTCTCCCAGGCGCTCACGTCACGGCAGATACCGGCACGGGCTTCGTCCATACCGCCCCGGGCCATGGCACCGAGGATTTCGAGGTATGGGAGGAGCATCGCGCAGCGCTCGAAGCGCGCGGCATCGATACCAAGATCCCGTTCACCGTCGATGAGGCCGGTTTCTTCACCAAGGAGGCGCCCGGCTTCGAGGGCAAGCGCGTCATCGACGACAAGGGCAAGTTCGGCGACGCGAACCAAGCGGTGATCGCGGCCTTGATCGAGGCCTGCGCGCTCATCGCGCGCGCGCGCCGCAAGCACGACTATCCGCATTCCTGGCGCTCGAAGAAGCCGGTGATTTTCCGCGCCACGCCGCAATGGTTCATCGCCATCGACAGGCCCGTGGCGCTGTCCACACCGGCCCCGGCAGGCAAGAGCTCGCTCAGGGACCGGGCGCTTGCGGCAATCGGCGATACGCGTTGGGTTCCGCCGCAAGGCGAGAACCGCATCAGAGGCATGATCGAGACGCGGCCCGACTGGGTCGTGTCGCGCCAGCGCGCCTGGGGCGTTCCCATCACCGTGTTTCGTCACAAGGATACGGGCGAGGTCATCCCGCGCGCGGGCTTCAACGGCTCGGGCGAGCTGATCGAGCGCATCTTCTCCGCCTTCCGTGCCGAGGGCGCCGATGCCTGGTTCAAGGTGGGCGCGAAAGAGCGCTTCCTGACCGGCCTCGTTGCGAACCCTTCCGATTGGGAGAAGGTGGACGACATCCTCGACGTCTGGTTCGATTCGGGCTCGACCCATGCCTTCGTTCTGGAGAAGCGGCTCGATCTCGAATGGCCGGCCGCGCTCTATCTCGAAGGGTCCGACCAGCATCGCGGCTGGTTCCAATCCTCGCTGTTGGAATCGTGCGGGACGCGCGGCCGCGCGCCTTACGACGCCGTCGTCACCCACGGCTTCGTCGTGGACGAGGACGGGCGCAAGATGTCGAAATCGCTCGGCAATGTGGTGGCGCCGCAAGACGTCATCCGCCAATCCGGCGCCGAGATCTTGCGCCTGTGGGCCATGAGCTCGGACTATGCCGAAGACCTCCGCATCGGCCCCGACATCATCAAGGCCAATGTCGAGTCCTACCGCAAGCTCAGGAACACGCTCCGCTTCCTCCTCGGCAATCTCGCGCATTACCGGGGTGATCTCGCCGTCCCGTATCCCGGCATGCCCGGGCTCGAACGCTACATGCTCGCGCGGCTTGCCGAGCTCGACGAGACCGTGCGCGCGGGCTACGACGCCTTCGACTTCAAGCGCGTGTTCCACGCGCTGCTCAATTTCTGCGTCAACGACCTGTCCGCCTTCTATTTCGATATTCGGAAAGACGCGCTCTACTGCGATCCGCACGACAGCGTCGTCCGCCGCGCGGCGTTGACCGTGCTCGACGAGGTGTTTGGCGCGCTCACCGCATGGCTTGCGCCGATGCTCTGCTTCACCATGGAAGAAGCCTGGGCGAGCCGCTTCGCGAGCGATCGCGCCTCGGTGCATCTGCGGCAATTCCCGGAAATTCCAGATGCGTGGCGCGACGAGGCGCTCGCCGCGCAATGGCGAAAAATTCGCGAGCTTCGCCGCGTGGTGACGGGCGCTCTCGAGGTTGAACGGAGAGAGGGGCGCATCGGCTCGAGCCTGGAGGGCGCCCCCAAGGTCTATGTCGCCGACGCCGATCACCGCGCCGCTCTCGACGGCGTCGATCTCGCCGAGATCGCCATCACGAGCGGAGCCGAGCTCTTGCCGGGCGAGGGGCCGGCGCACGCCTTCCGCCTCGAGGATGTGAAAGGCGTGGCGGTCGTGGCCGAGCAAGCCAAGGGCACGAAATGCGCGCGGTCCTGGAAGATCCTCGCAGAGGTCGGCAGCGATCCCGAGTTTCCCGAGCTTTCGTTGCGCGATGCCGAAGCGGTCAGGCAGTTCGATGCGCGCCGCGCGGGGACAGGGTAGCGCGATGCTGAGACACTGGCTGTGGGGTCCCATGTCGCCGCTCGGCCTCGGCGTTGCCGTGGCGACCGCGCTCATCGATCAGGCCCACAAATTGTGGATGCTCTACGTCTATGACATCGGCGCCAAGGCTCCCGTCACGCTCACGCCGTTCTTCGACCTCGTGCTCGTGTGGAATCGCGGCATCAGCTACGGGCTGTTTCCGCAAGACAGCGCGTTTGGGCGCTGGGGCTTGACCGTGTTCGCGTTTGCCGCGAGCCTCGCTTTCGTCATTTGGCTTGCGCGGCTCACCACGCCTCTCAGCGCGGTTTCGATCGGACTCATCATCGGCGGCGCCATCGGCAATGCCATCGACCGCGTCGCTTACGGCGCTGTCGCCGATTTCTTCTCGCTCCACGTGTTCGGCTTGCAATGGTATGTGTTCAATATCGCCGACGCCGCCATTGTTGCCGGGGTGGTCGGTCTCCTGTATGAATCCCTGTTCAGGGGTCACAAAAAGGTCGGAAACCCTTCTAAGATGTAGGCAATCCCGGATGTCCGGGTTTGTTGGGGGAACCTTGGGGCACACCGCACAAACGATTCGCCCCTTGCGGGCCGCGCTTGTTGCCGCGGCGTCTGTCGCCACGCTTGCGCTTGCAGGCTGCGGCGGCGTCGAGTTCCAGGGCAAGATCTTCGATTACATGGGCGTTTCGGGCGATCGCAAGCAGCCCGATGTCCGCATGGCCGAACGGCCGCCGCT
>CAYMJW010000254.1:1526-2838 GCA_964390455.1 uncultured Methyloceanibacter sp. | reverse complement strand
TCGAACACCTCGTCGTAAGGCACGTTGGCTTCGGCGAGCAGCACGTTCATGTGGCCCGGCATGCGCCCCGCGACGGGGTGGATCGCGTATTTCACCTCGACGCCCGCCTCTTTCAGCCCGTCGGCCATTTCGCGCAACGCATGCTGCGCCTGCGCCACCGCCATGCCGTAGCCCGGCACCACGATGACCTTGCCCGCGTTCTTCATCAGGAAGGCCGCATCTTCCGCCGAGCCGAGCTTGACCGGCTTCTGCTCGGCGCCCGCGGCCGGGCCCGCCACCTCGCCGCCGAACCCGCCGAGGATGACGCTGATGAAGGACCGGTTCATCCCCTTGCACATGATGTAGGAGAGGATCGCGCCCGAGGAGCCGACCAGCGCGCCGGTGATGATGAGCGCGGAATTGCCGAGGGTGAAACCGATGCCGGCCGCCGCCCACCCCGAATAGGAGTTCAGCATCGAGATCACGACCGGCATGTCGGCGCCGCCGATGGGAATGATGATGAGGACGCCGAGCAGGAACGACAGCAACGCAATCGCCCAGAAATAGAACGCGCTCTGCTCGCGGCAGAACATCACGACGCAGACAACGAGCAGGACTGCGAGCGCGATATTGATGAGATGACGCGCGGGCAGCATGATCGGCTTGCCCGACATGCGCCCGGAAAGCTTCAAGAAGGCGATGACCGAGCCGGTGAAGGTGACGGCGCCGATCGCCGCGCCGAGCGACATTTCGATCAGGCTCGCGGTGTGGATGGCGCCGGGCGCGCCGATGCCGAACGCCTCGGGCGCATAGAAGGCCGCGGCCGCGACCAGCACCGCCGCCATGCCGACCAGCGAATGGAACGCGGCGACGAGTTCGGGCATCGCCGTCATGGGAATGCGCCGCGCGATCACAGCGCCGATGCCGCCGCCGATGGCCACCCCGCCCAGGATCATGGCCCAAGTGAGCGGCTCCGTTGGCTGCGCCACGGCGAGCGTGGTCAGCACGGCAATCGCCATGCCGGCCATGCCGAAATAATTGCCCTGCCGCGACGTCTCGGGCGAGGACAGGCCGCGGAGCGCGAGGATGAAGAGGACGCCCGCGACGAGATAGAGCAGCGCGACGAGGTTCAGGCTCATTTCTTTTTCTTCTGATACATGCCGAGCATGCGCTGGGTGACGAGGAAGCCGCCAAAGATGTTGACGCAGGCCATGACGAGCGCGGCAAAGCCAAGCAGCTTGGCAAGGAAGTGACCCGAGGCGCCGGGCGCGTCGGCCGCCTCGACTGCGACGGCGAGAAGCGCGCCGACCACGATCACCGAGGAGATGGCGTT
>CAYMJW010000254.1:0-1426 GCA_964390455.1 uncultured Methyloceanibacter sp. | reverse complement strand
ACGCTCGGCGATCATGGCGTTGACGATGGCGCCGTCGCGCGCGATCAGCGTGCCCTTGACCAGCTCGTCATCCCAATTGATGGCAAGCGCCTTCTTCTCCTTGTCGATCAGAGGCTCGACGAAGGCCTGGAGGTTGCGCGCATAGAGGCTCGACGCATTGACCGGAACCTCGCCCGGCAGATTGAGCCGGCCCATGATGCGCACGCCCTTATGGTTGACGATCTCTCCGGGCTTGGCGAGCTCCGCGTTGCCGCCGCGCTCGACCGCGAGATCGACGATGATCGAGCCGGGCTTCATGCTCTCGATCATCTCCTTGGAGATGAGCTTGGGCGCGGGCCGCCCCGGGATCAGCGCCGTGGTGATGACGATGTCCTGGCTCTTGACGTGCTCGGCAATCAACGCGGCCTGCTTCTTCTTGTAGGCGTCCGACATTTCCTTGGCGTAACCGCCGGCGGTCTCGGCCTGCTTGAACTCATCGTCCTCGACCGCGATGAACTTCGCGCCGAGCGAGGCCACCTGTTCCTTGACCGCCGGGCGCACGTCGGTGGCGGTGACGATGGCGCCGAGCCGCCGCGCCGTGGCGATGGCCTGGAGACCGGCGACGCCGACGCCCATGATGAAGATGCGCGCGGCAGGCACCGTGCCCGCCGCCGTCATCATCATCGGCAGCGCGCGGCCGAATTCTGCGGCCGCGTCGACGACGGCCTTGTAGCCGGCGAGGTTCGATTGCGAGGACAGCACGTCCATGCTCTGCGCGCGGGTGATGCGCGGCATCAGCTCCATGGCGAAGAGCGAGACGCCCGTCTTGGCAAGCGCACCGAGACCCTCGGCATCGGCGAAGGGATCGAGCATGCCGATCACGGCCGCGCCCTTCCTCATGTGCTTCACGATCTCGGCGCTCGGGCGCCTGACCGTCAGCACGATGTCGGCATCTGCGACAGCTTCCGCGTCGGTCTTGGCGATTTTCGCCCCGGCCGTCCGGTAATCCTCATCGGCAAAGTAGGACCGGGAGCCCGCCCCGCTACGGATTGTGACGCTCGCGCCCGCCTTGACGAGCTTCTTGACCGTCTCGGGCGTCAGCCCGATGCGCGGCTCGTCTTCGGCTTCGGCGGGCACGCCAATCGCGATCATCGTGGTCCTGGAGGCTCAAGGGCGCGCCGGGCGCAAGCGACGGCGCAGCGTGACGTCAAGGTCTAAGGAGAGAGAGCGATAAATCGAGGCGCTCACGCAACGAAAAAGGCGAGCAGCACCATGACCGCGACCACGCCGACAATGGTATAGGCCGTGAGCTTGCAGAACAATTTGTAGGTCTTGGCATGCTCGGCATAGTCCATCGCCGGGTTGCCCTCTTTCGGATCGATATGCATCGCACTCCCCTCTGAGGCCGAATGGCTCTTTCGTCCCGCGCCAATAGCATAAAGCCCGG
>CAYMJW010000253.1:0-2860 GCA_964390455.1 uncultured Methyloceanibacter sp. | reverse complement strand
GGCGAGGCGCTCGCGCGCGAGGTCTATGACGGGCGCATGGGGATCGTGCCTTATATCGCGCCGGGCTTCGGCCTGGCGAAAGCGGCCGCAGAGGTGTTCGAGGCGAAGCCCGATGTCGAGGGCCTCGTTCTGCACAAGCACGGTATCTTCACCTTCGGCGCGGATGCGCGCGAGGCCTATGAGCGCATGATCGAGATGGTGTCTCTGGCCGAGAGCCGCTTGCGCCAAGGGCGCCCTATCGTGTTTCCGGCACGGCCGCTTGCGCCGACGCTGGCGGAAGCGTCCGAGATCGCGCCGATCATCCGCGGCGCCGCGGCCATCAGAAGCGAGGGCGACGAGCCGATCCGCTTCATCGCCGATTTCCGCACCGCGCCCGAGATCCTGAACTATGTGAACGGCGCCGAGCTCGCCTCGTACAGCCAGCGCGGCGTGGTGACGCCCGACCACATCATCCGGACCAAGAACAGGCCGCTCATCGTCCCGCAGCCGGAGCCGGGCAAGCTCGACGCGTTCGCAAGCGCGGTCCGCGAGGCCGTGGCCAGGTTCGCGGCCGATTACGACGCCTATTTCGCCCGCGAGAACGCGGCCGCAGGTTCCACCAAGACCAAGCTCGATTCCGCGCCGCGCGTCGTGCTCGTGCCGGGCGTAGGCCTGTTCGGCCTCGGCCGCACCGCGAAGGACGCGAGCATCGCCGCCGACCTCGCCGAGAACACGATCCGCGTCGTCACCGATGCCGAGGCCATTGGCCGCTACGAGCCTCTGCCCGAGAGCGATCTATTCGCGCTCGAATATTGGAGCCTCGAGCAGGCGAAGCTCAAAGGCGCGGTCGTGAAGCCGCTCACCGGACAAGTCGCGCTGGTCACGGGCGCTGGCGCGATCGGCGCCGCGACGGCCAAGGAGCTTGCGGCGGAAGGTGCCGCCGTTGGGATCGTCGATATCGACGGTGCGGCGGCGAAGACCGCTTCAGCCGCCATCAAGGGGCTCGGCTTGCAATGCGATGTGACCAAGCCCGATCAGGTGAAGGCGGTCTTCGCCAAGCTCTGCGAGCATTTCGGCGGCGTCGATATTGTCGTTTCGAATGCCGGCGCCGCGTGGCAGGGCCGGATCGGCGAGGTCTCCGACGAAACTCTGCGCAAGAGCTTCGAGCTCAACTTCTTCGCCCATCAGACCGTGGCGCAGGAAGCGGTGCGCATCATGCTGAAGCAGCGCACGGGCGGCGTGCTCCTGTTCAATCTGTCGAAGCAGGCGGTGAATCCGGGCGCGAATTTCGGCCCCTACGGACTGCCCAAGGCCGCCGCCATGCTGCTCATGCGGCAATACGCCCTCGATTACGGCGCCGAAGGCATCCGCTCGAACGGCGTGAATGCCGACCGCGTGCGGAGCGGGCTCCTGACCGATGCCATGATTAAGGATCGGGCCAAGGCGCGCGGCATTTCGGAGACCGAGTATATGAGCGGCAATCTCCTCCAGGCCGAGGTCACCGCCGCCGACGTGGCCCAGGCCTTCGTAGCGCTCGCCAAGGCGCGCAAGACAACCGGCCATATCAAGACGGTGGACGGCGGCAATATCGCGGCCGCGCTCCGCTAGCGCGCCGGACACAGGCGGGAGGACGAGTTGGGCCGCATCTTACGCATCTTCCTCGCGGGCGTGCTGGCGCTTCTGCCGATCGCGGTCACTTTCTTCGTCGTTGCCTGGGCGGCTTCGCTTGTCGCGAGCTATGCCGGCCCCGGGAGCTTCATCGGCCGCCTCATCACCTCGCTCGGAACTTCTCTCGGCCTCAACATGGAACCGAGCTCGAACGCCGCTTATCTTCTCGGCCTTGCCGTCATTCTCGGCGCCATTTTCCTGCTCGGCCTCCTCGTCGAATCGGGGCTGCGATCGTTCATCGTGAACAGCCTCGACTGGCTGATGATGCGTATTCCGCTCGTCTCCAATGTCTACGATCTGTCCAAGCGCTTCGTCGCCATCGTCGATCGCAATAGCGGCGGCGACAGTCTCAAGAGCATGAGCCCGGTCTGGTGTTTCTTCGGCGGGGAGGGGAGTGCCGCGGTGCTCGGCCTCATGCCGTCGCCGGAGCCGGTCATCATCGGCGAGCACAGCTATCTCGGCCTGCTCGTGCCATCGGCGCCGGTCCCGTTCGGCGGCGCGTTGATCTACGTGCCGTCGGAGTGGGTCAAGCCGGCTGAGGGCGGCGTCGAGCGGCTGATGAACGTCTATGTGTCGATGGGCGTGACGCCGCCGGTGTCGCTGCCGGCGAAGGCCAAGCAAGCCCTGCCAAAGCCCCGGAAGAAAAGCGGAACCGCCACGCGCGCCGAGTGACCTCGTCATTCCGGCGCAAGCCGGAATCCAGTACGACTTACGTATGGAAGCCCAGCCTTGCGTCTATATTCTTGCAAGCAAGCGGAACGGCACGCTGTATACCGGCGTCACCCGCTACCCGGCCCAGCGGATTTGGCAGCACAAGCAGGGTCTCGTCCGGGGCTTCACGAAAAAGTATGGCGTGCACCGACTCGTGTACATCGAGCTACACGACACCATCCCGGCGGCGATTCAGCGCGAGAAGCAAATCAAGGAATGGAAAAGGGCGTGGAAGCTTCAACTGATCGAGAGTGTGAACCCAAACTGGCGCGACCTCTACGAAGATTTCTGCCGCTAAGTCGTATCCTCGTCATTCCGGCGCAAGCCGGAATCCAGGGCCACTAGTTCAGAGCTTGTTGCTCCTGGACCCCGGCTTTCGCCGGGGTGACGGAGAAGCTGTGCCGCTCAGCCGCACCAGCGTCATTCCGGCACAAGCCGTCTCACGTCGCGAAGCGGAAGTGCAGCACGTCGCCGTCCTTGACGACGTAGTCCTTGCCTTCGA
>CAYMJW010000252.1:0-2873 GCA_964390455.1 uncultured Methyloceanibacter sp. | reverse complement strand
TCCTGCTGGTGCTGTTCGCCTTCAGCGACAAGCAGCTGCTGACCTTCCCCATCACTGGCCTGACCTTCCAGTGGTTCACGGCCGTGTTCAACAACGCGAAATTCTGGTCGGCCTTCGAGAACAGCCTGATCGTGACCGGCTTCGTCGGCGTCGTCTCGACCGTGGTCGGCACCATGGCCGCGGCCGGGCTCACCCGTCTGCCGCCGCGGCTGGCCGGCGTCACCATGTCGGCGCTGTCGATTCCGGTGATGCTGCCGCCCCTGGTGCTGGCGGTCGCCCTCTCGAACTACTATGCCACGGTCGGCGTCAGGCTGGGGCTTGGCCCCGTGATCGCCGGACATCTGGTGTTCACCCAGCCCTTCGTGATCCTGATCGTGCATGCGCGCCTCGCCGGCTTCGACCATGCCATCCTGCGCAGCGCGCGCGACCTCGGCGCCTCGCCCTTCAAGGCATTCCTGACGGTGACCCTGCCGATCGTGCGCCCGACCATCGTTGGCGCCGCGCTGGTGGCAATGGCGCTCTCGCTCGACGATTTCATCCTGACCTTCTTCACCATCGGCGGCGGCAGCACGCTGCCGGTCTATCTCTGGGGCCTGATGCGCAAGGGCGTGAACCCGCAGATCAACGTGGCCTCGCTCATCCTGATCACAATGACCATCGGCGCCAGCCTGATCGCCATGCGTGCGACGCGCTATCGGGGCTGACCGTGAATCGATCGCAGTAACACCCTGGAAAGAGGAGGACGCAGCAATGACCCGCGGTAGTTTCGTTATGGTGGAGAACCCCGTTCCCTGGCCCAACGGTGCCAACTGCGCCGCCGCTTTCACCTGGGACATGGACGCCGACAGCATCCTGCATCTGGCTCACCCCGATGATGCCGACACGCGCGTCGCCACCATGACCGACCTACGCTTCGGTCCCGAAGTGGCCGTGCCCCGCATCTGCCGGATGTTCGAGGCCTACGGCATCAAGCTCACCTTCTTCGTCCCGGCCTGGTGCATCGAGGAGCATCCGAAGGCGGTGGAGCGCATGCTCCAGGGAAGCCACGAAGTTGCCCATCATGGCTATATGCATGAGCTGCCCAACCAGTTCACTCGCGAGCGCGAGACCTACTGGACCCAACGCTCGACCGATATCATCGTCAAGGCCACGGGCAAGCGGCCGCGCGGCTATCGCGCGCCCTGGGGCGCGTTCTCCAAGCACACCACGTCGATTCTGACGGAGCAGGGGTTCCTCTATGACAGCTCGCTGCTAGGCGACGACGTGCCCTATGTGATCCGCGACAGGGCCGGGCGCGAGCTGATCGAGATTCCCGTCAAATGGCCGCTCGACGACTGGCCGCACTACCAGCACAGCGGCGATCTCGACTACATGATGCCGATCTCGGCGCCGCAGCGCGCCAAGGAGGTCTTCATGTCCGAGTTCGAGGTGGCCTGGAAGTACAAGACTTTCTGGCAGTGCGTGTTCCATCCCTTCGTCTCCGGCCGCATCGCCCGCATGGAGGCGATCAGGCTGATGATCGAGGAGATGCAGGACAAGGGCGGCGTCTGGTTCGCGACTTTGGAGGAGATCGCGCTCCATGTCCGCAAGCTCATCGACGACGGCAAATACAAGCCACGCGTGCATGTCATGCCAATCAAGGACGGCCGCATCCCCGACATCCCCGTCGCCTCGGCGGCCGAATAGGCGAGGGCGGGCGCCGCCATGTGCATGCTCTGCGGCGCCCTCGGTGTCGGCCGCCACTGGGCGGAGAAGGACCGCGACGCGCCGGCCCTGCGGCAGGAGCGTCGCGTCCGCATCCGCCTCCTCAACCGCCTGCTCCGACACTACGGCATGGAGGCAAGGCTGAGCGGCCGCGGCTACCTGATGGGGCCGGCGGGCCGGCCTGCGGTCGAGGCCGGCAACCTCGGCGCGCTCTGGCTTGAGGTCGAGCGCTTGAGGGGCCGCCCCGCCGATCCCCTCGACCCGGCGCTGCTCGCCGCGCTCGACGAACCGGTTTGAAGCGATGACAGCCAGCGCAGTTTCACAACCCATTCCGGTGACGGTCATCACCGGCTTCCTCGGCAGCGGCAAGACGACGCTGTTGCAGCACCTGCTGGGATACCCCGAGATTTCCGACACGGCCGTGCTCATCAACGAGTTCGGCAAAATCGGGCTCGATCATCACCTGGTGCGCCAGATCGACGAGAACGTGGTGGTGCTGCCGAGCGGTTGCCTGTGCTGCAGCATCCGCGACGATCTCGGCGCCGCCATGCGCGATCTGCTGGCGCGGCGCGATCGCGGCGAGCTGCCGCCCTTCGCGCGGCTGGTGATCGAGACCACCGGCCTCGCCGATCCCGTGCCGATCCTGCACACGCTCCTGACCGAGCCCGTGATCGATCGCGCCTATAGACTGCAGCGCGTGGTCGCGACCGTGGATGCGGTCAACGGCGACGGCCAGCTGGCGCGCCAGCCCGAATCCGCGAAGCAGGCCGCCATCGCCGACCGGATCGTCATCACCAAGACCGACCTGGCATCGGCGGATCGGGTGGCGGCCCTGGAGACGCGATTGCGCCGTCTCAATCCCTCGGCCGCGATCTTCCCGTCCCCGCTGTCGAATGTCCGGCCCGACGACCTGCTGGCCGGTGCCGCCTTCGCCGACATCGACAAGAGCGACGACATCCGCGCCTGGTTCCAGGAGGAAACCGGACGGAGCCATGACCGTGCGCGCCACGATGAACGCATCGCCGCCTGCGCTCTGATGTTCGACGAGCCGATCGACTGGAGCGCTTTCTGCATCTGGCTGACGATGCTTCTGCAATCCCGCGGCTCCGATGTGTTGCGGGTGAAGGGACTGCTCGATATCCCCGGTCGGGCAGGGCCGGTCGCCATCA
>CAYMJW010000251.1:0-2878 GCA_964390455.1 uncultured Methyloceanibacter sp. | reverse complement strand
GCCGACATCACGGTCGAGCCCGGCAAGGTGACCGAGGCGACGCTGAAGCAGACCGGCGCCAAGACGACCTTCAAGCTGGTGCAGACGCTGGGCGGCGAGGCCCTCGCCGACACCAAGTGGACGATCCTCACCTCGGCCGGCGACGTGGTGAAGGAGAACGCAGGCGCGCTCCCCACCCACATCCTCGCCCCCGGCAGCTATGCCGTGGTTGCCGACCATGCGGGCGAGGCCTTCACGCGCAAGTTCAGCATCGAACCTGGCGAGGCGAAGCAGATCGAGGTCGTGGTCGACGATGGGCCGACATCGGCCGAAGACCTCAAGGCGCTGACCGATCCGCCCGAACCCCCGCCGCTGCCCGCGGGCGGCACGGGTGTCGTCGCCGGCGATGGCACGACGCCCTCGCCGAACGCGGGCGCCGCCTTCGACGGCTTCTCGCCGAACGTGCCCGCCGATCCCAATGCGCCGCTGATCAACCCCGGCATCCTGCTCCGCGGCCCATCGCGCTAACCCTTCCGCGCCTAGACGAGTTTCCCCTCTCCCCTTGTGGGAGAGGGCTTCCCGCCGCGATCTTGCGCGGCGAAGCCTGCGCAGGTCGCATGGCGGGAAGGGTGAGGGGGTGATTCCTTTTTTCGACGCGGGCTTCGCCCGCTGACCCCTCACCACGCGCCAAAAGGCGCGTGTGCTCTCCCACAAGGGGAGAGCGGAAGATGAACTATCGCGCTTGCGTGTAAGCGAATTTGCGCGCGCGGGCGCGGTAGGCTTGGGCAAGGCGCTCGTCGCGCGAGGCAAGCAATTCCGCTTCTGCCCGATTTTCCAGCGCGAGCAGCTGGTCTTCAGCCTCGGCATGCGTCATGACTTCGCCTGAAGCGAGAATGTGCGCGACATCGGCGCCCTCCTCCGCCAAGGCGCGGCCGACCAGCAGGCAGCGATGGCATTCGAGCGGATCGGCTTCCGAGCACATCACGGCAAGAGTGCGCTCCCCCGCGGTCTTCTTAAGACGCGCGAGCCCGAGCCGGAATTCCGGCGACGTTGCCATCTTCTCGTAATCTGCCACGCCGTCGGTGTACAACGCCGGACTTTGCGGGCGTCCGCCGAGTTCCTTGCCGAGAAAGATGTAAGCGACGTTTCGCGCCGCGAGCGCAGCCGCCAAGGACTCCTTGTTGAAATGCGGCGAGAAGCGCGAGCGCGGCGCCGACCTGATATCGGCAAGCGTCTCGACGCCCACCTTCGCGAGCAGCGCCGCGAACCGCTCCCAGGAATGCCGCGAGTGGCCAATCGTCAGGATCGGGCGGATCGGCATCACGAAGGCCGCAAGGCTAAGCGGCCTTGCTCTCGGCAGACTCGCGCAGATCGGGCGGCATGGCTTCGGCCGCGAGCATGCGGATCGCAGCATCGAGCGGCATCACCTGCTGCTCCTGGCTCCCGAGCCGGCGCACAGACACGGTGCGCTCCTCCGCCTCGCGCTTTCCGACCACGAGCAGCACCGGCACCTTGGCGAGCGAGTGTTCGCGCACTTTGTAGTTGATCTTCTCGTTGCGGAGATCGGCCTCGGCGCGCAAGCCCGCCGCCTGAAGCGCAGCGAGCACCTCTTCGGCATACGTGTCGGCCTCCGACACGATGGTCGCGACCACGCCTTGCACCGGCGCGAGCCAGAGCGGCAGGTGGCCCGCATAATGCTCGATGAGAATGCCCGTGAAGCGCTCGAGCGATCCGAACATGGCGCGGTGAATCATCACCGGCAGGGTCTTCTCACCGTCAGGGCCGATATAGAAGGCGCCGAGCCGCGCCGGCAGGTTGAGATCGACCTGGATCGTGCCGCATTGCCAGTCGCGGCCGATGGCATCGCGCAAGACATATTCGAGCTTGGGCCCGTAGAACGCCCCCTCGCCCGGATTGAACTCGTAACTGAGCCCGGCGGCCTCGACGGCACGTTTCAGCGCGGCCTCCGCCTTGTCCCACACGGCATCGGCGCCCACGCGCTTGTCGGGCCTGTCGGCAAATTTGATCCGCACGTCGGTGAAGCCAAAATCGCGGTAGATCGCCAGCAGCTGCTCGTTCAGCCTGACGCATTCCTCGGTGATCTGGTCCTCGGTGCAGAAGATATGGGCGTCGTCTTGCGTGAAATGACGCACGCGCAACAGCCCATGCAGCGCCCCTGACGGCTCGTAGCGATGCACCTTGCCGAACTCGGCGATGCGTAAAGGCAGGTCGCGATAGCTTTTGAGGCCGTGCTTGAAGATCTGCACATGGCCGGGACAGTTCATCGGCTTGCAACAATAGATGCGCTCGTCGGGCGTCTCGGTCACGTACATATGGTCGCCGAACTTCTCCCAATGGCCCGACTGCTCCCACAGCGTGCGCTCCATCATGTCGGGCGAATTGACCTCGACATAGCCCCAGGCCTGCTGGCGCCGGCGCATATAGGCGATCAGCGCCGTGAACAGCGACCAGCCCTTGGCATGCCAGAACACCGCGCCCGGCGCCTCTTCCTGGAAATGGAACAAATCCATCTCACGACCCAAGCGGCGGTGGTCGCGCTTCTCGGCCTCTTCAAGCCGGTGCAGATAGGCGTTGAGGTCCTCCTCGCTCGCCCACGCCGTGCCGTAGATGCGCTGGAGCATCGGCTTGGTGGAATCGCCGCGCCAATAGGCGCCGGCGATCTTGAGCAGCTTGAAGCCTTTTCCGACCTTCCCCGTTGAAGTCATATGTGGACCGCGGCAGAGGTCGAGCCATGTTTCTTGCGAATAGACCTTGAGCTCTTCGCCCTCGGGGATGGCGTCGATCAGCTCGAGCTTGAAAGTCTCGCCCTTGTCGCGAAACAGCGCCTTGGCGGATTTGCGGTCCATCACCTCGCAAGTGAAGGAAGCGTCGCGGGCGA
>CAYMJW010000250.1:0-2890 GCA_964390455.1 uncultured Methyloceanibacter sp. | reverse complement strand
GCAGGCATTGCCCGGAGCCGCGCCATCCCGTAACACCGCGCTCATGTCCAGCGACACGTTGACTCGCCTCGACGAAATGGTGCGCTCGCCGTTCGCGCGCCTGACCCTTTTGCTCGAAGGGATCGCGCCGGGCTCCCCTCCCATCGACCTTTCGCTCGGCGAGCCCAAGGCGCAAGTGCCATCCTTCCTCGGCCCCACACTCGAAGACCATCTCAGCGAGTTCGGCCGCTATCCGCCGATCAAAGGCATCCCGCCGCTGCGCAACGCCATCGCCGATTGGATGGGGCGGCGCTATCCGCTCCTGAAGGGCGTGATCGACCCCGAGCAGCACATCCTTCCGCTCAACGGATCGCGCGAGGGGTTGTTCTCGGCGATCTTCCCGGCGAAGGCGCGAAAGCCTCAACTGACCGAGCCCGCGGTCCTGATCCCGAACCCGTTCTACCAGGCCTATGCCGCTGCCGCTGCGGCCTCCGGTGCCGCGCCGGTGCTTCTCCAGTCGCGCGCCGAGGATCAATTTCTGCCGAACCTCGAACGCATCGATCCGTCCATCCTCGTGCGCACGATCGCCTTCTACCTCAACACGCCGTCGAACCCGCAAGGCGCGGTCGCCGATCGCGCTTATCTTGCGCGCGCCATCGCGCTCGCGCGGCGTTTCGATTTTCTGCTCTTCGCCGACGAATGCTACTCAGAGATCTACAGCGATGCGCCGCCACCGGGCGCGCTCGAGACGGCATGGGCCGAGACCGGCTCACTCGCCAATGTCGTGTCGTTCCAGTCGCTGTCGAAACGCTCAGGGCTCCCGGGGCTCAGGTCGGGCTTCATCGCAGGCGACCCCGAATTCATCGCCGCCTTCGGCCGCTTCCGCAACGTCGCCTGCCCGCAAGTGCCGTTGCCCGTGCAGCATGTCTCGGCCAAGGCCTGGGCCGACGAGACTCACGTCGAGGAGGGGCGGGCGCTGTACGGGGCGAATTTTGCCCTGGCCGATGCGCTTCTTGGGGGCCGGTATGGCTACCGGCGGCCGCAAGGGAGCTTCTTTCTTTGGCTGAATATGGCCGCTTTCGGGGGCGGAGAGGCGGCCGCGAAAACCCTTTGGAAAGGGTGTGGTGTCAGAGTGCTGCCGGGCACCTATCTCGCACAGGCCGGACCCGATGGCGTCAACCCGGGTACCGACTATGTGAGGATCGCGCTCGTGCATGACGCGGATACCACACGCGAGGCCTTGACGCGGGTCGTCGCCACATTGGGTTGAGGGGGATGGCGAGCAGAGGGAGAACAAAGGCGCGCCGGCGCCTCCTGCCGGGAGCGGTCGAGACGGGCCTGCGCCGGCTCATGCTCGGCGGCTACGGCTTGCTGTTCGTGACCATCGCTTGCGCCGCCTGGGCGAGCCTTGCCACCTGGTCGGTGCACGATCCGAGCCTGAACAACGCCACGCGCCTGGCGCCACGCAATTGGCTCGGCTCCTGGGGCGCGGTGGTGGCCGATGTCACCATTCAATCCTTGGGGCTCGCCGCCATCATTCTGTTCCTGCCGCTCGCGGCATGGGGATGGCACCTCGCCTTTCGCAGCGCGCCGGACCGCAGGCGCGCGCGGCTGCTCGCCTGGCCCGCATCCGTGCTCCTGCTTGCGGCCGCGTTCGCCGCCCTGCCCCAGCCGAAAAGCTGGCCCTTGCCCAACGGCCTTGGCGGCATTCTCGGCGATTTCTTCATGGCCGGCGCCCACGTCATCGGCCCCTTCCTGCCCGAGGCCGCGGTCTCCTTCGTCGCCGGGCTCGCCTTTCTCGTGGTCGGCACCATGCTGCTCCTGTTCGCGTGCGGCACCTCGACCTCGCGGCTCATCGCCATGTGGGCGCCGCAGAGCGGCGTTGCCGGTGAATGGGCCAATGCCTCGCTTGGCGCGGCCATGCATGTCGCCATGTCCGCCGGCGCGAGGCTGCGGCAGACATTTCGCCGGCGCGATGAGGACGACGAGGAGCCCGAGGATCGGCTCGACGAGGGCGGCGACGAGGATGACGATGCGCCCGCGCGCAAGCTCGATGCCGACGGACGGATCGAGCCTTCTTTCGGCCCGGCGCCCATCGGCGAAGAATTCGACGAAGAGGACGAGGAGGCTGACGACGTCACGGCGCCCGGTTACCGCATCACGCGCCTCGAGGCGGCAGCGGCGAAGGCCAAGAAAAAGCACACCGGGCTCAGCCGCCAGGAGCATTCCGACGAGCCTTACGAGCCGCCCTCGATCAAGCTCCTGCAACCGCAGCCCAAGGGCAACAAGGGGCGGGGCATCAGTGACGAGGTGCTGCAGGAGAATGCGCGCGAGCTCGAAGGCGTGCTCCAGGATTTCGGCGTCAAGGGCGAGATCACCAATGTCAGGCCGGGCCCCGTGGTCACGCTCTACGAGCTCGAGCCCGCCCCCGGCACCAAGTCGTCGCGCGTGATCGGGCTTGCCGACGACATCGCGCGCTCGATGAGCGCCGTCGCCGCGCGCGTCGCGGTCGTTCCCGGCCGCAACGCCATCGGCATCGAGCTTCCCAACGACCGCCGCGAGATCGTGGTCTTGCGCGAGATGATCGACTCGCCCGATTTCGAGGAGACCGACGCCAGGCTTGCGCTCGCGCTCGGCAAGAATATCGGCGGCGAGCCGATCGTCGTCGATCTCGCGCGCATGCCGCATCTCCTCATCGCCGGCACCACCGGCTCCGGCAAGTCGGTCGGCATCAATACGATGATTTTGTCGCTGCTCTACCGGCTGTCGCCCGATCAGTGCAAGTTCATCATGATCGATCCGAAGATGCTCGAGCTTTCCGTCTATGACGGCATCCCGCACCTGCTCGCGCCGGTGGTCACCGACCCGAAGAAGGCGATCGTCGCGCTGAAATGGACCGTGCGCGAGATGG
>CAYMJW010000249.1:0-2912 GCA_964390455.1 uncultured Methyloceanibacter sp. | reverse complement strand
TACTTGCCGGTGTAGTTGCGGGGCGACCATCCGGCGACCGTGACCGGCCCGTCATGGGCGCGGGAGTCCGGCGAATAGCCGGCCTCGAGCGCGGCAAGATAGACGAACGGCTTGAACGCCGAGCCTGGCTGGCGCTTCGCCTTTACTGCTCTGTCAAAGGGGCTCGTCGAATAGGCGCGTCCGCCGACGAGCGCCTTCACGCCGCCGGACGGATCGAGCACCACGACGGCGCCTTCGCCCGCGGCAAGCGCTTCGCCCTCCTCGTCGAGAATGCGCCGGAGAGCCTGCTGCGAGGCGCGCTGGAGCGCGGGATCGATGGTGGTCTCGACGAAGAGATCGCCGTGCTGCTCGCCCACGAGCTCGGGCAGAAGCTCCGCCACCCAATCGACCGCGTAGGAATAGCCGGTGTCGTCGTCCTTGGCCGAGAGCTTCAGTGACTGCTCGTCGGCAGCCTTGGCCTGCTCTTCCGTGAGGTATCCCGCCTCGACCATGTTATCGAGCACCTCATCGACGCGAACGCCGGCGCGCGTCGCGCTCCGTGTCGGCGCGTAGCGCGAGGGGGCCTTCAGCAATCCGGCCAGCAGCGCGGCCTGCGGCAGCGTCACATAGCGCGACGACTTGCCGAAATAGCGGCGCGACGCCGCCTCGATCCCGTAAGTGCCGCCGCCGAAATAGACGCGGTTGAGATAGAGCTCGAGGATTTGGTCCTTCGAGAAGCGCTGCTCCAGCCACACCGCGTAGACGGCTTCTTCGAGCTTCCGCGAGAGGGTGCGCTGAGGGGTGAGGAACAGGTTCTTGGCAAGCTGCTGGGTGATGGTCGAGCCGCCCTCGACCACCGCGCCGGAGGCGGCGTTGCGGAACGAGGCACGGACCAGCCCGAGCGGATCGACGCCGAAATGCGCGTAGAAGCGGCGGTCCTCGGTCGCGAGCACGGCCTGCACCAGATAGGGGGGCAGCGCCGAGAGCGGCACATGCCCGCGGCGCAAGCCACGCTCGGCAAGCACGGCGCCGTCTTGGGCGAGCACCGTGACGTTGGGCGGGCGGTCGTCGAGCGCGGCACGCGTGGGGTCAGGCATCCGTGCGATGAGGGTGACGACGATCAGCCCCATGACGGCCACGCCGCAAGCCGAGGCGATCGCCGAGTAGCGCAGGCCAAGGGTGAGCCAGGGATGGCGGCGCGCCCAGCGTTTGAGCCGCGAGGGCCGGCGCCGCGCCGTGGGCTTGCCAAAATGCGGCTCGATCCGGCGCTCGACTTTCACTCCGGACGTCTCGCCCCGCCGCGCGCGCTTCATGCTGTTTCCGCCCCGTCCCGACACGAGGCTGAGCCTAGGCGTTCCGCCTTGACACGGCGTTAAAGGATTGGAGCACCACGCTAATTACTCCGGTGGGTCTTTCAATTGAACGTAGGCCCATGTACTACTTATAAGTGTCCTAGTGTATGACTACACTTACTGGGAGGAAGGCACCAATGAAACGGATCGTTTCAGCAGCTATTGGCCTGGGTCTACTTCTCGGCGGCGGCATCCTGTTGCAATCGATGGGGGGCGAATCGGTCGCACTTACCGCTCCACCTCGGCCAGCTTATTCCGCGCTCCGACAAATCGTCATGAGCCCAGATTTTCAAGATTGTTCTGGTTGGGGATCCTGTGGGCAGTGGAATGCATCAGAACAGAGATGGTGCGATGAGAAATATCGGCCTTGTTTCAACTACCGAGGTGATGGGCAAGACGTCTGCCTATATGACGAGGATTGCTAACCTGCAGGGGTCGATGGAGGTAAGACAAGTCAGGTCGATGCCCCACACGTCGAGATTGGCGACCTGATACTTGGCGTTGCCCACCTGCCATTCCTCGTCATGCCCGGGCTTGACCCGGGCATCCATGCCGCTACGTCCCAGCGCGTTGAAGCGCCAATGGAATGGATTGCCGGGTCAAGCCCGGCAATGACGGGGAGTAGGACGACAACCGGCAAAGACCGGAGGCCAGACCTACCCTAAACGTCGAGGTTGGCGACGTAGAGGGCGTTGGCCTGGATGAACTCGCGTCGCGGCTCGACCACATCGCCCATCAGCCGCGAGAAGATGTCGTCGGCGTCCTCGCCTTCCTTGATCTTGACCTGGAGGATGGTGCGGGTGTCGCGGTCGAGCGTGGTGTCCCAGAGCTGATCCGGGTTCATCTCGCCAAGGCCCTTATAGCGCTGGAGCGTGAGGCCCTTGCGCCCCGCGGTCATCACCGCGCCGAGCAGCTCGCTCGGACCATGCACGGCGAGGGCCGTATCCTTGCGCTTAAGGGAAGCGGGCCGCGCATAGACTTCTTGCAGATGCTCGGCGAAGCCGTCGAGCTTGAGCGCGTCGGCCGAGGCGATGAACGGACCGTCGATCAGATGCGATTCCATGACGCCGCGGAGCTCGCGCCAGAAGCGTAAACCCCCTTCAGGCAAGGCCTCGCCATGCCAGCCCCGCTCGGTCTCCTCCGACAACGCATCGAGCCGCTTGGCGATGTAGGCGGCGGCCGCTTGCGCCTGCTTCAGGTCCTTCAGCACCTTGGGACTGAGCGCGCCCGCGATCGCGGCCTGCTCGACGACGAAGCGCGAGTAGCGGCTGTGCAGGCCTTTGAGGATGCCGCCGATCCGCCGCGACGTCTCGACGATGTCGCGCAAGTCAGCGCCGGCGCGCGTGGCGCTCGCTCCTGTGACGAGCACGGCGTCCTCCAACCCCTCGCCGATGAGATAGTCTTCGAGCGCCTTTTCGTCCTTGAGATAGCGCTCGGACTGGCCCCGCTTCACCTTGTAGAGGGGAGGCTGGGCGATGAACAGGTGCCCGGCCTCGACCAGGCTCGGCATCTGCCGGTAGAAGAAGGTGAGCAGCAGCGTGCGGATATGCGCGCCGTCGACATCGGCGTCGGTCATGATGA
>CAYMJW010000248.1:0-2914 GCA_964390455.1 uncultured Methyloceanibacter sp. | reverse complement strand
GCTCGGGGCGATACTCGAAATGCATGGTGTCGTAGTGATACCACTTGCCGCCCCAAATGAATCCATGCTTCTCGAAAATCTCGACGATCTCCCAGGGGATGCGGTTCCTGTAAAGAGACTGGGCGCCCACTTGCTGGCCCCAGCGCCAATAATCCGACCATTGGGCATTGATATCGATGGCAATGCCGTAGCCATGCGCGCTCGGACGGCTAGTGCCGGCGATAGAACGGCAATGATAGGAACCGCCAGCCGGGGCGAGATACTTGACGAAGCTATCAGGCAGCGCATCGAGTTCGGCAGAGACGTCCCAGAGCTTCTCGGCCACGTTGTTGACGCTCGTGATCCTTAGCGTCTCGCCGCCATGCTTGGGCAGCCAGACAACCGGCACAAGTTTGCGTGCAACCTCGCCCTTCTTGCAATCGCCATACATCTTGTCGAAGAACGGCTTGTAGCGGATGCGGCCGGGGTCGATATCGACCGCGGGAGGAATGCCGGTGCGGCCCAGAGGATAGGGCGCGTAGAACATGTCTTCGAGGTCGGGTTCATTGAGCCTGGTCTCGAACTCCTTTTCGCCTTTGCCGTCGTCGACCAACATTACCGCGCCGTCCTTCCAGGTAAGCGTGTTGGCGTCATGCGAAGCAAGGAAGTCCGGATATGAGGCAACAAGCTTGCCGAGCCAGGTTTCTCTGCGCGCAGCATGGCCGCTTTCGATCACCCCCGGGGCAGGCGAGACGATCTTGCCGAATGCGGCAAGACGGAGCGCGATTCGGCTCCTCCAGCGCCAATTCACTCCCCTCTCCCCTCAAGGGCTTTGCGGCGCTCATCCATGGCGCTCACCATCGGAACAAACTCTAGTGACCTTCGCCGCGCTGACATCGATAAGAGGCGCCTTCGCGCGAGCGCGGGACGTCGATCATGTCGAGGCAATTATGTCATGGCCGGTTCGCCTGCTCCAGGGCCGCGCGATCGTAACCGTCGACGATCCCCTATTCCGCGGCGATGGCGACGGGCCTTGGACCCTGGCCGGGGTGATCCGACAGCAGCAGCGGCTCTTCAGGGGCTTCCGACGGCTCGTCACGCCGCACGCGGAACCACAGCGCGTAGAGCACCGGCACGACCACGAGCGTCAACAACGTCGCCACGAACAGGCCGCCCATGATGGTGATGGCCATCGGGCCCCAAAAGATGCTGCGCGCGAGCGGGACCATGCCGAGAATGGCGGCGAGCGCGGTCAAGAGAACGGGGCGCGCGCGCCGCACCGTGGCATCAATGATGGCTTGATAGCGGCCGTGACCCGAGGCGATATCCTGGTCGATCTGATCGACCAGGATGATGGTATTGCGCATGATCATGCCGGCAAGGGCGATGAGTCCGAGCAGTGCCACAAAGCCGAAGGGTTGATTGGTGAGGAGGAGAGCGACCGTGGCCCCGATCAGTCCGAGCGGCGCCGTGACGAACACCAGAGCAAGCCGCGAAAAACTCTGCACCTGGATCATCAACAGCGCCAGCATCACGATCGCCATCGCCGGGAATACGGCCGCGAGCGCGGCATTGGCCTTGGCGCTTTCCTCGATCGAGCCGCCCTCCTCGATGCGATAGCCATAGGGCATCGCTTTCTCGATATCGCCGAGCTTCGCGGCAACTTCCGTGCTGACGTCCGGCGCCTGCACGCCGTCGACAATGTCGCCCCGCGCGGTGAGCACGAGGTCGCGGTTGCGACGCCATAGGATCGGCTCCTCGAATTCGTAATGCAGGCGCGCAATTTGTGACAAAGGCACAGGAACGCCATCGCGCGTGGTGATGGTCAGGGCCGGTAGTTGGCCAAGTTCGAGCCGCTCATTCGGAACGGCACGCGCCACCACATCGACAGTCTCGATCCCCTCGCGATATTGGGTGATGGTGAGGCCCGAGAGCAGGGTCTGCAATGTCTGGGCCACGTCCTGCGGCGTGACACCGAGCGCGCGGGCGCGGTCCTGGTCGACCTCAAGCCGGATCGACTTGACCTGTTCGCTCCAGTCGAGATGTGGGTCGATGATCTTGGGATTGGCCGTCATGACCTTGCGGATGTCTTCGGCAATTTCGCGCACCTTCATCGGATCGGGACCTGACACGCGGAACTGCACGGGGAATCCCACCGGTGGACCGAACACGAAGCGGTCAACGCGCGTGCGCGCTTCCGGCAGGGCGCCATTGGCAAGCGCCTTCTCGAGCCGAGCCTTGACCCGTTCGCGGGCATCGAGGTCCTTGGTGACGATGACGATCTGCGCGAAGTTCGCGTTGGGCAGCACCGGATTGAGCCCGAGCCAGAAGCGCGGCGACCCCTGACCGACATAGGTGGTGTAGGTGACAATGTCGGGATCGCCGGCAAGCAGGCTCTCGGCCTTCATAGCGGCGGCATCGGTCACGCCGATCGCTGCGCCCTCGGGAAGCCGCATCTCGAAGAAGAGCTCCGTGCGGGTCGAGGTCGGGAAGAATTGCTGCTGGACCAGGCCAAAGCTCCCGATCGCAGCGATGAACATGGCAATCGTGATGCCGATGACGGTCCAGCGCCGGCGCAAGGCGAATTCGATCATGCGCCGCAGCGCCCAATAGGCGCGCGTATCGTAGAGCGCGTCGGGATTATCGTGAGCGCGGTGTTTGGCGAAATCCGGCAAGAGCTTGAGGCCGAGATAGGGCGTAAACACCACCGCGACGATCCAGGAGGCGATCAACGCAAGACCGACGACCCAGAAGATGCCGCCGGCATATTCGCCGGAACTCGAATTGGCGAAACCGACCGGCAAGAAGCCCGCCGCGGTGATGAGCGTGCCGGTCAACATCGGGAACGCGGTCGACGTCCAGGCGTAGGTCGCTGCCCGCACCCGATCCCATCCCTGCTCCATCTTCACCACCATCATCTCGATGGCGATGATCG
>CAYMJW010000247.1:0-2955 GCA_964390455.1 uncultured Methyloceanibacter sp. | reverse complement strand
CAGCAGCTCGCGGAAATAAGAATCGAGCAGGCGATCCCGGGGATCGGCCGCTTTGCGGCGCGCGGCGAATTGCTGGAGTCTCACGCCAAAGGCTTTACGCACCTGATCGCGGGTCAGGAACGGCGTCTGATTGAACAGCGGCACGCCGCGCCGGTCGCTGCAAAACTGATTGTAGTACTTCAGGAACTGCTCCCACTCCGGGCCTCCGGTCGAGGCGGGGTCGATGCTCAAGGTCGCCCCCTCCCAGCTATAGGACAGCAAAGCCTCGACATCGCGGCAAATCGCATAGCCGACGCTCGGGAGGTCGCAGCGGTAGCCGGTCTTGGCCTCATAGGCGATGCAGAAATTGCAATACTCTTCGAGGATGTCGAAGAAGCCGCCCTCGCGGAACGCCCACATGCTGAACAGATATTTGTTGGCGCCGGGGTCGCGCGGGTAGTTGATGATCTGCGCATGCGGCCAGGTGCGGTCGCTACGCACGACCCACACCAGCGCCTGACGCAACAGGAAGAAGTGCAGCTTGTCGGCAAGCGCGCGGAGCGTACGGTTGCGCGTGGTCCTTTGAATCCACAGCGTGACGGCGGGTCCGTATTTCCGCCAGAAGCGGTTGCGATAGACCCAGCGGTAGCGCGAGTTCGGCTCCGCCTCGGGATTGTCTTTCCGCAGCTCGACCAGCACGCGCTTCACGTAAGGAAAGATGTAATACATGACCGCGTAGCCGCGCGCCTTGTAGATCGGGAAGTACTTGCGGAAGTTTTCCAGGCTGAGCGAGTAGTGGCGCACCGACAGCGACGTGGTGGGCCGCACCCGCATCGTCACCTCATAGACGATGCCGAACAGCCCGTAGCTCGAGCGGATGATTTGCATCTCGTCGGGGTTGTCGCGTTCGTTGATCTCGCGCAAGCGGCCGTCGGGCGTGACGAGCCGCATGCCGGTGACGTAGGAGCTGACCTGGCCGAAGCCGCCGGGAAAGGAGCTGTCCTTGGTGGCGGCCGTCGCCATCGCGCCCAAGGTGACGTTGCCGATCTCGGTGGTGACGAAGGGCTGAAGGCCGCGCTCTTTCAGGGCTTGGGCCAGCACGATATGGGTCACGCCGGCCTCGACCGTCACGGTATCGCCGGTAAAATGCAGGATGCGGTTCATGGCCTTCATGTCGACCATGGTGCCGCCATCGTCGCCGTTCATACGGGCGGTGGAATGCATGGAGCCCGCGGGGCGCACGGGCGATGGAAAGCGCACCTCGTCGGTCAAGATCTCGACCAGGTCCTCCGCGCTCTCCGGCACGGCCACGACCTTGGGCTGGTAGGTCCAGGTCCCGTCCCAGGTCTTGACGGTGACGTCCTGCTTGATCTCCATGCGGTCCCCCGGGGCGCCCGTTTGGCGTCAGACCTTAAAGCAAAGCGCTGACGAATCCAGGATAGAAGCGCCGCAGCCGGTTAGCCCATGAGACGCCCGATCGAACTTGACCCAGGTCAAAGAGGCCGAAGAAGGAATCCGAATGGGTTGAACGCTCGCGGCTCGGATGCTTAGGTCTGGCGCCAAGCGGCCGGGGGGCGGCTTTCAGCAGCACATGAGGTTAACGGACCGTGCAGCGTTTTTGTATCATCGGGGCGGGGGCTTGCGGGCTCGCCGTCGCCAAGACCTTCGCCGAGCGTGGGATCCCCTTCGATTGTTTCGAGGCGCTCCCCGATGTCGGCGGTATCTGGAATCCGGAGAGCCCGCATGTCGTTTACGGCTCGACCTATCTCAACTCCTCGAAGAAGCTGTCGCGCTATCCCGACTTTTCGTTTCCCGACGAATGGGCGCCCTATGTCAGCCGCGTGCAAGCGCAAGACTATCTGCGCGCCTATGCCAAGGAGTTCGGCCTCTACCCCCTGATCCGCTTCAATTCCCGCGTCACCCGCGCCGAGCCCGCGGAGAAGGGCTGGCGGGTGACGATCGAGGGCGAGAAAGAGCCGCGTCAGTATGACGGCCTGATCGTCGCCAACGGCCACCATTGGGAGCAATACACGCCGACTTATCCGGGTCACTTCACCGGAGAGATGCTGCACTCCCACGACGTGAAGAAGAAAGAGCAGCTCAAAGGCAAGCGCGTGCTCGTCGTCGGTGCTGGAAATTCCGCTGTCGATATTCTGTCGGACGCGGCACTCGAGGAGACTTCGCGCGCCATTCATTCGATGCGCCGCACCTATTACTTCTTCCCCAAGACGGTGTTCGGCAAGCCGACCGATGTGTTCGTCGATTATACGAGCCGCATTCCGCTGCCGCGTTGGCTCATGCGTTTGCTCTACCGGTACGGCATGCGGATCGTGGTCGGACCGCATCGCCGCTTTGGGCTCGAACGGCCCGATCACAATCTGTTCGAGGCGCACCCGACGGCCTGCAACACCTATCTCGATCACATCATCCACGGGCGCATCACCGTGAAGCCCGGTATTGAGCGGCTCGACGGCAAGAAAGTGCATTTCGTGGATGGGAGCGAGGAGGAGGTCGATTTTCTCGTGTGGGCGACAGGCTTCAGGCCGAGCTTCCCGTTCATGGATTCCTCGCACATCCTCGACGCGCAGGGAAAGTCGAAGCTCTTCATCCACACCTTCCATCGCGAGCGCGACGATTTCTTCGTCGCTGGGCTCTTCGAGCCTGCTGAAGGGGGCGTGTGGCAGATCGCCGACTATCAGGCGCGGCTGATCGCGAGTTTCCTCCAGGCTCAGGCCAAGGACCCGAAGCGCGCCGCCTGGTTCCGGGCGCTGAAGGCGCGCGCCAATCCCGATATCGGCCATGGCATCAAATGGAAGGACACGACCTGGCACCGGTTCGAAATTCAGCACTACCGCTTCCGCAAGTACATGGAGCGGCTGGTGAGGCGCTTCGGCGCTGACGGGGTCAGGTCGCAAGAGCCGCGCACCATGCAGATCGATGGCGCCCCTGCGCTCAAGTAGCGAAGCGGTAGCGCAA
>CAYMJW010000246.1:1649-2961 GCA_964390455.1 uncultured Methyloceanibacter sp. | reverse complement strand
CGCCAATCCACGAAAACCAATCGCGAAATTGCGCTCGCCGCCGTCAGAAGACCGGCACCTGTTGCATGGAAAGCATAGGCACGGGGGCCGAATAGCCCCATAGTGGCGTGCTGGGAGCGACCGTCAGTACAAAGAAGGGCGAGTCCAGTGCCCGGGTCGGAGCTTGCCGTGGCCGGTCACCCAATCGTAACTTTGACCCGTCACATTTCAAGCACTTGATTCGCAACCTTTCGCCGCAAACCACGTTAGCAGGTGACATGTTCAAGCTCCCCGCCTCCCGCAAGCTCCTCGTGTCAGTCTTCGCCGGCGCGCTCCTCATGTTGGCCGCAGCGGAGAACGCAAATGCCCAACAGGCGCCGAGCGGCAATCAGGCGGCGCAAGGCGGCGGCTCTGCTTCCGGCAGCTACGGGCCGGCGAGGCCTCGCGTCGGCGGCTATTCGCGCCTGACCCTCAGCGACATTTGGGGACCGGCCAAGATGCCTCCGCCGCCGGTGGATTTCGGGCCTCATTTCGACTTCCCGCCTGAGTCCCTCAACGGCGCGCCGCTGCACGACCCCTATCCCAATTAAGAATCGGCGCATCTCGCGCAGCAGCAAAACCGGCGCCGGAACCAGCCACATGGGTCTTGCGTTCGGCGGTCTCGCGCCCCTAGAGTGAGGCGCTTTGCGGGCAGATTGCGAATTCGGGTGGAGATTGGCCATACGTGCTCCGTGGAGGCGGCGTGGTTTCTTTCCCGCTTTGTAGGCTTGCCTGATCTTCTGCGAGGCTTTAGCGCGCAGACCATTTGAAAGGGGAAAGGGAGCTTCCCATGCGTCAGACCGGTACGGTCAAGTTCTTCAATCACTCACGCGGATTCGGCTTCATCACGCCGGACGATGGCGGCAAGGATGTGTTTTTGCATATCTCAGCGTTGCAGCGCTCGGGCCTGCCCGCGCTCGACGAAGGCGCGCGGGTCTCCTTCGAGACCGAGCCGGACCGCCGGGGCAAAGGGCCACAGGCGGTCAACGTACAGCTCGGCGAATAGTCCTTCCCCTACATTCGCAGGTTACATCAATCGGCTTTGGTAGCGGCGTCATGCACGCCGCTACCGCAAACGCGCTGGCGCATTGGCGCGCTTGTCCCACGCTGAGCGCGCCCCGGTAGAGGGATGGGAATGAGTAGGTCCGAGATGCCGGCCGGCGCTTTGCAACACGTGCTCGACCGGCTCGCGAGCGAGGAGCCGCGCGCGCTTGAGCGGCTGTTCGGACTGCTCGCCATTCCCAGCGTCTCGACCGATCCCGCCTATCATCAATCTTGCCTCGATGCGGCCGAA
>CAYMJW010000246.1:0-1549 GCA_964390455.1 uncultured Methyloceanibacter sp. | reverse complement strand
TTCCTCGCCGCGCACGGCGATGAGCTAAAGGCTGATCTCGCCCTCGTCTGCGATACCGGGCAGTGGGACGCCGAGACCCCCGCCATCACCGCCTTCCTACGCGGGCTCGCCTTCTCGGAGATCACCGTGCGGGGCCCGTCGCGCGATTTGCATTCCGGCATGTATGGCGGGCCGGCGCTCAATCCTTTGCGCGTTCTCGCCGAGATTCTCGCAGCACTGCACGACGAAGACGGAAGCGTCGCCATTCCGGGCTTTTATGACGGCGTCCGCGCGCCCTCCCCCGCGCAAGTTTCGAGTTGGCGCGCGCTCGGCTTCGATGCGGCAGGCTTTCTCGGCGGCGTGGGTCTGCGCGAATCTGCCGGCGAGAAGGGTCTTGCCGTGCTCGAACAACTCTGGTCGCGACCGACCGCCGAGATCAACGGCATCGTCGGCGGCTATGGCGGACCGGGCACCAAGACGGTGATTCCCGCCGAGGCCACCGCGAAGCTGTCCTTCCGCCTGGTGCCCGGGCAGGACCCGCGACACATCATCGCCTGTTTCCGCCGCTTCGTCGAGGAGCGCTTGCCTCCGGATGCAAAAGTCGCATTCGCGCATGAGGGCGGATCGCAAGCGGTCGGTTTCGATACCAACGCGCCCGCTTTCGTTGCGGCCGCGCGCGCGCTCGAAGCCGAGTGGGGACGAGCGCCCGCGATCATCGGCTGCGGCGCCTCCATTCCGATCGTCGAGTCGTTCCGTTCGCGGCTCGGCATGGACTCGCTTCTGATCGGCTTTGCGCTCGACGACGACCGGATCCACTCGCCGAACGAGAAATACAATCTCACGAGCTTCACCAAGGGCATGCGGAGCTGGGCCCGCATCATCGCCGCGCTCGGTGCGCTTGAATGACGCGGTTTGCTCTTAGGCGCGTTCTGCCCTTGGTGGTCGCGCTCACGTTCTTGATTGGCGCGGGCGGCGCGTTATGTGCCGAGCGCGACACGCCGGGTCGATTCGACTACTACGCGCTCGTGCTCACCTGGGTGCCGACCTACTGCCGGAGCGAGGGAAAAAGCCGAAAGGACAGTCAGTGCGACGCCGTCAAGCCGCACGCCTTTCTGCTGCATGGGCTATGGCCGCAGCACGAAAAGGGCTGGCCGGGGGATTGCTTTACCGGCAAGCGCCCCTGGGTTCCGGACAGCGTGATCGCCGGAATGCGCGACATCATGCCGAGCAAGAATTTGGTCATCCACGAATATCGCGCGCACGGGACCTGCTCGGGTCTCGCGCCTGCGGAATATTTTGCAGTCGCGCGACGCCTCTACGAGCGCGTCAGCGTTCCGCCGGGTTTTCTCGCCCCCGATGCCAGCCTCGATTCTCCCGAAGAGGTCGAGCGCGCCTTTCTCGATGCCAATCCTTGGCTGAAGCCGGAGATGATTTCGATCACCTGCCGCAAAGCCAATCTCCTCGACATCAGGGTGTGCTTCGGCCGCGATCTTGCGCCCAGGGCCTGCGGCATCAATGAGGACCAGGGGCGGCTCTGCCCTTTGCCGAAGATTGCCGTGCCGCCGCCGGC
>CAYMJW010000245.1:1475-2990 GCA_964390455.1 uncultured Methyloceanibacter sp. | reverse complement strand
ATCAGCGGCGGCTCGCTTCTCCGGAGCTGAGGACCGAGGCGACAGAGCGACCGTCCGCGTCCTTCAAATCGTGACCGGGGACAAGGGCGGCGACGGCGAGGACCAATGCCAATACCACCGCCGCAACAGACAGGCCGTTCCAGTTTGGGGGTGTGCACAACATGACGACCTCTTCTCCTCTCGTTCAGGCGCGTTCTTGAGCCTCGAGGGAAGAGTGTCGCGCGCGCGGAATTTCCTCAGTGGCATTTGCCACAAAGAGCGGGAAATTCTCGCAAGCCGATGTTTCGCTAGCCGGAACGCGCCATGCGGAACTGGGTTCAGGCGGCGTGTTCGACGCAGATGAGGCTCGAGTCAGCGTCGCTTAGGGGCTCGTCGAGAAGCGCGCAGTGATGCGGCGTGGCGCCGGGCCTGACGCCCTGGCGAAAGTGACGGCATGTGCTGCACGCGCCAAACGCGCGGCCGCCGCGTTCCGCGAGCGACGCCCTGAGCGCTGTTTCAAGGCCCTCGGCCAAGGCGGGCGCAGCCCCGGTCTGGTCGATTGCGAAGGCGAGTTCGAAGACGGGGTCGCGCGCCAAGGTCGCGGACCCCGATCGGGTCAATGACACAGTCACCGACCGCGCATCGCGCGCGTTCGTCTTCTTCTCGATGAGGCCCTTGGCTTCAAGCGCGAGCAGGGTTTGCGACACGGTCCCCCGCGTCGACCCAAGATATTCGGCCAAGGCGGCCGGCGAGCGCGAGAAGCGGTTCGCGCGCGAAAGATAGCGCAGAGCCTCGCACTGCGCCGGGTTGAGCCCGGTCGCATGGTCGCCGGCCCGCAACAGCCGCCCCAACCGCTCGACAAGATGGGCGGCGCGAAGGGCCGAAGACGATAATAGCGAGTCGATCTTTTTCATTGCTGCGGCCATCCAAATTTGATATCGACTCGATATTACCTAATTGGCGTCACGACTGCAAGGAGTCCGCCATGACCAGCATTCCCGGCTATCGCCTCGGCGATCCCACCCTCGCCCCGTCGCCCGTCAGCGCCTCGGCGTTTGAAGAATTGAAGTCCTCGCTTCTGTTCAGCTCTGACGATGTCGCGGCCCTCAAACGCGCTCATGCCATTCTTGCCCCGCAGGTCGATGCGATTCTCGACGTCTGGTACGGTTTCGTGGGCAGCAATCCGCACCTCTTGCGCTACTTCTCCGACCCCGCCACGGGGAAGCCGGTCGGCCCCTATCTCGAGGCGGTGCGCAAGCGCTTCGGCCAGTGGGTTCTCGATACCACCCGCGCGGAGTACGATACGGCCTGGCTCGCTTATCAGGACGAAATCGGCAAGCGCCACCATCGCATGGGCAAGAACAAGACAGACGGCGTGAGCGCTGCGCCGCACATCCCGATGAGTCAGTTGCTCGCGCTCGCCATCCCCATCTCGGTCACGATCAAGCCGTTTCTTGCCAAAGGCGGCGCGAGCGCCGAAGATGTGGAGGCGATGCATGCGGCCTGGACGAAGTCCGTGTGGCTGCAAGCGATCCT
>CAYMJW010000245.1:0-1375 GCA_964390455.1 uncultured Methyloceanibacter sp. | reverse complement strand
ATCGGCTTTCCCGTCGGCATCGATGCGCAAGCCCATGACGGCGGTCTGCCGCAGACGATGCAGGCCTACCAGATGCGGGGGACGCCGACGACGCTCCTGATCGACCGGCAGGGGCACTTGCGGCTGCATGAGTTCGGCCGCCCCGACGATATGCGGCTTGGGGCCGCCATCGCGACGCTCATTGGCGAAGCGGCGAGGCAACTGAAGCCGGCCGAAGCCGCCGCGCCGTCCGATGGCTGCGAAATCGGCGCATGCGTTGCGGATCCTGAGCAAGCGGCGCGCTGAGCCTTATCCCATCGAATTGAGCTATGACCCACTCTTACGCTCGCCGCTGCGCGAACGACCAGGCGATGAGAGGGCTAACGATCAGAAACTGCACGATCATGAAGGCTGTTTCGATGAGCACGAAGCCCGATACCGACGCCATGAGGTGCTTCGCTGCGACCGCCAGCACGAAGTAGCTCCACGCCAGCGGAAACGCAAAGGCCGTGAATTTCACGGCACCCCGGACGATAGGCTCGCCGGCATAGAGCCGCTGATAGAGAAAGGCCCATACGCACCCTTGGACAACCATCGCAAGGATACCGAACGGTATCAAAATATCTGCCCGGTACACCCCTAGCGCATCGTAGTAGCTCTTAAAGGTGACAAGGTGCCAGACGTATCCAAGTGGGAAAGTCGGGAGGACATAGCAGAGAACGGCGCGCCAATACGCTGTTGTCATGGTCTGACGCATCTCCTATATTAATTGCATTATGCAAGTAATAACTTGACCAGTTGCAATTTGCAAGTGAAAGGAACCCGTTGCCCGATGGTCACGTTGCCGGGACCGCCACGGTCGCATTGTCCGATCAATTTCGGCCTTGAGATATTCGGCGACAGGTGGACCTTGCTCGTGCTCCGCGATCTGCTGCTACTCGGCAAGCGCAGCTACAAGGAGTTTCTGGCCTCGGAAGAGCGAATATCGACGAATATACTCGCCGAACGACTCGAACGGCTGCTCGCGGCAGGCCTCGTGACCGCAGAGCGTGTGGAAGGTGACAATCGGCAGATTCGCTATGAGCCAACCCGCGCGGGGCGCGCTCTCATTCCTGTTCTTGTCGAAATGGCCTACTGGGGCGCAACCCATGATCCCGGTACTGCCGCACCGGGCGCGTTCGCGAAGGCCTACCGAAAGGACCGCGCCGGTCTGCTCAAGGCCATCGCGAGCGGTCGCGATCTGACCAGGAAGTGATGCCGGGATCGAGGGGACCACGCGGCGCGATGAGCCGTCCATCGCGATTGCGATGTCGTCAGCGAACTCAATTGGATTGGAAAGAGTGGCGCGCCCGAAGAGATTCGAACTCCTGACCCCCAGATTCGTAGTCTGGTGCTC
>CAYMJW010000244.1:0-3039 GCA_964390455.1 uncultured Methyloceanibacter sp. | reverse complement strand
CTTAGCGAAGCCTTAACCCTAACCGCCTGACAAATGTGGGCTTGGCGACTCGCGCCGCCCGCGCGCGCTTTGCCGGAACGGGGGGCAATCATGAAGCCGTTACTGAAGCCGCACGCCATCAACGAGGACAGGACTATGCCGCCAAGGATCACCCTCTCGGGGCTTTGCTCCGAAGCCGCCGACCATGTCGCCAGGGCGCGGCTGTCGCTATCGGATGAAGGCAGCGATGCGGATCGCGCGCTTGCGCATCTCGATGAGGCGATCCTCTGCTTGCGGCGCCTGCTCGCCCATGGAAGGGCGGTCGTTGCCAAACACGAGCGCGCGCAGCCTCGCGCCTAGGACGGCTCCTGCCAGAACGCGGGTTCGGCCCGCGACAGTCTGCCGCCAAGCCTGAGCGGCGCGACGGCGCGCGCCAAGCCGGTCCCATCATCCACGTCGATGGCGACCCCGCACAGCGTGGCGTCGCCGAGCGCTGGCGCAAAGCGCGACGACGGGATCTTGGTGAGGAAGCGGTTTAGCGGCTCCTCCTTGTCCATGCCCAAAATCGAATCGAAATCGCCGCACATGCCGGCGTCGCTGATATACGCCGTGCCTTTCGGCAGCACCTGCTCGTCGGCCGTCGGCACATGCGTATGCGTGCCAATCACTGCTGTGGCGCGCCCATCGACGAAATGCCCCATGGCCTCCTTCTCCGACGTCGCCTCGGCGTGGAAGTCGATGAGGATCGCGTCGGCGCGCGTCTTGAGCCCGCACGCTTCGAGCTCGCGCTCCACTGCGCGGAAAGGGTCGTCAAGATCGGCCATGAACACGCGCCCCTGGACGTTCAGCACGAGAACTTCGGCGCCGGTCGCGGCCTTGAACAGACCGGCGCCTTTGCCCGGCGTCCCCGGCGGAAAATTGATCGGCCGGAGCAGGCGTTCGTAACGCTCGATGAACACGAGCGCCTCGCGCTGGTCGAAGGCATGATTGCCCAATGTCACCACGTCGGCGCCCGCATCGAGCAGTTCCAAGAGAATCGGCTCGGTGATGCCGAAGCCGCCGGCCGCGTTCTCGCCGTTCACCACGACGAAGTCGAGACGATAGCGCTCGCGCAAGGAGGGCAGCTGCTCGATGACGGCGGTGCGGCCCGCGCGTCCGACCACATCGCCGAGAAACAAGATCCGCATAGGCTGCCGCCGGTCCGCCCTGTCGCCGAAAAGATCAGTGTCGCCGCGTCAATAGCGGATCGCGGCTGATCCCGCCAGATTCGCAAGCGGCGGGGCGGAGGCAGGCCAGCGGAAGGGAAAAATGGCCAGGCCACGATGGCCGTCGGAGCGTAGATCCCGGGTATCCCTACATCAGTAGGTGGGCGCCAAATGGCGGAGACCACGGTCCCCGCCAGGGTCGGCTCCCATAGGATCTTATAGGGCCCTGGGAATTGTGCTCCTAACGCACCTCGCAGCCTGCCGCAGCGACTATAGCGAAGGAAACGCGATCCGGCGACAGGATCGGCATCAAGACCGCTTTCTGCCTTTCGCCGGCGGCTTCACTTCGCTGCCGAATCGCTCGTTCAAGAGCTCGAGCCGGTCGGCCACGGCGCCGATGCGATCCACGAGACCGGCCTTGGCCGACTTCGCCGTCTCATCGGCGACGGACCGGTCGCGGCGCGCGGTGGCGAGCGAGGCTTTCAGCTGCTCCATCTCGCGCTTCAGCTCCCACAATTCGTCGGTGACAAGGAGCGATGCCATCAGAATCAGGCGATCGTCGCCGACCTGGCCGAATTTCCGTTTCATGTCTTCGACATGTGTGCCGAGATACTCTGCGAGCGCGATGAGATGGCTTTCCTCACCCTCGCCGCATTCAAGCCGATAGGTTCGGCCGTTCAGAACGACGGTGACTTGACCCATGACACCCCCCGAGCAGGCGCACTCGGCATGATCTACCTGGGGGTGGCCGGCATCAAGTCCTTGAGTGTCACCATCACCGCGGTCAGCCGGCCGGAGACCTCGTCATTGGCCGCCGCCAAGCGCCCCGCGCGGCTCTTTTCGGCTTCGAGCTCAGCGAGCAGCCGGTCGCGTTCCCCGGTCAGGAAGCGGACCTGCTCGCGCAGGCTCACAAGCGAGACACCGTCCTCGGCTTCGGCAAAAGCCTCGCGCAAGAAACCCTCGAGCTCTTCGACGGCCACGTCGAGCCGTGCGGCAGCCCGTTCAAGGGCGTCGGATTGGCTCATCGCTGTGCCCTCTCCCCTGAGGTGCCGTTCTTCTTGGCAGCTTCTGAGGCTGCTGGACCGACGGCTTGATGTCAACGTCGCGACGCGTACAATTGATGCAACAACGAAGCACCTCGCCACTTTGTTCCGGCCGCTGACATTGACCGGCGGCGAACCTCATGGTTTGAGACGGGCGGTTGCTTTTCCAAAGCTCCGATCGGCGCAAGCGATCGAGCGGGAGCCCCGCGAGGGATGGCCGAAATCAAGCCTCATTGCCGGCTTTATCTTCAGTTTCCGATGCAGCCTTCGGCCAACCTCTCGAGCCGGCTCGCGCACGCGGCCGAAACCACTGATGCGGCTTGCGTCCTGCTGCGCCCTAGCGCCGCGCCGTCCGGCGAGGATCCCGCCTCACTGGTCGCGCTTGTGCAGGCACGCGGGCTCGCCTGTCTCCTCGCAAATGATGCCGCGCTGGCCGCAAAGCTTGGCGCCGACGGGGTGCATATCGAGGCCGACCCCGCAATTTATGCCGCGGCGCGCAAAGCTCTCGGTCCGGATGCGAGCATCGGCGTCTTCTGTGGCTTGCGCCGTCACGACGCCATGCACTTGGCCGAGATGGGCGCCGACTACGTCGCGTTCGGCGTCGAGGACGGGAGCGACATCGACGCGATCGATCAACGTGCCGAGCTTATCGCCTGGTGGTCGGAGATTTTTATTGTGCCCTGCGTCGCCTGGAACGTGACAAGCGCGGAGGAGGCGGCGCGCTGTGCCGCGAGCGGCGCCGATTTTGTCGCGCCTTCGCTCGATCTGTGGCGGGACGACGATGGCCCCCGGCTGATCGCCGAGATCGATCG
>CAYMJW010000243.1:0-3054 GCA_964390455.1 uncultured Methyloceanibacter sp. | reverse complement strand
ATGCCCGCTTCGGCCCGAGCTATCTCGACGAGTTTCCGGGTTACTACAAGACGGCTGATGCCGGTTATCGCGACGCTGACGGCTATGTGTTCGTCATGGGCCGCACCGACGACATCATCAACGTCGCAGGCCACCGCCTCTCGACGGGCGCGATGGAGGAGGTGCTCGCATCGCACAAGGACGTGGCCGAATGCGCCGTGATCGGCGCGGCGGATGCGCTAAAGGGGGAAGTGCCGATGGGCTTCCTCGTGCTGAAGGCCGGGATCAACCGCGAAGCGGCCGCGATCGAGGAGGAGGTGATCGCTCTCGTCCGCGACAGGATCGGCCCCGTGGCCGCGTTCAAGACCGCGGTGGTCGTGCCGCGCCTGCCCAAGACCCGCTCCGGCAAGATCCTGCGCGGCACGATGAAGAAGATCGCCGATGGCGTGAGCTTTCCGATGCCCGCCACCATCGACGATCCCGCCATCCTCGATGAGATCGGCGCCGCGCTCAGCGCAAGAAAGAGCGTGGCGTCGGCGTCTTGACCTTCCCAAGCCGAGACCAGAGTACTTTCCCCTCTCCCCTCGTGGGAGAGGGCTTTCCGCCGCGATCTTGCGCGAGCGCAGCTCTGTCGCATGGCGGGAAGGGTGAGGGGGATTTCGTTTTTTGACGCCGCTTCGCGGCTTACCCCTCACCACGCGCTAAGAGGCGCGTGTGCTCTCCCCCAAGGGGAGAGCGGGCTACGAGAGGCTCGCGAGCGAGTCGGAAAGCGCCTTGACGAGAATGTCGGCATGCTCCCGTGAAAAAATGAGCGGCGGGCGAATCTTCAGCACGTTGCCATAGGGACCGGCGATGCCGACGAGCACATTGCGGTCGCGGAGCATGTCCACCACGCGGGTCGCGGTGTCCCTGTCAGGTGTCTTCGACTTCCGATCGCGCACGAGCTCGACACCGATATAGAGTCCCTTTCCGCGCACATCGCCGACGCAAGCGAAGCGCTGGGCGACGGCTCCGAGCTCAGCGAGGAGATAGGCGCCGGTGTCGCGCGCGTTCTCTTGCAACTGCTCCGCCTCGATCGTCTCCAACACGGCAAGCCCGGCCGCAGCCGCGACGGGGTTTCCGCCGAAAGTGTTGAAATAGCCGCTGGTCGAGCCGAAGGTCGCGAGCAGCTCCGGCTTCACCGCGACCCCGCCGATGGGATAGCCGTTGCCCATCGGCTTACCCATGGCGACCATGTCGGGGATGAGGCCGTGACGCTGAAAGCCCCACATCTTCTCGCCGGTGCGGGCGAAGCCCGGCTGCACCTCGTCGGCCACAAACACGCCCCCGGCCTCGCGCACATGCGCGATCGCTTCGGCTATGAAGCCGGGTTCGCCCGGATAGATGCCGTCGCTCGAGAAGATGCTGTCGGCGATGAGCCCGGCCAAGCGGATTTTCTTCCGCTTCATGGCCGCGATCGCCTTCTTGACGTCCGCCGCGAAACGCTGACCCACCTCGTTGGACGGCGTCCGATACGTGTCGGGCGCCGGAACGAGAAACACGTTGGGGCTGCGCGGCTCGGCGCTTGCCGAGGAGGGGGAGATTTGCGTCACGGCGAGCGTATTGCCGTGATAGGCGTTCGCCGTGACGATGAAGCCGGTGCCGCCCGTCACCGTGCGCGCGATGCGAAGCGCCAAGTCCACGCTCTCGCTCCCCGTGCAGGTGAACACGATATTCGATACCTCGCGCGGCATCGTCGCCAACAGCCGCTCAGCATAGGTGTAAACATTGTCATAGAGGTAGCGGCTGTGGGTGTTGAGGGTCGCCATTTGCCGCGACACGGCCGCGACGACGCGCGGATGGCAGTGCCCCACCGACGCGACGTTGTTATAGGCGTCGAGATAGCGCGTGCCGTCGGCGCCGATGAGCCAGACGCCTTCGGCGCGGACGAGATTGAGCGGGCGGGCGTAAAACAGCATCGACGTCGGCCCGAAGCTGCGCCTGCGGCGGGCAACCAGTGCCGCCGTGTCGGGATCGAGACCGGCGGTGGCCTCCATATCGAACGCGTTGAGTTCGAGAATTTTCGGTGTCGCTTTCATGCCATTTGCGCGAATGGGCGCCGCGGGCGCCGCTCGTCTCCCAGCCTAGATCAGTCGGTCGCAGCCGTCTTGACCGGCGAAGATAGCATCTGTTCAATCTCTCCGGCCTGCAGAAAAGCCCGTGGAAGGCAGGCTCGCGCAACCCGCGGGCAAGTTGCGGCGCCTTTCTGTCAAATGCGCTTCGGCGCCGTGACCCTATCCTCTATAGTCCCGCCTGAGTAACGTCCACTTTGCGTCACGAGAATCACCATGGCCGGGGAGCCGGGTAGTTTCGCCAATCGCTGGAAGCGCTTCGCCGACTGGGACGAGCGCCCGCTTCGGCTTGACAAGTTCGCCGTTGAGGACGCTGAGAATGGCTTTGCCGCCTTTACCAGCCGTCACGATCCAAAGCCGGCGCTGACACTGGGCTCGGGCGGCGTCGAAGTGATGGACGGGAAGGCCGCCCGCGACTTCGATATGATCGATGCCTTCATCGCCCGCTATCACATCGACCCGGAGATCGCGCCGGAAGCGATGGCCATGCCGTCGCACGAGATCGCGCGGATGCTGGTGGACATGAATGTGCCGCGGACGGACCTCGTCCGGCTCGCCCGCGGCATGACGCCGGCCAAGCTCGCCGAGGTCGTTGCCGAACTCTCGTCGCTCGAGATCGCCTTCGCCTACAGCAAGATGCGCGCGCGCAAGACGCCCGGCAATCAGGCGCACGTGACCAACGCCAAGGACGACCCGCTACAGATGGCGGCCGATGCCGCAACCGCCGTCGCCTTCGGCTTCGACGAGGTCGAGACGACGATGCGGGTCGCGCGCAACGCCTGGTCGAATGCCGTTGCCTGCGCGGTCGGGGCTGCCGTCGGGCGCTGGGGAACGCTGTTCCAGTGCTCGAGCGAGGAGGCGGAAGAGCTCCGGATCGGCATGGCCGGCTTCACCTCCTATGCCGAGACGGTCTCCGTCTATGGCACCGAGAAGAGCTTCATCGATGGCGACGACACGCCCTGGT
>CAYMJW010000242.1:0-3089 GCA_964390455.1 uncultured Methyloceanibacter sp. | reverse complement strand
CGAGGGCGACGGGCGGAACCCAGGTTGGGCGAAATGAGAGGGAATGGTGACCCCGACAGGATTTGAACCTGTGACCCTCAGATTAGGAATCTGATGCTCTATCCGACTGAGCTACGGGGTCTTAAGGCCGTAGAGCGCCTCGGGCTCTATATATAGGCTCTTTGGCTTGCGCGCTTCTGTTTCGTCAACGGCGCGGCCGCTGTTTTCGGGGCTTTCCTTGCAGAAGGACGCCGATGTCGCCGCCTAGGGCCAGGGCGGCCGCAGTTTGTGTGATTGCCGGCTGCTTCGCACCGCGCAAATCGAGAAGCATTTTCCTTCTTGGTAGGCTAAGTTTCCTCTGCGTGTATCTAGTGGCGCGGGGGGATGTCGCAACTTCGCTATAGACCCGATGTCGATGGTCTGAGGGCGGCCGCGGTCGCCGGAGTTGTCTTATTCCACGCGCGCATGCCGTATCTTAGCGGCGGCTTTGCCGGCGTCGATATCTTCTTCGTCATCTCCGGCTATCTCATCACATCGCTCCTGTTTCTTGAGCTCGACCGGAACGGTCGTATCGACTTCGTGAATTTCTGGGCGCGGCGTACGCGACGCATTCTTCCTTCGGCCTTGCTCGTCGTCGTCGCAACCGTTGCCGGCGCCTATGCCTTCGCGTCCAATTTGGAACTCTTCAAGACCGCGCGGGAGGCGATCTATGCGGCCCTCTATGTCATCAATTGGCAGCAACTCGCCGACCGCCTCGATTATTTCAGCGACGAGGGTGGCGGACTTTTCCTGCACTATTGGTCGCTTGCCGTGGAGGAGCAGTTTTATCTGTTTTTGACCCTCGTGTTTGCTTTGGCGCTAGGGTCGTGGCGCTTCTTCTCCGCCAGGCTGTCATGGACCAGCGCCCAGGTCGCCATCGCACTCTTGGCGGTCCTCGGGGTTCTGTCGTTCATTGCCAATCTCGTGCTCGCCCCCGAAGCCCAGCCCGTGGCGTTCTTCGGGACTCATGCGCGCATTTGGGAACTTTGTCTCGGGTCGGCGGTGGCTCTCCTTGAGCGCCGCGGCTGGACACCCGGGGCGTCCGTTCGTTCTTCTCTGGCGTGGCTCGGGACGGCTGCGATCGCACTCACTTTCGTCCTATTTGATGCCCAGGCGATCGCCTTTCCCGGTATCTATGCCGCCTTGCCGACCCTCGGCGCAGCCTTCTACATTCTCGCCGGGATCAATGCGAGGGGCGCGGCCCTGCCGATACCGCTTCGTCTTGGCTCGGCCCTCATTCCCGTGGCCATCGGCAAGCTTTCTTACGCGCTCTATCTTTGGCACTGGCCAGTCTTCGAACTCTACCAGACCTATTTCGGGAGCTGGACGAAGTTCGACCGCGCCATGGCTCTCTGCGTCACATTCCTGCTGTCAATCGCAAACCATGTTCTCGTTGAGAATCCAATCCGGTTCAGCAAATGGCTAAGCCCAAGGCCGCTACAAAGTCTCGGCGCGGCCCTCGCTGTCACGCTGCTGATCGTGCTGTCGGCGGAAACCGTAGAGCGTTGGGTCGGCACCCAATACATTGTATTTCCCAGCGGTGCGATCTTCGATCCGCTCAAGCTCAAAGAAGCGCGCAAAGCAGCCAGAGCCGGCGGATGTCACCTGTCATACGAGGCGACTGAGTATAAGACTTGCATCTTTGGACGGCGCGATAGCACACGCCGCATGTTTCTGATCGGCGACTCCCATGCGACCCAATGGTTTCCCGCAGTCGAGCTCTTCGCAAAAGATCAAGGCTTCGCTCTTTACGGCCGCGCCAAGTCCGCCTGCATCACGGCTCCGGTCACGGTGTTTAACAAGGTACTCGGACGTGCTTATCGCGAGTGCGATGTGTGGCGTGAACGCCTTCTTGCCGAGATCGAACGGGTCAAGCCCGAGCTTGTCCTGATCGGGCTTATCTCCCAGTATAGCCCGTTGCGGCCCGGCACGGACGAACCGCTCACGGGAGAGGAGCGGCTGGCCGCTCTGGCCGATGCGGAACGAAAAATGGTTGAGCGGATTGTCGCGACCGGGGCGCGCGTCGGCCTCTTTGCCGACACGCCAGCGCTTCCCGAGAGTCCGCTCCACTGTCTCTTCGCGCACAAAGGGCATCTGTGGCGATGCAGGTGGCCGGCGGACAAAGCTCTCCCGCGTAACGGGTTTCCCTGGGCGTTCAAACAAGGCGCGCTGCCCCGTGGCGTGCTCGTTCTCGACTTTTCTGACCAGATTTGTTGGGACGGGTTTTGTCATGCCGCCAACGATGATCAGGTCATCATGCGCGACAAGAGCCATATCGCGCCGGACTTCTCGGCGAGCTTGAGCGAGCTTCTTGCGCAACGTCTCGCGCCTCTATTGGCAACGGGAGAGGCCGCTCACGAGAAGAGAGGCGAGCAAGGTCAAGCCGCGGAGGCAGAGCGCAAGCGCCCGTCCTTCTAGGAGCTTGTGCCGATCTTACCGCCCTGACGCAAGTTGGGAACCTTGCTGCTTGTGCTCCGCAAGTCCGCCTCCCTAAGATGCGCCCATGGTCAGGGGCGTGGCCAGAGGCATGGTTTGCGCGGGCGTGGCGTCTCTCGCCGCGTTTCTCGCAGCCCCGGCGCAAGCCTGCGAGCTGCCGCCGCCCGAGACGGGGACCGTCGAGACGGCCACCGTCGCTGACGTGCTCGACGGCGAAACCCTCAAGCTCGCCGATGGCAGGACGGTAAAGCTGATCGGGGCCAAGGCGCCGCTTCCGCCTCTCGGCTGGCGCGGCGAGGACCCCTGGCCGTTCGTCGAGGAGGCCAAGGCCGCGCTCGATGCCCTTGCTTCGAACAAGGCGGTCGAACTCCGCTTCGGCGGAAGCCGCACCGACAGGCACGGTACTCTTCTCGCCCAGGTCTACGTGGTGACCGGCGAAAGCCGGCTCTGGCTCCAAGACGCCCTCGTGGCAAGCGGCCTCGCCCGGGTCTACTCGCTCCCCGACAATCGGGCCTGCACGCCCGAGCTTCTCGCGCGCGAGGACGAGGCGAGGGGAAAGCGGCTCGGGCTCTGGTCCTCTTCGGCCTATCGCATCGAAGACGCGCGCGACCTGAAGCGGCTCGACCGCCTGATCC
>CAYMJW010000241.1:0-3130 GCA_964390455.1 uncultured Methyloceanibacter sp. | reverse complement strand
TGCCGATGGGCGCCAAAGTCGAGATCGAGATGATCGCCTCCCGCAGCGCCACCTGACGCCCGCCACAAGCCGGACCCCCACCCCATGAACGTTCACGAGTACCAGGCCAAGGAGCTGCTGCGGGCCTACGGCGTGCCCGTGGCGCAGGGCGGGGCGGCGTTCACGCCGGAGGAGGCGGTGGCGGCGGCGCAAAAGCTGCCGGGCCCCGTGTGGGTGGTGAAGGCGCAGATCCATGCCGGGGGCCGCGGCAAGGGCAAATTCAAGGAACCCGACGCTGGCGACAAGGGCGGCGTGCGCATCGCCAGATCGATCGACGAGGTGAAGGCGTTCGCGCAGCAGATGCTGGGCAAGACGCTGGTGACGATCCAGACCGGCCCCCCCGGCCGCGTGGTCAAGCGCCTGTTCATCGAGGACGGCTGCGACATCGGCCGCGAGCTCTATCTCTCCGCCCTGGTCGACCGGGCGACCTCGCGCATCTCCTTCATCGCCTCCACCGAAGGCGGCATGGATATCGAGAAGGTGGCGCACGACACGCCCGAGAAGATCTTCACGATGTCGATCGATCCGGCGGCGGGGTTCTTTCCATTCCACGGCCGCAAGCTCGCGTTCGCGCTAGGGCTGACCGGAGAACAGGTGAGCCAGTGCGTGAAGCTCGCAGGCAACCTCTACCGGCTGTTCGTCGAGAAGGACATGAGCCTGCTGGAGATCAACCCGCTGGTGATCACCAAGGACGGCAACCTGCTCTGCCTCGACGGCAAGATGAACTTCGATTCCAACGCGCTGTTCCGGCATAAGGAGATCGTGGCGCTGCGCGACATCTCGGAGGAGGACCCGTCGGAGGTGGAAGCCTCGAAGTACGATCTCGCCTACGTGAAGCTCGACGGCACGATTGGCTGCCTGGTCAACGGCGCCGGCCTCGCCATGGCGACCATGGACATCATCAAGCTCTACGGGCTCGAGCCGGCGAACTTTCTCGACGTGGGCGGCTCGGCATCGAAAGAGAAGGTGACGGCGGCGTTCAAGATCATTCTCAACGATCCGAACGTGAACGGCATCCTGGTCAACATCTTCGGCGGCATCATGCGATGCGACATCATCGCGGAGGGCGTGGTAACGGCGGCCCGTGAGCTCGGCGTGAAAGTGCCGCTGGTGGTACGACTCGAAGGCACCAACGTGGAGCTCGGCAAGCAGATCATGGCGGCGTCGGGTCTCAAGATCACACCCGCCGACGACCTGGGCGATGCCGCCAAGAAGATCGCCGCGGAGGTGAAAGGCGCTACGATCGCTTGAGCCAAGCAGGGGTCAGAACCATGGGTCTGATCCCGGCCGGTACCCCGACCGGTACCGTCTGGGTGGCACCGAGGAGGTTGCGATGTTCGAGGGTTTTGCGCGCACCGACATTCAGGCAGGCGATGCTCGCATCCACTTGCGTCACGGCGGCAAGGGACCACCGCTACTACTCCTGCACGGCAACCCGATGACGCATGCGAGCTGGGGCAAGATCGCCAATGATCTGGCGCGCGACTTCTTCGTCGTTGCGACGGACCTCAGAGGCTATGGTGACAGCTCAGCGCCGGAACCCGACGCGAGGTGCTCCAACTACGCGTTCCGCGCCATGGCGAACGACCAAGTCGAAGTCATGCGCCAGCTCGGGCATGAGCGATTCTTTGTTGCCGGTCATGATCGAGGCGCCCGCGTCGCCCATCGCATGGCGCTCGACCACCCGGAGAAAGTGCGCAAGGTCGCGCTGATCGACATCCTGCCGACGCTGCACGTCTGGGAGAACACGTCGCGCGTATGGGCGCTGGGCTCGTGGCACTGGTCGATGATGCCGCTCGACAATGGATTGCCCGAGCTGATGATGGGTGCAATTCCGCCGGCTGTGTTCATCGAGAAGAAGATCTCGAAGCCGGGCGTGGGCTTGTCGATCTTCGATCCTGAAGCGCTTGCCGAGTACATCCGCTGCTTCACGCCGAAGACCATCAAGGGCTCGTGCGCCGACTACCGGGCGGCAGCGACAATCGACCTCGAGCATGATCGCGCTGATCGCGAACGCGGGCGCAAGATCACCTGCCCGGTTCTGCTGCTGTGGGGTAAAGACAGCCACACCGGCAAGCTCTACTCCGATGTCCCGGGCATCTGGCGCACTTACGCCGGCGACGTCATCGGTGAGGCTCTGGATTGCGGCCACTACGTCAACGAGCATCGCCCTGCCGAGACGCTCGCCTGGTTTCAACGGTTTTTCGTTTGAAGCCCACCCAGAGCTCAGCGCAGTCTTCTCGAGCGTGCCCCAGCGTGCCGAGGCGAAAGCGGTCCGCAGCCAGTTGCGCGCACAACATGGCTAACCATACGCAGCAGTTCTGCTCCCCGGTCGCCTCGTTTCGATGTAAGGTACTTTGGTTCGATCCGCGCCCGCGCTCCCGCGAAGCGCGCCGGCAACGAAACCGAACTCGTGGCACCGAGCCTGCGCGCCCCGCCCGCCGGCCTCGGCGCCGGACAGGGGCCCCGCTCTCGCGAGGCACCCCGCAAAACGGTCGCCCGGATGGCACAACGCGGACCTCGATCCGCCCTGCCAGATCCGCGCAAACTCCCCCGAGGCCCGGCGTGTCCCGCTGGCGCTAGGGGTCCCGCCGGCACCGCAGAACCAGGGCCGGCGAACATCGAAGTTTCTTCTCTTTTCGGAACTGACCGGCCCCGGCCGTGCCAGTGTCAGTCCTCGCGCCCCTCGAGCAGAAACTCCTGCTGTGGGGAATGTTGAATGCGCGCCGCTGGGTGCCGAATTTGGATTGAAGCGAGACGGGTCGTCCGAGCGAGTGAGGGCAGGCATTGAGCGCCGGTCCCGATCGGCTCACGCGTGCCCGAGGGTGCCGAGCCGGAATCGGATTCGCGAGGCGTTGGGGTCCATCAGGCGCCTGACCTTCGGCGGGTCGGTGGGCTTCACGCGGAGCAGCACGAAGCAGGAGCCGTTCGATTCGCGCAGCATCTTGGCGCCCTTGGCGATGTCGGCTTCCTTCTCGATGGAGCAGGTTGATTTGATGCCGGCGCCGATCGCCATCTGCTCGAGATCGACGCCGAGGCAGGTGTGGCTCTTCTGGTAGCCGGTCTCGCCATAGTGGCCGTTGTCGACGCA
>CAYMJW010000240.1:0-3131 GCA_964390455.1 uncultured Methyloceanibacter sp. | reverse complement strand
GTACCTACGAACCGCCACCCTATCAGCCCCCGGCCTACGATGAACCGCCGGCGGCATATCAGCAGGACGACGGCTCCGACCCGGAATCGGCATTCGATAGCCCGATCGGCATCGCTCCGAGTCTGACCACCGTCTACACCTTGACGGTGCAGGAGGAGCTTGCCGCCCGTGGCTACTATCGAGGCCCTCTCGACGGCGTTGCCGGTCGCGGCACGCGTGCGGGCATCCTGAGATACCAGCGCGAGAACGGCCTCGAGCCGACCGGCGAGGTCTCGCTCGAGCTGGTGAATCACCTGCGTCTGGTGACCGTCGCGCGGGCGCCGTAGCGCTACAGCAGTCGCAGCGCCGTCAAGTCGCGTCGCAGCTGCTCGGGCGAGGTGAAATGGAGGCCGGTGATGCCAACGGCCTCCGCCCCCCTGACATTGGCGGCGGAGTCGTCGATGAACACGCAATCCTCCGCCGCCAACCCGTAGCGTTCGAGCAGATGCCGGTAGATGCGGGCATCGGGCTTCACCAGCCTGACTTCGCCGGAAACGACGATCCCGTCGAACCAGTCGAAAAACGAAAATCGCGGCCGGGCGATCGGAAAGGTCTCGTGCGACCAGTTGGTGAGCGCGTAGAGCGGCGTCCGCCGCTCCTTCAGCTCTTGCAGAATTGCGACGGATCCGTCGATCGCGCCTGGCACCATGTCCTCCCAGCGCTCCCAGAATGCGCGAATCTCTGCTGAATAGTGCGGGAACTGCCGCACCAGCATCGCTGTCCCCTCCGAAAAAGGCCGCCCCTCGTCCTGAGCTCTGATCCAATCGTGGGTGATGACCGTCTCGAAGAAGGTCTCGAGCTCCCGCGCATCCGGGATCAGCTGCTCGTAGAGCAGCCGGGGATTCCATCGCACCAGCACATTGCCCAGATCGAAGACGACGGTGCTTGGCATCAAGTGGCCTTTATGCACACCCGCTCCATCAGGCGGTGCATGAAGGTCTCGCACTGCGCCAGCTGCTCCAGGCTCACCCATTCGTCCGGCTTGTGCGCCTGTTCGATGCTGCCGGGACCGCAGATGATGGTGGGGATGCCGGCCTCGTGGAACAGCCCCGCTTCGGTGCCGAAGGCGACCTTGATGGTCGAGTTGCCGCCCGACAGCGCCTTGGCCAGCTCGACGATCTCGCTGTCGACCGGGGTCGCCAGACCCGGAAACCAGGACAGTTCCTCCCAGCTGAAGCCGGTATCGCCGGCGATCTTGCGCATGGCCGGCTGCAACGTCTCCTCGGCGTAGCGCTTGACCTCCTGGTACATCGCCTCGACGTCTTGGCCCGGCAGGTAGCGGAACTCGAAGTCGAAGTGACAGTCCTTGGGCACGATGTTGAGCGCCGTGCCGCCATGAATGACGCCGGTATGCGCCGTGGTATGCGGCACGTCGTAACCGTCGTCGAAAGGCCCCTCGGCCGCGAATCGCTTGGCCATGCCGCGCAGGTAAACGATCACCTCCGCAGCCATCTCCACGGCGTTCACCGCCTTCGGCGCCAGCGACGAATGGGCCTCGAAACCCCGCACATGGCAGCGCGTGCTCTTCTTGCCCTTGTGCCCCACCGTCACCTTCATGCTCGTGGGCTCGCCGATGATGCAGGCCCTGGGCTTGATGGGCATTTCCTTGAGGATGTCGATCAGCCGGCGCACGCCGACGCAGCCGATCTCCTCGTCATAGGAAAACGCAAGATGGATCGGTGTCTGCAGACCGCGTTTCAAGAGTTCCGGCACGAACGCCAGGACGATGCCGAGGAACCCCTTCATGTCGCAGGCGCCGCGGCCGAACAGGCGTCCGTCCTTTCGGACGACTTTCCACGGATCGCTCGACCATTCCTGCCCATCGATCGGCACCACGTCGGTGTGACCCGAGAGCGCGATGCCCGGCCGGTCCTGCGGCCCCAGCGTGGCGTAGAGGTTGGCCTTTCTTCCATCCGCGTCATGGACCAGCCGCGACTCGACGCCGAGCGCCTTCAGGTGGTCCTGAACGAAGCCGATGAGCTCCAGGTTGGAATTGCGGCTGGTGGTATCGAATGCGATCAGCCTGGCGATCATGTCGAGGCTGGCGGTCGAGGGCATCACGACGGGCCGTCCATTGTTGTTAATGGTTATGTGCGTCTAATATGGCCGAGCCTCCTGGGGGACACCAGGGCAAGGGAGGGAGCGTGCCGCGAATCCTGCCGGAGATCCTGATCCGCCACGATCCCGAAACCGGTGACGGCCGGCCGGGGCCGGTGCCCGTGGTCTTCGATTCGCCGCACAGCGGCACCTTGTACCCGCCCGATTTCGAGTATGCCGCCCCGTTCGACGTGATGCGCCGGGCCGAAGACGCCTTCGTCGACGAACTGTTTGCCTCGGCTCCGGATCATGGTGCGGCGTTGCTGGCTGCGCTGTTTCCGCGCAGCTATGTCGATCCCAATCGACATGAGCACGAGGTCGATACGTTGCTCCTGAACGAACCGTGGCCGCATCCGATCCTGCACACACATCGCAGTTCCCGCGGCCTCGGTGTCGTGCGCCGTCTGGTCCGCGCCACGGTGCCGGTCTATGACCGTCGCCTCAGCGTTGTCGAGGTCCAGTCGCGGATCGCGCGCTACCACCGCCCCTATCATGACGAGCTGCAGACGATGCTCAGCGACGCCCATGGCCGCTTCGGTGCCGTGTGGCATGTCAACTGCCACTCGATGAAGTCGACCGCCAAGGGCCGCCAGCGCGCCGACATCGTCCTCGGCGATCGCGACGGCGCCACCTGCGAGGCCGAGTTCACGGAGTTCGTGCGCGAGACCATCGAGGATATGGGCTACAGCGTCGCCCTCAACCATCCCTTCAAGGGCGCGGAACTGGTGATCAGGCACGGTGATCCCGCCGCCGGCCGCCACAGCCTGCAGATTGAGATCAATCGCGGCCTCTACATGGACGAGGCTCGAATCGAAAAGAGCGAAGGCTTCGCCGCGCTCAGAGCCGATATCGACCGCCTCATCGCGGCCATCGCGGACTTTGCCCGCGCGCGTCTCACGACGCGAACTGCTCGGCCAGAATTCGTTCCTCCAGATTGTGTTCCGGATCGAACAGCAGATGCAGAGTGATGCGCCGGTCCGTGCGCACCTGCACCT
>CAYMJW010000239.1:0-3151 GCA_964390455.1 uncultured Methyloceanibacter sp. | reverse complement strand
CTGTTGTCGCCGGTGGTGCGGGTCTCGATGCCGTCCTGGGAAGCGGTCAGAAAGCCGCTATTGTACAGGTCGATGTAGTGGTCCGCGCCGGCGGTCGAGAGATTGATGGCGTCGCCCGCGGCGTTTGTGCGCGGATCCACGTTGTTACAGACGGTAGCATCGGTGGCCGAGGCGAAATTGATCGGGGCCGGCGGAGCGGGCTGGGCGCAGGCGACGACTGCCGACGCGGGCGTGGCCGCAAAGATGCCGCCGGCAAGGAGCGTCGAGGCTAGCGCCGTTGTGAGAAGAAGCGAGGAACGGTCCGCCTTGATCCGCGGTAACAGCAGCAGCCGGGTGGCGCGACGCGGTGCGGCACGTTTTCGCCCCGCATGGCGGCACGCGCTCCGAACCAAGCGCCCCCGATAGTGGACGCGCATCCCATCCCCCAACAACGCCCCAACGCAATTTCCCACAGATTCACAGAAGCTTATGTGGCCAGCCAGCCACATGACACGAGAAATCGCGTGAACGCGGAGGCAGTCGTTGTCATATCGCTCACGTGGAACGGCGCGAGCCGTATTCGACGGTGGGTCACCCATCTTCACGATCGGCTGCCGGGATGTTGATTTGTTTGTGAGCGCACAAGGTGTTGATGCTGCTCTCCCCGGTCTGGGCGCGACAGACCTTGATGAAAGGAATGTCTCCCATGAACAAATATCTCATTGCCGCCACGCTCATCGCCGGAATCGCCACCCCCGCACTTGCGGTCGAGACCAACTTCATCATGTTCGACAATACGATGAAGGGTTGCACAATCATGACCACCGAACCGACCGACAAGGCCCGGTACAAGATGATGGGCAAGTACGGCTCCAAAGCCGAGGCAGAGGCTGCCATGAAGACGATGAAGGAGTGCGGCTCCTAAATCTCGGAAGTCGCTGAGAAGAACCGCCGCCGCGAGATCGTCCGGGCGGCGGTCAGGGCCGTCATAGAGTCCCGGCGAACGGTCGATGCCGCAACAACGGTCCGATCTCCGGGCAGCGCGGGTTAGGCGATCGGTCGCGGGCGCATGAATTTCTCCATGCGTTCCGGAATGCCCCGGTCAATGCCATCGGTGATTTCGCTTGCGAGCGTCCGGCTGCGTCGCTGCGCCATTTCGGTCAACGCCTTGTCGTCGGGAGACTGCGCGTACCTTGCGGCCTTTTCAAGCAGCTCGTCGAGGTCGTGCTTCTTCAAGATCGCCCCGTAGAGGTCGCTCACGAACACCTCGAAATCCTTGTCGAAGAGGAACCGCATGTCCGACATTGCCCGCGCGAAGCGGTCGGCGTCGCTTTGAGAAATCTGACCCTCGGCGCGCAACGGCGCTACGGCGTGCTTCAACTCTTCGTAAGCGGAAAGACGCTTCTGGTACAGATCGAGCGCGTCGCGCCATCGTCTGTGGGCGGCGTTCAGCCACTCCCTATAGACGGCGTAGATGGCCGCGAAAGCAACAACCGGAATGAGAAGTAGAATTTCCATGCGCGCCCAGACAACGCAGAAGCCCAGCCAAGGATGCCGATGGTCCGAACGAGGCATACACGTCCTCCCGACGGATAACGCCTGGCGCGTTGGGTGTAACCCTTAAGGAGCCAGCGGTTAACGCGGCGCCCGCGCTAGACTCCAAGTCATGAATTCGAAGATGCAAGACCTGAGTGACAGTCTGAAGCGCGTACAGGTCCACGCGCGGGCGCTTGCCCGGTCCGGAAAATTCGCGGGCTGGCGCGCTGTCGCCTTCGAGCTCAGATTCGAGCCTGACTGCCTCTCGGGACTGGGCTGGCTCCAGAGCCCGGCGGCGCAAGATGAAATCGACGATCTTTGTCGCGAAGCGCGGGCTCGCCCCCCCTCCCCGCGCCACGACCCTAGGGTCCGCGACCCCCGGGCCGCCTAAGCTCCTGTGCGGCCAATGAAACCGTGGGCGGAGCGCGCAAGCTCCGCCCACGGTTCTTTCTCGCCCTCGGCCCGCGGCGCTAGCGCGCAAGGAGGCCGTCGCGGAAAGCCCCGGCGGGCGCTTGCCGCGTTGCCGCTCGTTCGCGTCTGACGCGGCGAGAGCGGGGACAGGTTCAAGGCGGGGGAACGAGGGCAAAGGATCATGGCGCTGGACGCGCGGAAACGCCCCGCAGACCATCGCCTGCGCGGCGTGTAAGTTATTGACATAATTGTGGAATTTTTGGAGAGAGATCCGCCGCGGGAGGGGGGAGAGGCTCGACGTGCCCGGACGAAGACATCGGGCGGAGGAGTGAGCGCGAACTGGCGCTCTAGGCGCGTGGATTGTTCCGCGCCGATTTCCGAGATGCGGTTACAGGTTCTTGTTTTGCGCCGGAGGCGCCTGGCTGATACCGTCAGCCCTCGCGCGAATTCATGTTGAGGAGGAATCGATGAAGCGGCTTGGGTGCATTGCAGCATTCGCCGCTTTTGCTCTGGTGGCCACAACGACCGCGACGCTTGCCGCAGAGCCGAGCAAGGGAGCCGCGCCGCACGCCAATGAGATCGGCATCTGGAAGTCGTATTCGCCCAAGGGTCTGCGCGGCGAGTTTCACAACTACGACCCGATCGGGCTGATTGCCGGAGCACTCATTCACACCGACTGCTCGATCAACTGGACCGATCCCGACGACGGCAGAGTCTATTGCTTCAACAGCGCGACCTCTCTCGTCTATTTCGAGAACTGGCCCAAGACCTATAGCCGCAAGGCGGCCGAAGCGCTCGAGCGGATGAAGAAGGACACGCCCGAGCACTGAGCCTGCGTGGCGCGACCGGTCCTGGCAGCTCGTGGCCGCTAACGCGGTGGCGGAACTTTATCGGGCAGGATGCCGACCTCGAAACTCTGCCGGCCGCCATCCACTTTCATGATCGTGACCGATTTCGCCGGGATCCGGCTCCCAGCCGCAAAGCTCATCGTCCCCGTGACGCCGGCAAAGTCTTTGGTGCGGGCGAGCGCCGCGCGCACCGCTCCCGGCTCCGTGCTCCTCGCGCTTTCGATCGCAGCGATGAGCAGTCGTGCGGCATCGTAGCCGAGTGCTGCGAAGGCGTCCGGCTCAACGCCCGGATACGCCTCTGCGAACGCCATGCGAAATGCCTTAACTGCCGGATCGGGATTGTCGGCGCCGAGATAGGCGTGCGTCGTGAAGTAAAC
>CAYMJW010000238.1:0-3188 GCA_964390455.1 uncultured Methyloceanibacter sp. | reverse complement strand
GTGGGCCTCAAGGGGTTGGTCGCCGAATGCCACGCAACCCTCGCCGATGTGCATGAAGCTGTCGGGGACCACAAGGCGGCTTTGGAGCACTTCAAGGCGTTCTACTCTACGGACAACCAGCTCCACCAGGCCGGAGTCGATCACCAGGTCGGGCGCATGCAGCTGCAGATCAAGGTTGACGAGGCCAAGATGGAGGCTCTCGAAACGGCGCGGCAGGAGCTCGAGCAGCGGGTCGAGGAGCGGACGCGCGAGCTGCTTCTTGCAAAGGACCAGGCAGAAGTCGCCAATCGGTCAAAGAGCGAATTTCTAGCTCACATGAGCCACGAACTGCGGACGCCGTTGAATGCTGTCATCGGCTTCGCAGAGCTCTTGCAACGGCAGGTGCATGGGCCGATCGGGTCTCCGAAGTACTTCGACTACATCAAGGACATCCATGACAGCGGCAAGCTCTTGCTGTCGATCATCAACGACATCCTCGATCTGTCGAAGATCGAGGCCGGCAAGCATGAACTGTATTGCCAGGTTTGCGAGGTCAAGGACATCTATGAAGCATGTGTTCGCCTGGTGAGCGATCGGGCAAGCCAAGCGGCCGTCAAGCTGAACGTCGAATTGCCTTCCGTCTTGCGCAAGCTCGAAGTCGACGTGCGGGCAGTGAAGCAGATCCTGCTCAATCTCCTGGCTAACGCCATCAAGTTCACACCCTCTGGAGGCCAAGTCACGCTGTTCGCCCGCGATGATGGCGGATCACATGTGACACTCGGCGTCAGCGACACAGGCGTCGGCATCGCGGCCGACGATCTGCCGAGAGTCCTTGAGCCTTTCGCACAGGCCGAAAAGGTCCTGTCGCGAACCCATGGCGGTACCGGGTTGGGACTGCCACTCGCAAAGATGCTGGCTTCGTTGCATGGCGGCAGACTGACGATCCAAAGCAAATTGGGTGAGGGTACTGTGGTCACCGTAGAATTGCCGGCGGCTGCGGCTGACGAGGCCGAGGAGGCCGAACTGGCTTCGGCTCGGGTTTCCGCACAGCTCATCTAACAAACACTGCTCTCGTTCGCGCCTACGACGCCGGCCTGGGATTTGATCCTGGTCAATGCGCCGGGGATGAAGTGGGTGATCGAGTGACCAACAATGCGAATTTGCTTGACAGCTGCAATTAAGAACTAATATCATTTCCCACTACAACCAAAACCTCCAAAGCTCAACTGCAGCAGCGCAACAGCAATGAAATCCACCTCTCTCCTGGCTATGCGATTCATCTTCCCTGTGGCGCTTGTCTTGGCCGCGCTTCCCGCGGGCCGAGTGCTGTCGGAGGAGGCCAGCTACGTCATCACCATCAAGGACCACAAGCTCGACCCGAGCGAATTGGAGGTGCCGACCGGCGTCGAGTTCTCGCTCCTGGTGAAGAATGCCGACGGCACGCCGGAGGAGTTCGAGAGCGAGGATCTGGACCTCGAAAAGATCATCCCCGGGGGTGCCGATGCCCGGTTCTCCCTAGGGCCGCTGGAACCCGGCAGCTACGATGTGTTTGGCGAGTTCCATGAGGATACCGCCCGCGGCAAGATCATCGTGAAATAGGGCCCGGCCGCGCACAGTCAGATGGAGGCCTCGGCTCTCATTGTGTTCCGCGAAGTGCTGGAAGCAGCGCTGGTCGTGAGCATTGTCATGGCTGGCAGCCGCGGCATCGCCGGGCGCGGCTTCTGGGTGAGCGGCGGCATCTTCTGCGGTGTTCTCGGAGCATGCGTGGTTGCGGCGTTTGCCACAACCATCGCCAGTGCGGCAGCCGGGATCGGAATGGAGTTGTTCAATGCGGGGATCCTGATCGCCGCCGTGGTGATGCTCGGCTGGCATTGTGTCTGGATGGGCCGCCACGGCCGAGACATCGCTCGCCAGATGAATGAGGTCAGCCATGCCGTTGCGGTCGGCAACAAGCCGCCTTACGCCCTTGGTCTGGTCGTCGGCCTCGCGGTCGTGCGCGAAGGCGCGGAAGTCGTGCTGTTTCTCTATGGCATAGCTGCCGGCAGCGACGCAGCTGCGCCGGCCCTGCTTGCGGGCGGGCTGTTGGGCTTGGCCGCGGGCGCGGCGATCGGATTCGCGCTCTATTTCGGATTGTTGCGGATCCCCACCCGGCAACTGTTTACCGTGACGACCTGGATGATCGTGGTGCTGGCCGCCGGCATGGCGTCGCAGGCGGCATCGTTCCTGGTGCAGGCTGATCTCTTGCCGTCGCTTGGACGGAGAATCTGGGACAGTTCGGGCATACTCTCCGAGCGGAGCCATCTCGGTCAGGTCCTCCACGCATTGATCGGCTACGATGCCAGCCCATCGGGAATCCAGTTGGTCTTTTATGCAATGACACTGTTGCTTGTCGGCACGATGACCTGGATACTGGGCCGACCGAATTCCCCCGCAGCTTCGGCCGCGCGAGCGGCCTGACCCACCCACCCACGGGCTGCGGGTTCCTTGGCCTTCCGCGTTCGCGCGGAAGGCTTTTTTTTGCCGGGAACCTCAGACGCCGATTTGAGCGCGAATCGCGCGTGGCAACGCACCGTCGGGATCCGCAAGCGAGCGGGTCACGGAGAAGTGGTGTGTTTCGGGGATGATCATCAACTCCGTCTGAGATCCATGTTGCCGCAGCTTGTCGGCATAGTCGATCGACTGTTTGATCCAGAGGTCCGGCTCGTTGGCGCCGACGGCGACGATCGCCGGTGCCTTGGTGCGCAACGGCAGAAACAGCGGGCTGTTGCGCGCGACCATCTCGGGCTTGAGGCGGATGTCCGCGTTCGTCTCGATTCTGAGAACAGGCTCGAGGTCATAGACGCCGGTGATGCAGCAGGCGCCCTTGATGAGATCCCCTGGCAAGCGATCCGCCGACCAGTCTTGCGCCAGTGCCATGGCCGCCAGATGGGCGCCGGCGGAGTTTCCGGACACATAGATGCGATCGGGATCGCAGCCATGCCTGCTGCCATTGCGGTGGAGCCAGGCGATGGAGTTGAGAGCCTGGCGAACGATGTCGTCGAGCGTCACGTCCGGGCAGAGGTCGTAGTTGACCAGCGCCGTGGCGATGCCCACGGGAACCATCGACAAGGCGATGAAGCGGTAGTTCGCCTTGTCGAGCGCGCGCCAGTAGCCGCCGTGAAAGAAGACGAGGACCGGCGCTGGCCCCTGCGCGGCCGGAAATATGTCGA
>CAYMJW010000237.1:0-3247 GCA_964390455.1 uncultured Methyloceanibacter sp. | reverse complement strand
TCGCCTTGCGCGGAGCCTTCCTCGGCGGCTCGCGCAAGCGCGACGGAGGCGAGGAGAAAAACGGCAAAGGCGAGCAGGTTCAGAGCGCGTTTCATCTTCCCTCCGACTCATGTCCCCGGGCACAAGGCGCCGGGAGTATGGTCCTCAGAAAAAGCCCCTGTCCAGCGCTCCCGCTCCCCCCTTGAGGGGGAGCACACGCGCCACTTCGGTGCGCTACCCGTGCACCGCTTGAGCGCGGGGTGGCGCGTGGAGGGGGGTCAAACGAGAAGCATTTCGCGACGGAGAGGAGTGATTTCTCTCGACCCCCCTCCCTAGCCCTCCCCCTCAAGGGGGGAGGGGAAACCCGCGGCACGATACGCGGCGACTGGATCGGGCGCCTGCCGAATAGAACGACTACTGATGAATTTGGCTCATGGTCTCGCCTGTAAACTTTTCAGTTCGGTCACATCGGGAAGAGCCGTAGAGTTAACTACCGCAATGGCGCGCGGGAATGGGGGGGATATCGTGCATACTTGGAACCGTCTCGCGCTCCGGCGGCTGATCGCCAGCCTGGGCGTCGCGTCATGCCTGCTTGTGCTCTCGGCGCACGCGGCAAGCGCCCAATTCTACGTTCGTTCGCCCGACGTGAAAAAGGGCGTGACCGCGATCGAGGAGCACGGCGCGCTCTATTCCGGTCCGGGCGAGGACGAGCGGCGCCGGCAATCGCACGAGGTCGAGTTCAAGCATGGGCTGACCGACCGGTGGGAGTTCATCCTCGAGGGAACGTTCCGGCAGGATATCGGCGAAAGCTTCGAGGCGAGGCGATTGGAGCTCGGCGCCCAGTATGAGATCGTCGAGCGGCGCGGCGACGGCTGGGGTGTCGCGTTCCGCACGCTCTACGAGTTCGCGCTCCAGGACGACATCCCCGACGAGATTCTGTTCGGCCCGCTCGCCAAATATGTGAGCGGCAAGGACTCGTTCACGATCAACGCCTTCTTCGTCGGGCAGGTCGGAAGCGAGGCCGAGATCGACAGTCTCGAATTGAAAGTGAATTGGCGCGTGAAGCACGAATTCAACGACAGATTCGGGCTCGGCGTCGAGGGTTACAGCGAGATCGAGGACCTCGCCAATGCGGGCTCGTTCAACGATCAGGAGCACCGCTTGGGCCCCGTCGCCTATTGGGAGTTCGAGGGGCGCGGGGGGACGACCGAATGGGAGTTCGCCGCCGGCACCCTGTTCGGGGTCTCCGACCCGGTCTCCGACGTCACCTACAAATTCGACATCGAATTCAAGTTCTAGGTGATGTCGCGCGGTGGGATGAGGCTCGTCATTCCGGCGCAAGCCGGAATCCAGCGAGGTGAGCACGGCGCTCGGCCACTGGATACCGGCTTTCGCCGGTATGACGGAAGTGGGGCAAGGCCGGGGATCGCTAGCTTGCGCCTTCGAGCGCCTTGAGGATGGCCTCGCCCATCTCGCGCGTGCCGACGGTGCGGCAGCCGTCCTGCTTGATATCGGCGGTGCGCAGGCCCTGGTCGAGCACTTTCGCGATTGCCGCGTCGATCCTGTCCGCGGTCTCGCCGAGGAAGAAGGAATAGCGCAGGCACATAGCGAGGCTCGCGATCGTCGCGATGGGGTTGGCGACGCCCTGACCCGCGATGTCGGGCGCCGAGCCGTGCACGGGCTCATAGAGCGCGCGGCGGTGACCGCGATCGTCCGTCGCGCCAAGCGAGGCTGAAGGCAGCATGCCGAGCGAGCCTGTCAGCATGGCCGCCTCGTCGGACAGCATGTCGCCGAACAGATTGTCGGTGACGATCACGTCGAACTGCTTCGGCGCGCGCACGAGCTGCATGGCGCAATTGTCGGCGAGGATGTGGTGGAGCGTCACGTCGCCATAGCGCTCCTTGTGGAGCTGGGTGACGACCTCGTTCCACAACACGCCGGTCTTCATCACGTTGCGCTTCTCGGCCGAGTGCACCAGGCGCTTCCGCTCGCGGGCGAGATCGAAGGCCACGCAAGCGATGCGCTCGATCTCGTAAGTCTCGTACACTTGGGTGTCGACGGCGCGCTTCTGGCCGTTGCCGAGATCGACGATGGTCTTCGGCTCGCCGAAATAGACACCGCCGGTCAACTCGCGCACGATCATGATGTCGAGCCCGTCGACGCGGTCGCGCTTGAGCGAGGAGGCGTCGGCGAGCGCGGGGTAGCAGATGGCGGGACGGAGATTGGCGAAGAGCTTTAAGTCCTTGCGGAGCCTGAGCAGCCCAGCCTCGGGGCGCTGGTCGTAAGCGACGCCATCCCATTTCGGACCGCCGACCGCCGCGAGCATGACGGCGTCGGCGGCAAGCGCGCGCTCCATGGTGGCGTTGGAGATGGCCTCGCCATGGGCGTCGTAGGCTGAGCCGCCGACGAGATCGGTCTCGGTCTCGATCGCGGCAAGCCCGGTCTTGTTGACCCAGGCGACGATGCGCTCGGCCTCGGCCATGACTTCGGGGCCGATGCCGTCGCCCGGAAGCAGCAAGAGCTTATAGGTTGCCATGGGCCGTTCCTGTGGTAGGTCCTTGCGGCCTTGCCTAAAGGGAGTGTGAAATGCTGACAAGAGCGGTGTTTGCGTTGGTCCTTATCCTGGGGGTGCCGGGGGTCGCGGCTGCGGAGACCAAGGTGCTCGCGCTTGGGCTCGCCGACCACGAAGTCAGCCAGGAGGAGGCCGAGAAGGGTGCGGCGCTTCCCGCGCCCCGGTTCAATAGCGGGGCCATCGCCTATGTGCTCGCGGCAGAGGTGAAAAAAGGCGACGTGGTTGAGATCGCCTTCGTCAAGGACGGCAAGACCCTGATGGGAAACAGCGAGACGCTTGCCGAAGATCGCGAGCGTTACCTGCTGCAAGCGGGCAAGCGCGGCGTCCCCGCCGGTGGCTGGCCCGACGGCGGCTACCAGGCCAAGGTCAAGATCACGCGCGACGGCAAGACGCTGGTCGAACAGACATCGACGGCGATGCCGTTCGAGTAAGAGGAGGCTCACTCACGCCTCGCTTTTTTCCCGCTCTCCCCTTGTGGGAGAGCACGCGCGCCTTTTGGCGCGCGGTGAGGGGTAAGCCGCGAAGCGGCGTCGAAGAAAAAATCACCCCTCACCCTTCCCGCCACTCGCCGCGCGCTCAACTTTTGCGCTACCGCTGCGCTACTTGAGCGCTGCGCGCGCCGGGCGGGAAGCCCTCTCCCACAAGGGGAGAGGGGAAAACTTTCCGTCATACCGGCGAAAGCCGGTATCCAGTGCC
>CAYMJW010000236.1:0-3262 GCA_964390455.1 uncultured Methyloceanibacter sp. | reverse complement strand
CAAGCCTTCAGCCCTGTGCCCGAGCCGGCGCCCGTGCCCGAGCCGGTCGCCTTCGCTCCCGTGCCCGAGCCTGAGCTCGTCACCGAGCCTGAGCCTGAGCCTGAACCGGCCCTTCCCGAGTCGGCGGCCGAGACCATTATCGAAGAAACGGCCGTCAGCGAGACACCGTTCGAGACCGCATCGGAGGAAAGCGCGCCCGACGAGAGCGTCGCCGCGCGGGTGGAACCGCTTCCCTGGGCCGTGTCGCCTGCGCCATTTGCTGCGCCCGAGCGCCCGGCTGCCCGCAAGAACGGGGGTTCGCACGACGCATTGCCGCTCGATGCCTCGCATAAGAGCCTCGAGGACAGCGTCAAGGACATGCTCCGCCCGATGCTGAAGCAATGGCTCGACGAGAACATGGCGCGCGTTCTGACCGCGGCGCTCAAAGAGGAACTCGGAGAGCGCGGCGAGCTTCGTCGGGGCGAATAGAGCCTCTTGAGTTGACAGTGCGGAAGGCAAGCGCGTAGGACGCGGGGCCAAGCGACCCTTACGCCAGCCCGCCTTCCATGCTCGACAAGACCTATCAGCCGCAACGGATCGAAGGCGCGATCTACGACGCCTGGGAGGACGCGCGCGCCTTTGCCGCGGGGGGCCCTGAGCGCGCGCACGCCAAGCCCTTCGCCATCGTCATCCCGCCGCCGAACGTGACCGGGTCGCTCCACATGGGGCATGCCCTCAACAACACGCTGCAAGATGTCATCGTGCGCTTCGAGCGCATGCGTGGGCGCGACGTGCTGTGGCAGCCGGGCACCGATCACGCCGGCATCGCCACCCAGATGGTGGTCGAGCGCCAGTTGATGGAGCGGCAGCAGCCGGGCCGCCGCGCCATGGGCCGCGAGGCGTTCATCCGCCGCGTGTGGCAGTGGAAAGAAGAGTCGGGCAACACCATCGTCGGCCAGCTCAAGCGGCTCGGCTGCTCCTGCGACTGGACGCGGCTCCGATTCACCATGGACGAGGGCCTGTCGCGCGCCGTGCGCAAGGTCTTCGTCGATCTGTTCCGCGCCGGCCTCATCTACAAGGACAAGCGCCTGGTCAACTGGGACCCCGAGCTCCTCACCGCGATCTCCGATCTCGAGGTCGAGCAGATCGAGACCAAGGGTCATCTCTGGCATCTGCGCTATCCGATCGAGGGAACGCGGTTCAATCCCGATGACCGAAGCACGTACATTGTCGTCGCCACGACGCGGCCCGAGACCATGCTGGGCGATACTGCCGTCGCCGTTCATCCCGACGATGAACGTTACAAGAAGCTCGTCGGCAAGAACGTCATCCTGCCGCTCGTCGGCCGCCGCATCCCCATCGTCGCCGACGAATATTCCGACCCCGGGAAGGGCTCGGGCGCGGTCAAGATCACGCCGGCCCACGACTTCAACGATTTCGAGGTCGGCCGACGCCACGGCCTGCCCATGGTCAATGTGCTGAGCCCCGAGGCCAAGCTCCTGCTCGATCCCAATCCCGAGTTCACCCAAGGCGTCGAGCCGAGTTCCGAACTCAGGGCCACCATTCTCGAATTGAACGGCGTGTTCCGCTTCGCCGCGCGCAAGCTGATCGTCGAGCGCCTCGAAAACCAGGGCCTGATCGAGAAGATCGAGCCGCACGTCCATACCGTGCCGCACGGCGACCGCTCCAACGCCGTGATCGAGCCGCGTCTCACCGACCAGTGGTATGTCGATGCCGCGACGCTGGCCAAGCCCGCGATCGAGGCGGTCAAGCGCGGCCGCACGGTGTTCGTGCCGAAGAATTGGGAGACCACCTACTTTCATTGGATGGAGAACATCCAGCCTTGGTGCGTCTCGCGCCAGCTCTGGTGGGGCCATCAGATCCCGGCCTGGTATGGCCCTGACGGTGAGGTGTTCGTCGCCGAGGACGAGGCGGGGGCCAAAGCCCAAGCCGCGACGCATTACGGCAAGCAGGTCGCGCTCACACGCGACGAGGACGTGCTCGACACCTGGTTCTCCTCGGCGCTGTGGCCGTTCTCGACGCTTGGCTGGCCCGACAAGACGCCCGAGCTTGCGCGCTACTACCCGACCGACGTTCTCATCACCGGCTTCGACATCATCTTCTTCTGGGTCGCGCGCATGATGATGATGGGCCTCCACGTGATGGAGGAGGCGCCGTTCCGCGACGTCTATATCCACGCCCTGGTCCGCGACGAGAAGGGCCAGAAAATGTCGAAGTCGAAGGGGAACGTGATCGATCCCCTCGACTTGATCGACAGTTATGGGGCGGATGCGCTGCGCTTCACGCTAGCCGCCATGGCGGCGCAAGGGCGCGACATCAAGCTCAGCGCTTCGCGTGTTGAAGGCTATCGCAACTTTGCGACCAAGCTGTGGAACGCCGCGCGCTTCGCCGAGATCAACGCTTGCGTGCCGCGCGCCGATTTCGATCCGGCCACCGCGAAGGTGACGCTCAACCGCTGGATCGCGGGCGAGAGCGAGCGCACGCTCGCCGCCGTCACCGAAGCGTTGCAAGCCTTTCGCTTCAACGAGGCGGCGGGCGCGATCTATCATTTCATCTGGCACATCTATTGCGACTGGTATCTCGAGCTCTCGAAGCCGATCCTCGCCGGCGAGGATGACGCCGCTTCGGAGACGCGCAGCATGGCGGCCTTCGTGCTCGACCGCGCGCTTGTGCTGCTTCATCCGTTCATGCCGTTCGTCACCGAAGAGCTATGGGCCAAGCGTGCTTCCGCCGAGGGGAGGGCCTCGCTTCTGATGCTGGCGCCCTGGCCCGAGCATCAAGGCCTCGCCGATGCCGCGGCGGATGCCGAGATTGGCTGGCTCATCAGGCTCATCTCCGAGGTGCGCTCGGTGCGGGCCGAGATGAACGTTCCGGCCGGAGCCAAGGTGCCGCTCGTCATCGCCGGCGCGAGCGAGGAGACCAAGGCCCGCGTCGCCCGCCACGAGGAGACGCTGCTGCGCCTTGCTCGTCTTGAGAATGTCGCATTCGGAAAGCCGCCCGCGGGCGCGGTTCAGATCGTACTCGACGAGGCCACCCTCGCGCTGCCGCTTGCCGGCATCATCGATATTGGCGCCGAGTCGCAGCGGCTGAAGCGCGAGATCGACAAGGTCGGTTCCGAGATCAAGCAGCTCGACGCCAAGCTTTCGAACGAGAAATTCGTCTCGCGCGCGCCCGAGCACGTGGTCGAGGAGCAGCGCGAGCGAAAGACGGAAGCCGAAGCCGTGGCCGCCAAGCTCGAGCAGGCGCTGAAGCGCCTCGAAGC
>CAYMJW010000235.1:0-3319 GCA_964390455.1 uncultured Methyloceanibacter sp. | reverse complement strand
AGACGGCCTGGCGCATGATGACGAAGCGCGATCCCCACGGAAACATCGTGCGCGGCACGATCGCGGCACTCGGTGCCGCGGTCGGCGGCGCGGACGCGGTGACGGTTCTGCCGTTCAGCGCGGCGCTCGGGCTCCCCGATGCCTTCGCCCGCCGCATCGCCCGCAATACGCAGTCCATTCTGATCGAGGAGGCGAACATCCATCGCGTCGCCGATCCCGCAGCGGGCGCAGGCGCGATCGAAGCGCTCACCGATGCGCTCTGCGAGATCGCCTGGGGCCTGTTCCAGGAGATCGAGCGCCAGGGCGGCGCGGCGCGCGCGCTCGAGACCGGATCGATCCAGAAGGATGTTGCCAAAGCCAGGTCAGCGCGCGAAGCCAATGTCGCGCGCCGCAAGGACACGCTTGTCGGCACGAGCGACTTTCCCGATCTCGCCGAGAGCGAGGCCGCCGTATTGGCGCTGCCGCGGCTCGCGGCGCTTTCGACGCACGGGCGGGCACTCACTGCCATCAGGCTCGCCGAGCCTTTCGAGCGCTTGCGCGACAAGAGTGACCTCTATCTGGCCAAGCACGGCGCAAGGCCAAGAGTCTTCCTCGCCTGTCTCGGGGGTCCAGCCGACTACAACGCGCGGGCAAGTTTCGCCAAGAGCCTGTTCGAGTCGGGCGGGATCGAAGCCGTCGAAGCCGATGGCGACAACCCCGCGAAACGATTCAAGGATTCCGGCGCTAGGCTCGCCTGCCTCTGCTCCTCCGACAAGGTCTATGAGCGAGAGGCAGAGGCCGCGGCCAGAACGCTGGCGGGCGCTGGCGCCAAGCGCATCTACCTCGCAGGCAAACCGGGCGCGAGCCAGGCCGCGTTCGAGCAGGCCGGCATTAGCACTTTCCTTCATCAGGGCTGTGATACGCTCCAAGTCCTGAGCGCCGCCTATGACGAGATCTGAGCGAATGACGCGCATCCCCTCCTTTGCCGAGATTGGCTTCGCCGAGATCGGCTTCGATCGAAGCGCCGGGCTGGACAAGCCCGCGCACGCGCGCGCCGAGGCCTGGCGGACGCCGGAAGGGATCGCGATCAAGCCGGAATATGACGCGCACGACCTCAAGGGCCTCGATTTCCTCGATGGGCTGCCGGGCATCCCGCCTTATCTCCGCGGCCCCTACCCCACGATGTATGTGCAGAGGCCGTGGACCATCCGGCAATATTCCGGCTTCTCGACGGCGGAGGATTCCAACGCCTTCTACCGGCGCAACCTCGCCGCCGGCCAGCAGGGCGTCTCCATCGCCTTCGACCTCGCCACGCATCGCGGCTACGATTCCGACCATCCGCGCGTGACCGGCGATGTCGGCATGGCGGGCGTCGCGATCGACTCGATCTACGACATGCGCACGCTGTTCGACGGCATCCCGCTCGATCAGGTCTCGGTCTCGATGACCATGAACGGCGCGGTGCTTCCCGTGCTCGCGCTGTTCATCGTCGCGGGCGAGGAGCAAGGCGTGCCGCCCGAGCAGCTTTCAGGCACAATCCAGAACGACATTCTCAAAGAGTTCATGGTGCGGAACACGTACATCTATCCGCCCGCGCCCTCGATGCGCATCGTCTCCGACATCTTCGCCTATACCTCGAAGAAAATGCCGAAATTCAATTCGATCTCGATCTCCGGCTATCACATGCAGGAGGCGGGAGCGACCGCCGATCTCGAGCTCGCCTATACGCTCGCCGACGGCGTCGAATATGTGCGCGCGGGCGTCGCCGCCGGTCTCGATATCGACTCGTTCGCGCCGCGGCTCTCCTTCTTCTGGGCGATCGGCATGAACTTCTTTATGGAGATCGCCAAGATGCGCGCCGCGCGCATCCTCTGGGCGAAGCTCATCAAGGACGAGTTCGCGCCCAAGGATCCGCGCTCGCTCGCGCTCAGGACCCATTGCCAGACGAGCGGCTGGAGCCTCGCCGCGCAGGACGTGTTCAACAATGTGGTGCGGACCTGCGTCGAGGCCATGGCGGCGACGCAAGGCCATACCCAGTCGCTGCACACCAACGCGCTCGACGAGGCGCTGGCATTGCCGACCGATTTCTCGGCGCGCATCGCCCGCAACACCCAGCTCATGCTGCAACAGGAATCGGGCACCACCCGCAGCATCGATCCCTGGGGCGGCAGCTTCTATGTCGAGCGCCTCACCTACGATCTTGCGGCGCGCGCCATGAGCCATATCGCCGAGGTGGAGAAATTCGGCGGCATGGCGAAGGCGATCGAGGCGGGCATCCCCAAGCGCATGATCGAGCAGGCCGCGACCGCAACGCAAGGGCGCATCGATTCGCGCAAGCAGACCATCGTCGGGGTGAACAAGTACCGCACCGACAGCGACGCCGACATCGCCATCCTCAAGGTGGACAACCGGGCGGTGAGACGCCGGCAGCTCGACAAGCTCGCGCGCCTCAAGGCTGAGCGAAACGAGGACGAGGTCAGGTCGGCCCTTGACGCGCTGACCCGTTATGCCGAGACAGGGACGGGCAATTTGCTGGAAGGCGCCGTCGAGGCCGCGCGCGTTAAGGCGACGGTCGGAGAAATCTCCTATGCTCTGGAGAAGGTGTATGGCCGCCACCGGGCGGAAGTGTCGGCGATCACCGGGGTTTACCGCGCCGAGATGGGCCGCATGGATGGAAGCATGAGCCGCGTCAAGGATCTGATCGAGGCCTTCGAGGCCGAGCATGGACGCCGTCCGCGCATCCTCGTCGCCAAGATGGGCCAGGACGGGCACGACCGGGGGCAGAAGGTGATTGCGTCGGCGTTCGCCGATCTCGGCTTCGACGTCGACATCGGACCGCTGTTCCAGACGCCTGAGGAGGCCGCCCGCCAGGCGGTCGAGAACGACGTGCATATCCTCGGCGTGTCGTCGCTCGCCGCCGGGCATTTAACCCTGGTGCCGGCCTTGCGCGAGGCGCTCGAGACCCAAGGCCGCGGCGATATCATGATCGTGGTGGGCGGCGTGATCCCGCCGCAGGACTACCCCGAGCTTTACGCGGCGGGCGCCAAGGCCATCTTCGGCCCCGGCACGCCCATCGCCGACGCGGCCATCGATCTTCTGCAGAAGCTCGGCGCAGACACCAAATCGCAACAGGCCGCAGAGTAGGCTTCAACCTCTTGCGTTGAACCTTGTTTCCCCCTACCCCCGCCTCTCATGCGCGAAGCCGGCACGGCCAAGAAGGACATGGAGACGATCGCCAAAGCCATCCGCGGCGGCGACCGCGTGGCCTTGGCGCGCGCCATCACGCTCATCGAAAGCGCGAAGCCCGAGGATCAAGTGCGCGCCGAAGGGCTGCTCGAGC
>CAYMJW010000234.1:0-3342 GCA_964390455.1 uncultured Methyloceanibacter sp. | reverse complement strand
GTGCTTCCGCCCGAGAACGCGACCGGCAACTGGGTCAAAGTGACTCAGCGCTTCCCGGTCAGGATCAAGATCACGAGCGCGCCCGATGCCGACCGGCCGTTGCGCCTCGGCGCGAGCGCCACGGTGAAGATCGACACGACCGAACCCGCCAAGGGCGCGCAATGAGCCCTGCCAGGGGCGCGGGCGGAAAGGGAGGCAAGCGCAAGCCGCCTTCGGAGCCGCTGCGCCCGAGCTTCGCCGAACCTCACGCCGAACGTCCGCCGATCCCGCTCGTTATCGCCGTGGTGCTCACCGCGGTGCTCGAAGTGCTCGACATGACGATCGTCAACGTGTCGATGCCCAACATGCTCGGCGCCTTTGCCGCCACACCCGATCAGATCACCTGGGTGCTGACCTCCTACATCGTCGCCGCCGCCGTGGTGATGCCGCTCACCGGCTATCTCTCCTCCTGGCTCGGCCGGCGAAGGCTCATGCTGCTCTCGATCACGGGCTTCGTCGCGTCGTCGGCGCTTTGCGGCATGGCTTGGAATCTCGAAAGCATGGTGCTGTTCCGTCTGGCCCAGGGCGTGTTCGGCGCGCCGCTCGTGCCCTTGAGCCAGGGGATCCTGCTCGATGCGTTCCCGCGCGAGCGGCACGGGCAAGCGCTCGCCATTTTCGGTCTTGGCATCATGGTCGCGCCGGTGATCGGCCCCGCGCTCGGCGGCTATCTCACCGAGACCTATTCCTGGCGCATGGTGTTCTACATCAACATCCCCATCGGTCTCGTCGCGCTCCTGATGTCGGTCGGGTATTTGCCGCGCCGGCCCGTCGCCGACATCAAGACCGATTGGGTGGGCATGGGACTGTTGGTTCTCGCCGTTGGCGCCCTGCAATATGTGCTCGACCAGGGCCAAACGCGCGAGTGGTTCCACTCGAAAGCCATCGTCGCCGGCACCATCATGGCCGTCTTCGCCGGCGCCGCGTTCTTCATCAGGGGCTGGAACAAGAGCGACAACATCATCGATCTCTCGCTGCTCAGGGACCGCAATTTCGCGGCGGGCACGCTTGCCATGACGGCCTATGGCATCAGCCTGTTGGGCTGGATGGCGATCATGCCGCTGTTCAGCCAGAGGCTTCTCGGCTATTCGCCGGCACTGGCAGGTACCCTGTTCATTCCGCGCGGCCTCGTCAGCGCCATTACCCTGGCCGTCACGGGAGGCATTCTCATTCGCATGTTCGACGCGCGGCGTCTCGTCATCGCCGGTCTGGTCATGACCGCGCTCGGCACCCTGCCGATGGCCTATTTCTCCCTGTATGTGGATTATTGGGGCATCGCCACGCCGGGCATGATCGCGGGGATCGGGTCCGGCCTCTTCTTCGTGCCACTGACCGCCGTCGCCTTCGCCAGCATTCCGAAGGCGCAATATGACGAGGCGGCCGGGGTTTACGCGCTGATGCGGGGGATCGGCGCCTCAGCCGGCATCGCCATCGTGAGCTGGCTGTTTGTGCGGCAGACGCAGATTCATTTCAACGAGCTTACGGCGCATATCACGCCCTACAACAGCGATCTCGTTCCCTATCTCGGCCAGCATGGGCTCACCCCCTACTCGCCGGAGGCGGCGCCGCTGATCGTTCACGAGATTGCGCGCCAGGCCCAGATGCTCGCCTTCAACGACATCTTCTGGTTCATCGCCATGGTCACGCTCGCCATCATTCCGCTCATCTTCGTCATGAAGCGGCCCGAGAAGGTTTCGCTCGTGCCGGCCTAGCCGCGGCGAGAGTTTGCGATAAGGATCGGCCCCGTGGGTTTGCCCCGAGGGGTTCGCTCCGGGGCGCGATGCAGGGCCTTTGAAACTACCAGCAGGCCTTGGCGCCCGAGGTGCAGACGTAGGGCGAGACCACGCCGGACCAGCAAACGGTGTAGGAGTCCGACCTCACGATATCCGGCTTGTGGTAAAGCTCAGCGCTCACGCTATCGCGCCAATAGGGTTGCGGCTTGGCGCGCATGGGGGACACAGAAGCGGCGCCGAGCCTCTTTTGCGATTTGTACTCCGCAATCGCCTGAGCGACCGCCGACTGCGCCCGGGTGACGGCCGTCACCTGGTCGAATCCGTCAGCCGTGCCGGAAAATCCGAGACACACGGCATTGGCCGGTGCGCCTTGAACCATGCAAAGCCCCGCCGCAATCAATGCCAGCCCCAAGACGCGCTTGTACGACCTCATTGGTAACGCCTCCTTCGGAAAGGACGAAGATGGGCTAAGATTATCCAGCCTGTGCGCGCATGCCAGTCTCTTTGCGGTCGCAGAGCGAGGGTTCCCGATTGCTGTAGCCTTTGTGCAACAGTGGGAACGCTTTCCGACGCCACCAAAAAGTCGCGCAGTTCTAGGAACTTACACGGTCGAGAACCCAGAAAGCAGGAAAGCCGTCATGGGGCCAAAGCTCGTCGTGATTACCGGAGCGTCGAGTGGAATCGGAGAGGCAACGGCGAGGCGCTATGGCGCAGGCGGCGCCCATGTTGTCCTGCTGGCCCGCAACGCCGATCGGCTCGCCGGCGTCGCCGATTCCATTCGCGGGTCGGGAGGAACGGCCACCCCCTACCCCGTCGATCTTGCCGATGCCGCCGCAACCGAGGCGACCGCCGCGCAGATTGCGCGCGAGCTGGGCACGCCGGACATTCTCATCAACAATGCCGGCGCCGGACGCTGGCTTTCCTTCGTTGACACCAATGCGGAGGAGGCGCGCGGCATGATCGAGGTGCCCTATCTCTCAGGCTTCAATCTCACCCGGGCCTTTCTGCCCGCGATGCTCGCGCGCCGGAGCGGCGCGATCGCCTTCATCACCTCGCCCGCGTCCTATCTCGCCTGGCCGAAAGCGTCGGCCTATATCGCCGCGCGCCGGGCCGTGGCGGGACTGGCCGAGACCTTGCAGAGCGAGCTCAAGGGCAGCGGCCTCGTCGTGACCCTTGTCGTGCTCGGCACGGTGGAGACGCCCTATTGGCAGCACAATCCCGGCAGCCGCGAGAACATGCCGAAGTTCGATCTGAGGCTCGTTCCGGTTTTGACACCGGACCAAGCGGCCGGCGCTATCGTCGAAGGCATCGCCGCGAAAAGACAGTTCGTGGTGAAGCCCACTCTGTTGCGCGCCGTCCTCGTGCTCAATGCGCTGTTCCCGCGGATTGTCGCGCGACAGCTCCGCCGCGCAACCGGCAAGCCATCCGCCGCATCGTCCTAGAAAGGAGCACCACTTCGCTTCGGCGAAGGCAGGCAAACCCGCTCTCCCCTTGTGGGAGAGCACGCGAGCGATTTTTCGCGCTCGCGGTGAGGGGTAAGCGGGCGAAGCCCGCGTCGAAAAGATTCACCCCC
>CAYMJW010000233.1:0-3344 GCA_964390455.1 uncultured Methyloceanibacter sp. | reverse complement strand
CGCCAAGAAGCGCAAAGAGGACGTCGCCCGCGAGAGCCTGCACGCCCTGACCTAGGATCAAAACTCTGGTCATGCGCCGCTCGGCGGGAACCGGAGCTTTCCCGTAAGCCCGAACAGGCTCTGGCCACCACCGTGCTGCGGCTTCAACAGCCCCGAAAGGCGCGCGCGCACGAGGTAGCCCTAAGTGGGCGTTTGAACCGTGAGCGCCACGAAGGGACAACGGACTGCGCGTCCGTTTTTCGCGAAGTCCATCGAGGCGACATCCTCTAGCGTGTCACCTTCCGACAAATAATAGAGATACAGCGCGGGGCCGAATATCAATGAGGCGCCGGGACGTACCAAGAGCGAGTTCTAGCTGAGATCGAAGGGCTACCCGCTCGATCTCGGCGACGATTACGGTCGGCCGAGCTGCTCCAAAGCAGTTCGGAGCGGGGCGCTGGAGATTTTGATAGGCCCGCTGTAGGGCTGGTCCATTTCCAGCATCAGATAGATCGAACCGGCCACCGAAAGCGCAGCGACGAACAGCGCCATCGTAACGCTGCTGTTGTTTGGTGCGGTGAGACCGAAGCTGGCGAAAATTGCGGCTAGCCAGAACACAACGACAATCAAGAACGGCCACTCAACCCCGCTCTCGATCTGCTCGAGTGAGGACCAGTGTGCTGCCGCAATATCGCTACTGATCTGCAGCGCGGTCGCCTGAAGCCAGCGCTGAGCATCATTCTGCGGAGAAAGCTTGAGAAGCTTCGCTTGAACTGTCTCAATTCCGACGTTGCTCTCGATAGCCTTCTTTGCATCGGCAATCCCGGTGTTCTCCTCCAGCCAGACTTCCCTAATTCTCGCGGCCACAATCTTCTTAAGCAACTCACGCGCTTCTTGGGTATCCGGCCCGTATTCGGCCAACGTGCGATCGAGGAGGAGCACGCGCGCCGCCGTGCTTCTCAATTCCGCTTCCTTGTCATCGAGCGAACTGTTGGCCGATGCGATCATCAACCCCAGAACCAGCGCCGCCAACGTGGCGACCATGGCCATGGCCACCTTGATGACGTCCTTGGCGTCGGTGCTCAAATGATGCTCCGGTAGAATCCCGCCAAGGAACATCCCAAACAATGCACCGCCAAAGACGCACAGAAACACAATCGCGCCGATCGCCAAAGCGCTCATACGTCGCTCTTGGAACCAACAGTGGCTTGCGTTGGGCTCAACTTGCTCACCTTGTCCTCCACTTTCGATCGTCCCAGGGGGCGGACATGTTCCGTCAGGCGCAGGATTTCTAATTCAAGCCGTTGGCATCCACATAATCCGTCAGGGCAAGCGTGTTGTCGGCCTGTTCGGGTTCGAAAACAGAGAGCCTCGCATTCGTTGGATCTGCGGTGAAATTGTCGTCGCCTTCGGCCTTGCAAGCGACCGCTGCCAAGGCGCTATTGCGTCCCCGTTGGTTCTGATTGTGCCGCGAAACTTTGGTATACTCAAGAACAGGAATAATCGCTCGGCAAAGCCGCCCGCATCGGTTCGCAGGTCGTAGCAGGCGAGAGCGAGCGCTATCATCGGCCTCGATTAGGGGGAGTTCGAAAATGTCCGAGTTCGGGGTTTTGCCGAGGTTCATGCTGGCTGGGGCCTTGGCCGTGTTGCTCAGCTTCGGCGGGGGAGGCGTGGCCAAAGCACTTTACGACGTTAAGCCCGGCGAGATTCCAGGAAAGCCGGGGACGATCATTCGGGTGTGGCCACTCGAGGGCGGCGGGCCTGGTGACAGCGACGCTTTCCGTTTTCTTTACCGCTCAACCGGCTTGAAGGGCGAACCGATCCCGGTCTCGGGCGCGATTTTCATCCCGTCCGGCCCCGCACCTGCCGGCGGCCGCAACGTCATCGCCTGGGCGCACCCAACTTCGGGAGTCATGCCGGCTTGTGCGCCATCGCTTTATCCGGATTTTGAGGCATTGATGTGGAACTTGGGCGATATGCTGAACCAAAGCTATGTCGTTGTCGCCACCGACTATCCTGGTCTCGGCACCGATGGCATCCACCCCTATCTGATTGGCGAGAGTGAAGGGCGCGCGGTACTGGACTCGGTGCGCGCGGCGCAACACTTAACCCGTAGCGGCACTTCCAACCGCTTCGCCGTATGGGGTCACAGCCAAGGGGGCCACGCCGCTTTCTATACGGGCGAGATTGCCGCTCGCTATGCGCCGGAACTCAAGCTTGTTGGTGTCGCTGCGGCGGCGCCTGCAACTTATGTCGTCGAACTATTCGATGACGACGCGACAACCGAGCAGGACTTGATTGCGATGGCGTTGCTCTCCTGGGCAAGGATCGAGAACGTCCCGCCCGAGAGCATCGTCGACCCGACGGTGCTGGAGGCCTTCAACAAGACCGCGCGGGGCTGCCTTACATCGATCGCCCAATACGAGACCCTCGAGGACGACGTGAAGCCTTTGGAGAAAGGGAAGTTTCTGAAGTTCGATCCAACAAAGACGGAGCCCTGGAAAGGGGTCATGGTGCGGAACTCGCCGGGCCAAGCCCCAGCCGGGGCGCCGGTCTTCATTGCCCAAGGGACCGCCGATACGACGGTGGAGCCGCAGGTCACCAAGCGTTTTGCCAAAGCCCTGTGCGCCCAAGGCGTGCCGGTGATGTTTGTCGAGCTTCCCGGCGTGTCGCACATTTTCGCCGCACGCGACGCCGCGCCCACCGCGATTAGGTGGATGAGTGACCGCTTCAGGGGCGTGCCAGCACCATCGAGCTGCCCATAGGTTCATCCCAGCACAGCTTTAAGTCGGCAGCCGCCCCCCAAAATTGTGATTTCAGTCGCCAAATGTGCGGAAGCGGTCGCAGGCGCCACTTCGATGCCCGATCGGCGGGGTGCTCAGCGCCGGCGGCCGATGGTGAGCAAGTATTCGCGCTTCACATGCAGCCCGGCCGGGACGGCGCAATGAACACGATAGGCATCGATATCCCGCTTGAGCCGCTCCACCCGGTCCGGCGGGAAGGTCTCGGCGAGCTGCCGCTTCGGGTCACAGCGACCCAATTTCCCAAAGTCGCCCCGTTGTCCCCGCACCCAGGCCGAGTGCCTTGCGCCGTGATGAAAATACGGGCATTTCTCCCTGAAGCTCAGCGCCGTTGCTAGGGGTACCAAACGGCTGGAAGCAACGGTCCTCGAACGGACTGGAACGAGGCTCAAGGGGGCGGGCGTATGCGTTGGTTGTGTTTGGGGGGGCCAGGGCTCGCCGTCCTGACAGCCTTCTGTCTCACCGGTTGCGCGTCGCTGCCGCGCGATGCGGTGCCTGCGGCCTACGTCGACGAGGCGGCCGTTCTTGAAGGGGCCGAAGTTCGCTTCTGGGGCGACCGCGCTC
>CAYMJW010000232.1:0-3392 GCA_964390455.1 uncultured Methyloceanibacter sp. | reverse complement strand
CAGGTTGCGCGGCCGGCTTGCGGCATGGTAGGCACATCGCCACATCAAGGGATGCCGCGTGGAGCCAGAGGCGATGACTTACGTCGTCACGGAAGCCTGTATCAAGTGCAAGTACATGGACTGCGTCGAGGTCTGTCCGGTCGACTGCTTCTATGTCGGCGAGAACATGCTGGTCATCCATCCGGACGAGTGCATCGACTGCGGCGTCTGCGAGCCCGAATGTCCGCCGGAGGCGATTCTGCCGGACACCGAACCGGGCATGGATCGATGGGTGGAAATGAACAGGCAATACGCCGAAGCTTGGCCCAACATCACCCGCAAGGGCGAGCCGCCCGCCGACGCGGACCAGTGGAAGGGCGTTCCCGACAAGTTCGAGAAGCACTTCAGTCCGAACCCCGGAAAAGGGTAAATCAGGTCGGGAATCGGCGACCGGGGGTCGCGGATAGGTTGAATTAACCTCCCCCATTTGCTATAGTTACAGTTGCGTTTACGGCGGGATTTTCTGCTGCAGACCGACGACGGTGCCGGTGTTTTTCACCTGCCCTCCGTTAACCAGAAAGACGCTAACGGTGCCCTTTCAGGGGCGGGTGCCGACGGGAGAGGGTTTTTCTGGTAAGTGCCTGAATCACTTTGATTTTGTGCCGAGCGGAACCTGAATATGAACAAGAGAGCGACGATGGCAGCAGCGAAGGATATCGGTTTCAAGAAGGGCGACTTTGTCGTCTATCCGACTCACGGTGTCGGCAAGGTCCTGGGAATTGAGACCCAGCAGATTTCGGGCATCAGCCTGCAGGTCATCACCATCCTGTTCGACAAGGATCGGATGACGTTGCGCGTGCCCGTGGCAAAGGCCAAGAACTCCGGTCTGCGCAAGCTGTCGAGCCGGAAGGTGATGGATTCGGCTATGCAGACGCTGAAGGGCCGTTCGCGCGTCAAGCGCGCGATGTGGAGCCGCCGCGCCCAGGAGTACGAGGCGAAGATCAACTCTGGCGATCCCGTGTCGATCGCTGAAGTCGTGCGCGATCTCCATCGTAACGCCGACCAGCCCGACCAGTCCTACAGCGAGCGGCAGATCTACCAGGCGGCGCTCGATCGCTTGGTGCGAGAGCTGGCGGCGGTCGAGGCGATCGACGAAAACGCGGCGACGAAGAAGCTCGAGCAGGTGCTCAAGGCCGCCTGACGGCGCGCCGCCTGAGGTCCCGCAACGAGGCCCGCCTGCGCCGGCATGGCGCAGGCGGGCCTTTTGCATCGCGGCGCATTCTGTGCAATCTGGGACGCGCTGATTCGAGCGCTGGTTTCGGATCTCACGCCGGGGATCGTCTCGCATGTCCGATCGCGACAAGTTCGCGGTGCTGCGCAAATGCCAGCGGGTCTGGGCAGTTGCTGCCATTCACGGCGAGCTGACGCGTCTGCAGACCCTGCATCGAGAGCTGCACGGGCGATTCGGCCGCGGCGACCGGCTGGTTTATCTCGGCAACTATCTCGGCCACGGCGCCGACGTCCACGGCACCCTGAATGAGCTGCTCGGGTTTCGGCGCGAGCTGATCGCACGTCCCGGCATGTTCGCCGCCGACGTCGCTTATCTTCGCGGCAGCCAGGAGGAGATGTGGCAGAAGCTGTTGCAGCTGCAATTCGCGCCCAACCCGCGCGAAGTCTTCGCGTGGATGATCGAGCATGGTGCCGGCGCCACGCTCACGGCCTATGGCGGCGACATCCAGCAGGGCTTCGTCGCCAGCCGTGACGGGCCGCTCGCCATCACTCGCTGGACCAGCAAGCTGCGCTCGGCCATGCAAGGTGCGCCCGGCCACTATGCGCTGATGAGCGCATTGCGGCGCGCCGCCTACACCGACGATGGCGCCCTGCTGTTCGTCCATGCCGGCCTCGATGCCGACCGGCCGCTGTCGGCGCAGAGCGACTCGTTGTGGTGGGGCACCGGCAGCTTTGCCAAGCTCGACCGTTCCTATGGTGGATTCATCCGCGTCGTGCGCGGCTTCGATCGTGGTCACGGCGGCGTGCAGACCGGCCAGTTCACCGCCAGCATCGACGCGGGTTGTGGCTTCGGCGGGCCGCTGGTCGCGGCCTGCTTCGACAGGCGCGGCGAGGTCATCGAGGTGGTCGAGGCGTGAGCGCCTTCGCCGGCCGCGACCTGACCTGTCAGCGCGGCGAGCGTCTGGTCTTCGCCAATTTGACTTTTGTGATCGCCGCTGGCGGAGCGCTGCTGCTGCGCGGTCCCAACGGCAGCGGCAAGTCGAGCCTGCTGCGCTGCATGGCCGGGCTGCTGCAGCCGATCGCGGGGTCCCAGACCTGGGATGGACAGCCCGTCGCGCAAGACGTCGAGGCACATCATGCGCGCCTGCGGTATCTCGGCCATCTGGACGCAGTGAAGACGGCGCTGACGGTGGCTGAGAATCTGTTGCTTTGGCAGTCTCTTTATCGACAGCGCGATATCCTGGAGATCGGAGCCGCGCTCGATCGGCTGGGCATCCGTCATCTTGCGGACTTGCCGGCGCGACTGCTGTCGGCGGGGCAGCGCCGCCGACTGGCGCTGGCGCGTCTTCTCGTCGTGCCGGCGCCGCTATGGTTGCTCGACGAACCGACCAACGCGCTCGATGACGACGGTCTGCGGCGTTTCGCGGGTATCGTCGCAAGTCATCGCGAGCGGGGCGGCATGGTGGTGCTGTCGAGCCACGGGGATCCCGGCGTCCGCGGCGATCTGCTCGAGCTGGCTCGGTTTTCGGCACGGCCTGCGCAGGTCGAGCCATGAGCGGATTCTCTGCCGTCGTCGGTCGGGACCTGCGGCTCGCGCTGCGTCAGGGAAGCGATGCCGCGCTGGTTCTCATTTTCTTCGTCCTGGCCGTTCTGCTGTTCCCGTTCGGCGTCGGGCCGGAGCCCAACATTCTCGCACGCATCAGTACGGGCGTGCTGTGGGTTACGGCGCTGCTGGCGGCGTTGCTGTCGCTCGAGCGCCTGTTCGTGGCCGAACAGGAAGACGGCAGTCTCGATCAGCTGGCGCTTCTGCCCGTGCCGCTCGCCGTGGTCGTCTTCGCCAAGGTGGTCGCGCATTGGATTCTCACGGGGCTGCCGCTGATCCTGCTGTCGCCGCTGCTGGCCGTGGCGCTCGGCATGGATGCAGAGGGCTATCCGGTGCTGATCCTGGCTTTGGTCCTGGGCACGCCGACTCTGAGCCTGATCGGCGGTCTCGGCGCTGCATTGACGCTAGGTGCCCGGCGTGCCGGGGCGCTCCTGGCGCTGCTGGTGCTGCCGCTCTACATCCCCGTCCTGATCTTCGGCGTCGCCGCCGTCGACGCGGCGCTGGCTGGCCTCGCGGTCGGTCCCCATCTGGCGATCCTCGGCGCGCTGCTGTTGGCGGCCATTCCGCTCTGTCCCTGGGC
>CAYMJW010000231.1:0-3402 GCA_964390455.1 uncultured Methyloceanibacter sp. | reverse complement strand
TCAGCGCACGCGCATGCCCGCCGCTTCGTCGTAGTGCAAGGGCTTGTCCGATTTCGGCAGCGGTGCGTCGGCCGGGCCGATGGTCGTTCCATGGGGCCAATCGGGAGGGCAAACGGCCACGTAGCGCGCATAGCCACCGAGGCCCCCGCCGAATTTCGCATAGCCGATGACGACGAGCGCGCCCGTCTCCGGCACCTTGTCGAGATTGGCGACGCCTTCGGCCTGCGCGTAACCATGATGCATCAGCCAATGCTCGCCCTCGAGCGTCGGCGTCGAATCCGTGTCGAGCGGCTCGTGGCCGTGGAACAAGATGTTGCGCTGCTCATGCAGGAACTTGAGCGCAGCGAGGCCGACGCCGGGGAACTCCTTCAACTTGGCGAGCTTCGGGTCGGGCCATTGCTTTGACCAATCCGAGCGAACGAACACGACCGAGCCTTCGGGAATGCGGCCATGTTGCTTCTCGAAAGCCTCGATATCGTCGACCTGGAGCGCATAGTTCGGATTGCTTTTCAGCTGTTCGACTATCGATATGACGACGAGGGGCCGGATCGCGTAGGTGGCCGGCAACTCATCGAGCGCCGGATACTCGGGTGCCCAGTGGGCCGGCGGATCGAGCTGCGTGCCAAGCTGATCGGTCTTGAGCGCATATTCCGTCGCCTCGAAGCCATGCTTGTCCCACCTATAGACATCGCCCGTCTTCACGTATCCCTCGATATCGGAACCTGCCTTGGCGGGCGAGAATGTGGAAGCGGCGAAGCCCGCCCAAACCGGTATGTTTGGGGTGATGGTGTGGGTCAGATCGACATATTTGGCGCCCTTCAAGCTCTGCTCATAGACCGGCCAGAGACCATCGCCCTGGGCCGCTTGCCCGGCATGCGGGAACATGATGGCAAGGACCATTAGGGGGGCGCCCACTGAAAGCATCGCTGCACAGTTGCGCTTGTGCCTGAACGTCATGTCGCACCTCCGCCCCGTCTGGGTTCCAGGCCCCTACAAGCGCAAATTTGGGCTCCGTTTGGGCCTTCAACAAATGCCCTTTCTTGCCACCGTTACCCCGCTGCGCTAAGCCTGTTTTGAGGCTTCAACGAGAGAGCGCCCGCGTTGACCAGTTCGACAAGGCCTCGTTGCCGAGCCGTCAGCATGAATGAGCCATGAGCCAGCTACTCCAGGACTATCTGCCGCTCGCCATCTTCATCGGCATCGCGTTCGCCATCAGCGCGGCGATCCTGCTTGCGCCCTTCGTCATTGCCGTCAACAAGCCCGATCCCGAAAAAGTCTCGACCTACGAATGCGGCTTCCCCGCCTTCGGCGACGCCCGCATGAAATTCGACGTCCGCTTCTACCTTGTGTCGCTCCTGTTCATTATATTCGATCTCGAGGTCGCATTTCTGTTCCCCTGGGCCGTGGCCTTCGATCAAATCGGCGCCTTTGGCTTCTGGGCGATGATGATTTTCCTCGCCGTTCTCACCATCGGCTTCATCTATGAATGGCGGAAGGGTGCGCTCGAATGGGATTGATCTCCGAGCCCAAATTCGACAAGGACGGACGGAGCGGCGGTATCGTCACGCCGGGCGCGACCACTTTCGGCACGTTCTCGGACGAGCTTGCCGACAAGGGCTTCCTGCTCACCACCGCCGACGATCTCATCAACTGGTCGCGCACCGGCTCGCTGATGTGGATGACCTTCGGGTTAGCTTGTTGCGCGGTCGAGATGATGCAGGCCTCGATGCCGCGCTACGATCTCGAGCGGTTCGGCTTTGCGCCGCGCGCCAGCCCCCGCCAATCCGATGTGATGATCGTCGCCGGCACGCTGTGCAACAAGATGGCGCCGGCGCTGCGCAAGGTTTACGACCAGATGCCCGAGCCGCGCTACGTCATCTCGATGGGGTCGTGCGCCAATGGCGGCGGCTACTATCATTATTCCTATTCGGTCGTGCGCGGCTGCGACCGTATCGTTCCGGTCGATATTTACGTGCCGGGCTGTCCGCCAACGGCCGAAGCGCTCGTCTATGGCGTGCTGCTTCTACAAAAGAAGATCAGACGGACCGGCACCATCGAACGTTGATCCGACAAATTTCCTCTCGCTGGAGCCTCGATGGCCGACGCCCTTCACAAGCTCGCCACCCATCTCCGTGACCGCCTCGGAGCCAAATGCGCAAGCGCGGAGATCGACCGCGGCGAGCTGACGATCACGGTCGTGCGCGACCACATCCCCGAGACCATCGCGTTCTTGCGCGACGATTCAAGCTGCCGCTTCGGCTGCCTGATCGACATTTGCGGCGTGGACTATCCGGAGCGCGAGGAGCGCTTCGAGATCGTCTACCATTTCCTGAGCCCGTGGTTGAACCAGCGCATCCGCGTGCGGACCCGAACGGACGCGGCCTCGCCCGTGCCCAGCATCATCGGCCTGTTCCCGGGGGCCGATTGGTTCGAGCGCGAGGCTTACGACCTCTATGGCATCTTGTTTGACGGCCACCCGGATCTGAGACGCCTCCTGACCGATTACGGCTTCCAGGGCCATCCTTTACGCAAGGATTTCCCGCTCACCGGCTTCGTCGAGCTCCGCTATGACGATACGCTGAAGCGCGTGGTTTACGAGCCGGTCAAGCTGATGCAGGAATTTCGCAGCTTCGATTTCCTGAGCCCGTGGGAGGGCATGAGCGGCGCCATCCCCGGCGATGAAAAGGCGGGCGAGGCACCGCATAAGGAGCGCAAGCGATGAAGACCTCGCTCCGAGCCGGACTGAAGCATCGCTTCGCTTACCGCGTGCCCGTGACCAAGACCGTCCCGCATCTCTATCCCGAGTCCGCCACGTTTCAGGCGATGCCGGAGGTGTTCGCGACCGGCTTCATGGTCGGACTGATGGAGTGGACCTGCATCCAGTTGATCGAACCGCATCTCGACGAGGGCGAGGGGAGCCTCGGCACCCATATCGACGTCTCCCACAAGGCGGCGACGCCGGTTGGCTTCACCGTCACCGTCGAGGCGGAATGTACCGAGGTGCGGGGTCCGCGCCTCCGTTTCAAGATCGTCGCCCATGACGGCGTGGACGAGATCGCCGCCGGCACGCATGAGCGCTTCATCGTCGGCTGGGATCGCTTCCATCGCGGCGTCGCCGCCAAGCGCGAAAAGGCAGCGAGCGGGGTCGATGCGTAATGTCCGACACCGAAACCCCAGACAAAGCCGATAGCGGCAAAAGGGAAGGGGACGACCGCAAGTTCACCATCAATTTCGGCCCGCAGCATCCGGCCGCGCACGGGGTGCTTCGCCTCGTGCTCGAGCTCGACGGCGAAGTGGTCGAGCGCGTCGATCCGCATATCGGGCTGCTCCATCGCGGCACCGAGAAACTGATCGAGTACAAGACCTATCTCCAGGCGGTGCCCTATTTCGACCGGCTCGACT
>CAYMJW010000230.1:0-3425 GCA_964390455.1 uncultured Methyloceanibacter sp. | reverse complement strand
TGCTCAAGCGCCGCCTTACTCTGCTTGTCGTTTGGATCGAGGGAAAGCGCTTTACGGAACTCGGCGATCGCCTCTTGCGCCTTTCCCATGTTTTCGTAGGTCAGCCCGCGCCCGACATAACCGGGCACGTATTTGGCATCGAGCTCGATCGCTTTGGAATCGTCGGCGAGCGCCTGGGCGTACTCGTGCTTGTCCCGATGGACGCCGGCGCGGGCATGGTAACCCGAGGCTGCGCTGGGATCGATCTCGATGGCCTTATTGTAGTCGGCAAGGGCTCGGTCGAAGTCTTTGCTGTAGCGGTAGACGTCGCCACGGACCAGGTACGCCACCGCGATCCCCGGGTTGCGCGCGATCGCATTGTCGTAGTCGGCAATCGCCTTGTCGTCCTCCCCCTTTTCGGCGTAGGCAAGGCCCCGGCTAACGTAGGCCAAGGCATAGTCGGGGTTGCGCTTGATCGCCTCGCTGCAGGCTGCGATCACCAAGTCGCGCTCGGCGTAAGCGCAGTCCTTGGCTGGATCGCTGCCGGAATAGCTCGCAGCATCCCCAGTGGAGGGCGCAAGAGAGTCGTTGGCTGAAGGCGCGGGTTGCTCGCTCGCGGATGACTCACTCCGCTCTACCGAGGCGCCGAGATGCGCGAGCGCCTTCTTGCTCGTCTCGTTGTCAGGATCGAGGGTTAGCGCCGCCCTGAAATCGGCGATCGCCTCCTCGCTTCGGCCCATCTCCATGTAGATCAGCCCGCGGGCAACATAGGCGCGCACATATTTGCCGTCGATCTCGATCGCCCGGGCGTAATCGGCAATGGCCAGTTCCTTCTCGCCCTTCTCCTTGTACGACGTGCCGCGATTGAGATAGGCCCAGGTGTAATTGGGATCGAGCTCGATCGCCTTGGAGTAATCGGCGATGGCCGCGTCGTTATCGTTCTTTTCGACGTAGGCATTGCCGCGGTGGTAATAGACTTTCGCGACCTTGGGATCGAGTGCGATCGACCTGGTGTAGTCGGTGATCGCCCGCTCAAGATCGCCTTTCCCGGCATAGGCGATACCGCGGTAGTGGTAGCTCTCGGCGTTGGAGGGATCGCGCGCGATGACAATGCTGTAGTCGGCGATTGCGTTGCCGTACTCGTTTTTCTCGATATAGGCGCCGCCACGGTGGAAATAGGCCGACATGTTGGAGCGATCGCGCCCGATGATTTCGGTGCAGGCGGCAATCGCCGCATCGACCTCTGCCGCCGCGCAGTCTTTCTCAAGATTGCCGCCAGAGTTCCCGGCGTGAGTGGCGGGAGCGTCGTTTGCCGGCGCCGGCGGCGCGCTCGCGCCGGGCTTCGTCTTGGGAGGCTTGGCTTCCGGAGGCTTGGCTTCGAGGCGCTTCAACCCATCCCGGGCGAGCTTGTTATTGGGATCGCTGGCGAGCGCCGCGCGGAAGTCGGCCATCGCCTCGTCTTCCCGGCCCATCTCCTCGTAGATGTAACCGCGGACGACGCGAGCCCGCACATTCTTCTTGTCGATCTCGATCGCCTTGGACAAGTCGGCGATGGCGGCCTCGTTCTCGCCCTTCCGCGCGTGGGCATTGCCGCGATTGAGATAGGCGTTGGTATATTTCGGATCGATCTCGATCGCCTTGCCGTAGTCGGCGATGGCCTTGTCGAATTCGTTCTTCCGGTAGTAGGCATTGGCGCGGATGACATAGGGCTCGGGGCTCGCGGGTTCGAGCTCGATCATCCTCCCGCAGGCCGCGATCTGCGCATCGCCATCGCCATTGAAGCAGTCGCTCATGGGGTTGTTGCCGGAATAGCCGCTTTTGCCGCCTGAGCCGGGCTCGGCGGTGAGCCGCTTCAACGCGTCCATGCTCTTCTTTTCGCTCGGATTGAGGGTGAGCGCCTTGCGGAAATCGGCGATCGCCGCCTCCCTCTTGCCCATCGCCTCGTAGGTCAGGCCGCGATTGACGTAAGCTTGTAAATAGCGGGGATTGAGCGCGATCGCCTTCGAGTAGCCGGCGATGGCCTTGTCGAAATCGCCGGCGAGTGCGTCATCATTGGCGCTGTTGTAGTAGCGCTTGGCGTCGTCGGAATTGAGTGCGATCGCTTGCCCTGCCCCGGCACGCGCGTTGCCGCGCGCTCCTTCCGTGCGGTGCGTGGCGGCGCTGGCGGAGGAGACCGCGCTCGTGCCGCGCGCGCCGCCCGAATGCGCTTCACCCGCAGCCTGTGAGGCGCCGATGAGGAGAACGACAGCAAAGACAAACCAGCCGAGCATCGCTCGCCCTCCCCGGCCGCGGCTATCGACTTGGTCTTCCCTTAGGCCGAGTGTGGCACGGAAATATTCGCGCGGGCAACGAGGGGGCATCGCGGAATCCCCGAGCCGCAACGGCGCACGCGGCCCTTTTAGCGCTGCAAGAGGACAACCCGGTCACTCTCCGAGCCTCGATAGCATCGGGCAGCCGAGCGTCTTCGCGAGCGCCTCGGCGAGCTCCTGTTCGGCGTCGGCCGTGATGTAGAGCCCGCCATTCGTCTCGGCCAGGCATTTGGCGTCGATGATGCTCTGCTCGCCCGTCCAGGAGAAATCCTTCATCCGGAAGGCGATGACATGCACCGTGAGCCCCACGGCGTCCCCGCGAAGCTCTTTGCCAAGATCGCAAGGAGATCCGCCGCACGTCTCCTCGCCGTCCGTCACGACCACGATGAGGCCAGGTTTCTCCCGGTACTTGAGCACGTCGGCCGCCTGTGCCACGGCCTCCGTCAGCGGCGTCTTGCCGGCCGGCGTGAGCGCGTTCACTTCGCTCATGATGAGCCCGGCCGCGTCGGCCTCAGGCTTGAGCGCCAGTTGCACATTGCATTGCCGATAGGGTCCCGGGCCATACGTGATGAGGCCCACCCGGCGGAAGCGGGTAATCGCGGGCAGCACCTTTGCGAGCGCGGCGCGCACCTCATCGATGCGCACCTTGGTGGTGGCGATGCCCTGATTGAGATTGCCCGCCATCGACCCCGAGGCGTCGAACACGAGCATGGCGTCTTCGTTGCATTGGCTCTCCGCCTGATCTTCCGCCGCGGACGCGGCGTCGCCGCAAAGAAGCGCCGCCAGCGCAAGCCCGAGAAGCGGTGATCCGCGAAAGCGCAATGCCATGGGACGAACTCCGGCGGAACTGGCCGACTCTAAACCAAAAAGGCGGGAAGCGCCTTACGCCGCTGGGGTGCCCAGCGCTTGTAACGCTTAGGGCGAGGGACTAGCTTCCAGGCCGGTCAAGCTCAAGGGAGCAGCCCTTGCCAAGTCCCACCCTACGCGTTCCCCGCTCCATCTGGCGCGGCTCGGGCAGCGCCCTGGGCGAGCGCGCCATCCCCGAGGAGACGGCAATCGCCTTCACCTACAACACCGCCTCTTACGCGGTGATGATGGCGACGCCCCAGGACCTCGAGGACTTCGCCGTGGGCTTCA
>CAYMJW010000229.1:0-3479 GCA_964390455.1 uncultured Methyloceanibacter sp. | reverse complement strand
GCGTTTCGGGCGATCGCAAGCAGCCCGATGTCCGCATGGCCGAACGGCCGCCGCTGCTTCTGCCGCCCAATACCAAGGCGCTGCCCCAGCCTGAAAACGGCGTTGCCGCCGTGACCGCGCGCCAAGACTGGCCGCAGAACCCCGAAGTGACGCAGAAGCAGATCGTGCAGCAGGACAAGGATGAGAAGGCGGCGCAAGCGCGCGTACAAGAGCCCCTCAACCCCTATATCGGCAAGAAAACGCTTCTCGATAAGTGGCTGAGGCGGGACAAGGACGGCAACCCGGTCCCAGACGTTCCCGAACCCGATCCTTCCGACAAGGCGCCCGAGGCCGTCGCGGTCAATAAGCCCGCACCGCTCACGCCCCACGTGCCCCAGGACATCAAGCCGACCGAAGACCTTTTCAACCCGCCCCCGCCTGACAGCTACAAGAATCCGAGCGCCCTATACTGACGAGAACGTGTGGGTCGCGGCGCGCGCCTTCGGCCGATTTGGCTTGAAAATACCTTCCCGAGGCCTGAAATGTTGGGAGCACCGGCCGGCACGCGCCTCGCATGAGTTCCTGCCCGGCTTTTTGCCCTCGGTCTCTTCCGGTCTCGCCCGATGATGATGTGGATCTTCGACCAGCTTCTCCCGGTACTCGACGCCCGGATGGGTGTCTTCGTCGCGTCGTTTGGCCTTGCCTCGCTCGCCGTCGCGGTCGCGGCGGAAAGGCCGCAAGCCTCTCCGCGCGTGAGCGAATTCACGCTTCAGAACGGGCTCCAGGTCCTCGTCATTCCCGATCACCGCGCCCCGGTCGTCACCCAGATGATCTGGTACAGGGTCGGCGCCGCCGACGAGCCGCGCGGCTCGTCCGGTATCGCGCATTTTCTCGAGCACCTGATGTTCAAGGGCACCGACCTTATTCCCTTGGGTCAATTCTCCAAGATCGTCGCCAGGAACGGCGGCGAGGACAATGCCTTCACCAATCATGACGTGACCGCCTATTTCCAGCGCGTGGCCAAGGACCGGCTGCCCAAGGTGATGGAGATGGAAGCGGACCGCATGGCGAATCTGCGTCTCTCGGAGGAGGACGTGACCACCGAGCGCAACGTGATCCTCGAGGAGCGCCGGAGCCGCGTCGACAACGACCCCGGCAGCATTCTGCAAGAGCAGATGATGGCGTCGCTCTACAGCCATCATCCCTACGGCATTCCGATCATCGGCTGGGAACACGAGATCAGGGCGCTCGATCGCGACGACGCGCTCTCCTTCTATCGACGCTTCTATGCGCCGAACAACGCCATCCTGATCGTCGCGGGCGACGTCGAGCCGGAAGAGGTGCGGCGGCTCGCCGAGGCGACCTACGGCAAGCTCGCGCCGGGCGACGGTCTCAATGGCCGCACGCGGCCGCAAGAGCCGCCGCGCTTGGCTCCGGTGAAAGTGACGTTAGAGGATCCGCGCGCCGGCCGCATCACGGTGCAACGCTACTATCTCGCGCCGAGCTACGCGTCGGCCGAGCCAGGCGAGGCCGAGGCGGTCGATCTCCTGATGCGGATCGCCGCCGCAGGTTCCGTCAGCAGGATCTATAAGCGCCTCGTTGTCGAGGACAGAAAGGCGGCCAATGCCGGCGGGTGGTATTCCGATTCGGGCCTCGATTCGGGGCGGCTTGGCTTCTACGCCGTCGCCGCCGAGGGCGTCACCGCCGAAGAACTCGATGTGGCCATCGACGGCGTGATCGCACAACTGCGCGACGAGGGCGTGACGCAAGAAGAGCTCGACCGCGCGCGCGCCTCCTATATCGCCGAGTTCGTTTACACCCAAGACAGCCAGTCGCGCATGGCGCGCCACTATGGCTGGCGGCTCGCCACCGGCATGAGCGTTGCCGATGTCGAGGAGTGGCCGAACCGGCTGAAGCGCGTGACCGTCGATGACGTGCGCGAGGCGGCGCGGAAACATCTCGTCGACAAGAATTCGGTCACCGGCTACCTGCTGCCCGCCCCCGAACATTCAAGCTCCATCGATGGAAAGCCGGTCAATGCGCGCGTCAAAGGCAAGTCGTAGCCGCGATGCCGCGGGGGGTTCCCTTTCTTCCCTCGTGGTTGCGGCAAGGCGCGGGCTTGGCCGCGGTGGCGCTCGTCGCTGCTTCGGCCGCCTCCGCGGCTGACGTTAGCCGCATGCAGATCGAGCGCGTCAAGAGCCCCGGCGGCATCGAGGCATGGCTTGTCGAGAGCCACGCCAATCCGCTCATCGCCATGCGTTTTGCCTTCCGCGGCGGCGCCTCCCAGGACCCCAAAGACAAGGACGGCCTCGCCTATTTCATCACCGCCATGATGGACGAGGGCGCCGGCCCGCTCGACGCAATCGCCTTTCAGGAGCGCGAGCAGGCGCTCGCCATGCGCATGGATTTCGACGCGGGCCGCGACGTCATGCTCGGCAGCGTTCAGACGTTGACCGCCAACAAGGACGAGGTGTTCGATCTCCTGCGCCTTGCGCTGACCGAGCCGCGTTTCGATCGGGACGCGGCCGAGCGCGTGCGGGCGCAGATTCTGGCCGGGCTCAAATTCGACGAGCACGACCCCGAGACCGTCGCGTCTCTGGCTTGGGATCGCCTCGCTTTTCAGGATCACCCTTACGGCCGGCCGATCAAGGGGACGATGAGGTCGATCGCCGATATCTCGCCCGGCGACCTCAGGGACTACGCGGCCCGCATCTTCGCCCGCGACAAGCTCGTTATCTCCGTGGTCGGCGACATCGACGCCGAGACTCTCGGGCGCGTGCTCGATCACGTGTTCGGAGGCCTGCCGGCGCACTCGGCGCTTGAGCCGGTAGCCGACGCCGATCCGCCGTTCGGCCCAACGCGCGAGATCATTGAGATGGACGTGCCGCAATCGGTGGTGCAATTCGGCCATCGCGGCATCGCCCGGAAAGATGACGATTTCATGCCGGCCTATGTGCTGAACTATATCCTCGGCGGCGGCGGCTTCTCCTCCCGGCTGATGGAGGAGGTGCGTGAGAAGCGTGGGCTTGCCTATTCGGTCCATTCCAATCTCTACCCCTACAAGCACGGGTCGGTCTTTATCGGCAATGTTGCCACCAAGAACGAGGCCGTCGGCCAGTCGATCGAGGTCATCGAGAGCGAGCTGAAGCGGATCGCCGAGCAGGGCCCGACGGAAGAAGAGCTCGCAAACGCCAAGAGCTATCTCACCGGCTCCTATGCCCTCAGATTCGAATCCTCGGCCGGAATCGCCAACCAGCTGCTCTGGATCCAGATCGAGGATCTCGGCATCGACTATGTCGGCCGGCGGAACGCTTTGGTCGAGGCTGTGACCCTTGACGACATTAAGCTCGTGGCCAAGCGCTTGATCGAGGCCGATCGCCTGATTACCACCATCGTCGGCAAGCCCGTGGCGGCGAGGCCCGCGGACGTTCCGGGCTAGGCGGCGCCCGGTAACGAATTCGAGGCGAGAGGATCGCTCCCGTGCCGCTGTCGCAATCGGT
>CAYMJW010000228.1:0-3509 GCA_964390455.1 uncultured Methyloceanibacter sp. | reverse complement strand
GAGGATGTGTTCGACACGGTCGAGCCGATCCTGCGCGGTCTGTTCGAGGAGTTCGGCGGCGGCAAGCCCGTCACGAAGAAATTCCCGCGCATCCCTTACGCGGAGGCAATGCGGAAATACGGCACCGACAAGCCCGATCTGCGCAACCCGATCGAAATGAGAGATGTGACCGAGCACTTCCGCGGCTCGGGCTTCAAGGTGTTCGCCGGCATGCTCGACATGGACGCGAATGCGCGCGTCTGGGCGATCCCCGGCAAAGGCGGCGGCAGCCGCGCGGTGTGCGACCGGATGAATGCGTGGGCGCAAGGCGAAGGGCAGCCGGGCCTCGGCTATATCTTCTTCCGTGACGGCGAAGGGGCGGGGCCCATCGCCAAGAATATCGGGGCCGAGAGAACGGCGGCCCTCAAGGCCGAGCTTGGGCTTTCCGACGGGGACGCCGTGTTCTTCGTGGCGGGGTTGCCAAGCGAGTTTGCCGACTTCGCCGCCCGCGCGCGGGTGAAGATCGGCAACGAACTCGGGCTGACCGCGAAGGATCAATTCGCCTTCTGCTGGATCGTGGACTTCCCGATGTACGAATGGAACGAGGAAGAACAACGGATCGACTTCTCGCACAATCCGTTCTCGATGCCGCAAGGCGGGCTCGAAGCGCTCGAAACCAAGGACCCGCTCGACATTCTCGCCTACCAATATGACGTCGTTTGCAACGGCGTCGAACTCTCTTCGGGCGCGATCCGGAACCACAAGCCCGAGATCATGGAGAAGGCGTTCGCCATCGCCGGCTATCCCAAGGAGGAGCTGGAGAAGCGCTTCGGCGGCATGCTGCGCGCGCTGCAATATGGCGCCCCGCCGCATGGCGGGATCGCGCCCGGCATCGACCGCATGGTGATGTTGCTCTGCGGCGAGGAGAATCTACGGCAGGTCGTCATGTTCCCGATGAACCAGCAGGCCGAGGATCTGCTCATGGGCGCGCCCTCCGAGGTCACGCCTAAGCAACTGAAAGAGTTGCATATTCGGGTCGTGCCACCGATCAAGAGTTAAGCTCGCGGTCATCGTTAAGGTGCTCCCACTGTTGCCTAGATGGCGGGTCATTCCTTAGTCTTGGCGGCGGCCTCTGGCGCGACGTCAAGGTCTCAAGGCAGGAGGGGCGGGCATGCACAAGAACTTCCTCATGCGCCTGAGCGGGCTCGGCGCCATCGCCGGTCTCTGCCTCGGCCTCTTCCTCTGTCTCGGCGAGGCCAAGGCTGCCAATCTCAACACGGGCGATTTCGTCACGGCGTGCAGCGACGATCCAAGCGTCACCGAGGACCCGAGCTTCGACGACAGCGAGGTCACGCCGAAGGCCTTTTGCGAATGCGTGGCGGGCGAGCTTGGGAAGAACAATCTCAGCCAGAAAGACGTCGACATGCTGACGAAGATGCACAACGAGGACATCAGCGACGCCGACGTCGAGGCCTATCCGACGCTGGAAGATCTCATGAACGCGAATGAGGACTTTGAGGATCATTGCCGGCAGAGCCTCGGGCTACCGACCGATATCGGCACCGATATGGAGGAGGAGGCTCTCGAAGGCGAGGTGCCGGCAGAGAGCGAAGAGGCCCCGGCAGAGGAAGAAGCCCCGGCGGACGACGACGGGTCTCCGCCCGAATAGGGGTGCCCCCCGGGGCGGAAAGCGCCGCGACGCGGCTTCGGCCATCGGCCAAAAAAGCGTGAACGGGCTCTGCTCGTGGAACCGCAGGCCCACGAGACCTCTTTCCTTGTCGTGCGAGAAAAAGGAGAGGGTTCATGACATTCGGCGAACGTGTGTTCCTCTATTGCGAGCGCGGCGCAAACGAGGCGCTTTGGGCCGAGCCCGTCAACGCGCTCAGCAACGGCGCGTTTCTATTGGCCGCGCTTGCCGGGGTCTTCGTCGTGCTCAGGCGCCCGCAGGAGGAGCGGAACGCCGACCAGTTTCTGCTCCCCGTGCTCGTCCTTTTCATCGGGCTCGGCAGCCTCGCGTTCCACCTCTACGCCACTAGCGCGGCAGCACTCGCCGACGTCGTGCCGATCACCGTGTTCATGCTGGTCTATCTCGGTTTGGCGCTCAATCGCTTCCTCGGCATTCCTCCGGGGTGGACCACGTTGCTCGTGGCCGGCTTCGCGGCGATCGTGGCGATCACCATGCAAGTCAGATGCGGGGCGGGCTTCATCGGCTTCCCTGGCCCTGACACGGCGGGCGTCAAGCCGTGCCTCAACGGCAGCCTGTTCTATCTCCCGGCGCTTGCGGCGCTGATCGTCGTCGGTCTGACGCTCGCCGAACGCGGACACAAGGCGGCACCTTGGCTGCTGTGGGCCGCTTCCATCTTCGCCGTCTCCATTGCGCTCCGGTCGCTCGATCTCGCGCTCTGCGACAAGGTGGTCGTCGAGGGACGGAAAGTGGGTACGCATGCCGCCTGGCACGTGCTGAACGCCCTCGTGCTGTTCTTGCTCATGAGGGCGAGCCTCGAAGGCGGTCCGGCTACCGTCGCGGAAGCCGAGGCGCCCCCATTATCAGGCGAACCGGCAGAGCCCCCAAGCGACGAGCCTGAAGAGCCGCGCGGCGAAAAGCCGGCCGGGTTCACGCCTGCGGAAGACCTGCCGCGGCCGAAGCCGCTTGAGGAGCGGGTCGCCTCGGCGCTCCCGGAAGAGGCCGAGGAGGCCGAAACGGCGGACGACAAGCCAGAGCGGAAGACGTTCTTCCCGGCCTAGCGCCCCGGGGCACCGCTTGCCCGCTTGCGCGACGGCCGACCGCACCGCAGGTTCAAACCGCGAGCAGACGTTCCCACTGGCCTCGATTTCTGGCACCGTCGCCTCGCGTTCCTCAGGCGCGATCGCGGACGTGGTGGAACTGGTAGACACACAGGACTTAAAATCCTGAGGGGGAAACCCCGTCCGGGTTCGACTCCCGGCGTCCGCACCAACCCTGGAAAGCCGGTCAATTCCCCGCGGCGATTCGTGCGACGGCCACCTTGCCGTCCGTTCAGTTGACGCACATCAAGTCGGGGCGGAAACGATGCGTCCAAACTCCGCCCAACAAGCTATGCTTCGCCAAGGGGTGAGCCACGATGCACAAACTGCTCGTTCCGGTCGACAACTCGGACGGCGCGATGCGTGCCGTCGATTACGCGATCCGATTCGCCAAGGAGCGCGGGCCGACGGAGCTCACGATTGTCCATGCGCACGAGCCGCCCATCATCTACGGCGAGATTGCCATGTACTTGCCGGAAGAGAAGGCGGAGGACCTTCAGCGCGAGCATAGCGAGGGCATCTTGCGGCCGGCCATCGAGAAGGCGAAGGCGGCCGGCGTCGCATTCACCAGCAAGGTCCTGATCGGCGACGTCGCGAAGTCGATCGTCGCATGCGCCGAAGCCGCGGGCTGCTGCGCGATCGTGATGGGGACGCGCGGCATGAGCGCGATCGGCAACCTCGTGATGGGGTCGGTCGCGACGAAAGTCGTTCACCTGACCAAGCTTCCCGTCACGCTGGTGAAATAG
>CAYMJW010000227.1:0-3522 GCA_964390455.1 uncultured Methyloceanibacter sp. | reverse complement strand
GCATGGGAGGTAACGCCGCGTTTCACACGGGACATGACGGTGCTCCTTCGAAGCTTGCCTTAGGCCTCAACGGCCATAGGGCAGAAAATTCTTCTTCACGATCTTGGCGTCTTCGTCCGACAGCACCATCGTCCCGCGCGCGTTCCGGATGAACTTCGTGGGGCGCTGGATCATGCCGTGACGCTTACGCGAGGCCTGGCATTTCACCTTGCCGGTCGCCGTGACCTTGAAGCGCTTCTTGGCACCGCTCTTGGTCTTCATCTTGGGCATTTGGCTTCCTTTTGGGCCCCGGAGCGGCCACGCGCCACCCGACAGGGGCATCAATCTATGGGCTATTGGAAAGCATGCGAGCCGCCACGGCATGCCCTGCCGGGCGGCTCCTACGCGCGACCTTATAGGGTCGGTCCTGGCGGAAATGCAAGGGAATCCGGCAGCAGAGACCCCTAGCGCGGGGAGAGCACCATCACCATCTGCCGGCCCTCGAGCCGGGGCTCCGATTCCACCTTGGCGATGGTGGAGGTGTCCTGCTTCACCCGGTCGAGCAACCTTGTGCCGAGCTCCATATGCGCCATCTCGCGTCCCCGGAAGCGCAACGTAACCTTGACCTTGTCGCCCTCCTCGAAGAACCGGACGATCGAGCGCATCTTCACCTGATAGTCGTGAATATCGATATTCGGCCGCATCTTGATCTCCTTGATCTCGACGGTGCGCTGCTTCTTGCGCGCCTCGGCGGCCTTTTTCTGCGCCTGGTATTTGTACTTGCCGAAATCGAGGATCTTGCAGACCGGCGGTTCGGAATTGGGTGCGATTTCGACCAGATCGAGACCGGCCTCGGCCGCGCGGGCGAGTGCGTCCGTTATGGCAACCACGCCGACATTGTTGCCGGTGGCGTCGATGAGTTGGATGTTTGGATTGTCAATGCCCTCGTTGATACGGGGCCCCCCCCGATCGGGCGTAAGCTTCGTCGGTCGCCTTACGATGTCCTGTTCTCCTCTGTGCGAACGGCGGCGGCAGATCCCTTCAACAAGGCGATTCCGCGCCGCGGTCCGAATTACATGCTGCGAGGGTTCTATAGCAACGAAATTGCGCCTGACAAGTCAAGCCGGGTGACGGGCACGAAGCTGCCTTAACGAGAGCTTGGCGCCGGCCTTGGCTTTGCGTGTTGCTCGAAACGGGCGCCAAGGGCGCTCCCCAGCAGCTCGTCATAGACCTTGAGCGTCGCAAGCTGCATCGCGTGCAAGGTGAATGTGGCGGCAACGCGCCTCCGCGCGCGGGTGCCGAGCGCGGTGCGCGCCTCGGGTGTAAGGTTAAGAGCGAGCCTGATCTTGGCGGCGAGCGCCGCGCTGTCACCCGGCGGCACAAGCCAGCCCGTGAACCCCGATTTGTCCTGCTCGGGAGCGACGATCGTCTCGGGCAGGGCCCCGATATCGGAGAGGATGACGGGGCAGCCCATGGCTTGCGCCTCGATGCTCGTCCGCCCGAAGGTCTCGGGCACGAGCGAAGGCACGAGCGCGACATCCGCGGCAAGGAAGGCCGCCGGCATCTCGCCGCAATGGCCGACGAGACGAACCTTGTCCTCTAGCCCATGGCGCGCGATCAGCGCGGCGAGGTCTTGGCCGTAGGCGGACCCGCTCCCGGCGTCGCCGGCAAAGACGACGACGGCGCCATCGAGCGCGCCCTCGGCGGCGAGGATGAAGGCGGCTTCGATCGTGTCGCGATGTCCCTTGAGGCCGGTGAGCCGCGCCGCCTGGAGCACGATCTTGGTCTTTGGCGCGACGCCCCAGCGCTCTCTGAGGCTCGCCACAGTCTCGGGCGGAACGGCATTGGCATCGAAGATATCCTCATCGACACCGCGATAGATGACGCGGATGCGCTCTCGCGCCTCTGGATGCCGCGAGGCGATCAGGTCCGCGGTGTAGCGCGAGTTGGCGATCACGCGGTCGCCGCGGCCCATGACGCTGTTATAGGCGCTCTTGAGCGGGCCCGGATCGCCGTAGGCGCCGTGATAGGTGGTGACGAAGGGACGTCGCGTGCGGCGCGCGGCGAGGAACGCGCTCCAGGCCGGCGCCCGGCTTCTCGCATGCACGAGATCGACGTCGCGCTCCGCGATGAGGTTCGCGAGCCTTCGCGCGTTGGCGAGGATGGTGAGAGGGTTCTTGCTCGCCATGGGAAGGGGGACGATCTCGCCGCCGCCCTCGGTGATGGCGGTTGCCATCCGGCCGCCTTCGGTGGCAACGAGGGAAGACGCGCCGGCGCGCGTGAGCGCTTCGGCGATCTCGACGGCCGCCTGCTCGCTGCCTCCGGCATCGAGGCGCGGCACGGCTTGCAAGATGGTCACCTCCTTCATGGTGCAAGGTTCTTAAGGTGAGCGCACCCGAACCGCAATTCCTCGACTTTGGCGAGGGCGTCCGGCGCCGCCGCCTCGCCTATCGCTTGGCCGATGCGGGAAGAGGCAACGTTGGCCTTATCTGGCTTCCCGGCTTCCTCTCCGACATGGCGAGCACCAAGGCGCTCGCGCTCGCGGCCTGGGTCGAAGAGCATGGCTTGCCGATGCTCCGCTTCGACTATTCGGGCCATGGGCTGTCCGAAGGCGATCTGAAAGAGAGTGCGATCGGCGACTGGTTGGATGAGGCATATGCCATGCTTGCGCTCCTCCTCGCCAGGACGCAGCGCGCGATCGTGGTCGGCTCCTCGATGGGCGGATGGATTGCGCTCCTTCTCGCCCGCAAGCTCGCGCAAGAAGGGGCGATCGGAAAGCTCGCCGGTCTCGTGCTGATCGCGCCAGCCTGGGACATGACCGAGCAGCTGATCTGGGCGCAAATGACCGACGAGGCGAAAGCGACGCTCGCGCGTGACGGCGTCTTCTATGAGCCGTCGCTGTATGGCGACCCCTACCCCATCACCAGGCGGCTGATCGAGGAGGGGCGGCGGCACTTGATCGGCGAGCGCCCGCTCGATCTCGACCTGCCGGTCCGCATCCTGCAAGGCATGCGCGACCCTGACGTGCCCTGGCGCCACGCCCTCGATCTCGTCGAATTGCTTCGCTCGGACGATGTCGAACTCACCCTCGTCAAGGTCGGCGATCATCGCCTGTCGCGGGAGCAAGACTTGCGCCGCCTCGAAGCGACCGTCGCCGCTCTCGTGGCGGAGGCTTCACTGCTCTAGCCGCAGCCGTCACCCCGGCGAAAGCCGGGGTCCAGGAGCCACAAGCTCGGAGCCAACTGCCTCTGGATTCCGGCTTTCGCCGGAATGACGGGGAATGCGGCTACGGGATTCGTCATCCTGAGGTGGCCGCCACGAGCTTCCCCTCTCCCTTGAGGGAGAGGGCTTCCCGCCCGACGCGCGCAGCGCTCAAATAGCGCAGCGATAGCGCAAAAATTGAGCGCGCGACGAATGGCGGGAAGGGTGAGGGTGAATCTTTTCTAACCGCGCTTCGCGCCGGTCCCCTCACCGCGCGCCAAGTGGCGCGCGTGCTCTCCCCAAGGGGAGAGCGGGAAATTCTGTATGATGAAGCTCGGTCAC
>CAYMJW010000226.1:0-3524 GCA_964390455.1 uncultured Methyloceanibacter sp. | reverse complement strand
GGGCTCGTCGGCGAGATAGGCCACGGCATCGAGCCGGGCATTGAGCGCCTTGGGATCGGTCAGGGGGCTCCCGAGCCGGCTCGCCAATTCGCGCGCCCCGGCCGCGGTCACGGTGCGGTCGATCGCGGCAAGGAGGCTGCCCGAGCGCACCCCCTGGCTCGAGCGGATCAGCTCGAGATTGGCGCGCGTCGCGGCGTCGATGACGAGGAAGGCGCCGGCGGGTTCTTTCCGCGGCGGCCTGATGAGCGGCGCCTTGCCGACTTGGGTGATCTCGACATAGGTGAGGAGGCCAGCGAGCGCCGCAAGCTCGGCCCGCGTGAACTCACCGAAGGCATCGAGCGCTCCGACGCCGAGCCGCAGCTTGAGCGCCCTCTCGCCGGCGACCGAATCGAAATGCGCGCGCGGGCAGGGCGTGAGCGCCGCACCCGCTTCCTCGATCTGGCGGCGAAGCGCGCCATCGCCCGCGGCATCGTCGCCGATCAGAACCTCGCCGGGCTTGATCCGCGCAAGCTCGCCCGGAAGATCGCTCGCGCTCACGGACGAAGCGATCAGCTCGCCCGTCGAGATATCGAGCGAGGCGAGCGCGAAAGCGGGCTCGGCGCCCTCCTTGGCGGGCGCCCGGAAGAGCGCGGTGAGGAAATTATGGGCGCGGGCGTCGAGCAGGGTCTCCTCGGTCAGGGTCCCCGGCGTGACGAGACGGACGACGTCGCGGCGCACGACCGCCTTCGGCCCGCGCCGCTTCGCTTCGGCCGGGTCCTCGGTCTGCTCGCACACCGCGACCCGGTGCCCTGCCGCGATCAGGCGCTGGAGATAGTCGTCGGCGGCATGGACGGGGACGCCGCACATGGGGATGTCGGCCCCCTGATGCTTGCCGCGCTTGGTCAGCGCGATGCCGAGGGCGCGCGAGGCGATCTCGGCGTCCTCGAAGAACAGCTCGTAGAAATCGCCCATGCGGTAGAACAGGAGACAGTCGGCATTGGCCGCCTTGATCTCCAGATATTGGGCCATCATGGGCGTGGCGAGAGGCACCTCGTCTCTTCGCGAGGAGGTTTGGGCGGCCCCAAAGAGCTCGGCGCTCCCGGGCCTCGTCTCCATCTCGGCCATGGTTAAGCGTGGTAGCCGCTCCCCTCGCAGGGCACAAGGCATCGGCCAATTCTCCTGGGGGAAAGGGCTTTTACGCAGGCAGCGGCTCCTCTAGGGTGCCGCGACTTCAAGGAGGAGCTTCGCCATCGTCCGCCCGTCAAAACGCGCTTCCGACGCGCTTCGGCCCATCAGCTTCGAGCGCGCCGTGTCGCGCCACGCCGAAGGCTCTTGCCTCGTCCGATTCGGCGAGACCCACGTTCTGTGCACGGCGACGGCCGGAGAGCCCGTTCCGCCCTGGCTCAAGGGCCAGGGGCGCGGCTGGGTCACGGCCGAATATGGCATGCTTCCTCGCGCCACGACCGAGCGCACGCGGCGCGAGGCCTCGGCCGGAAAGCAGTCGGGCCGAACGCAGGAGATCCAGCGCCTGATCGGCCGCTCGCTCCGCGCCGTCACCGATCTTCAGGGCCTCGGCGAGAAACAGATCGTCATCGATTGCGACGTGCTTCAGGCCGATGGCGGCACGCGGACGGCCGCGATCACCGGCGCCTGGGTTGCGCTCCACGACGCGATCGCCTGGATGGGAGCCCGCAACATGATCAAAGGCACCGTGTTGCGCGACCATGTGGCTGCGGTGTCGTGCGGGCTTTATCGCGGCGAGGCGGTCCTCGATCTCGACTATGCCGAGGATTCGGAAGCCGAGGCCGACGCCAATTTCGTCATGACCGGGTCTGGCGGGATCGTCGAGGTCCAGGGCACGGCGGAGACCGAGCCATTCAGCCAGGAGCAGTTCGATCAGCTCATGGCGCTCGCGCGGCAAGGCATCGCCGAGCTTGTCTCGCTGCAGAAGTTGACCGTCGCTTGAGCATGGCGCCGATGCTCCGGCGGGGCGCGCGGATCGTCGCCGCAAGCCATAACGCGGGCAAAGTGCGAGAGCTTGCCGAGCTGTTCGCGCCTTACGGGGTGGAATGCGTCTCGGCGGCGAGCCTCGGCCTGCCAGAGCCGGAAGAGACCGGTGCGAGCTTTGCCGCGAATGCCGCGCTGAAAGCTGAAGCGGCAGCGCGAGCCTCGGGCATGATCGCAATTGCCGACGACTCTGGCCTCGAGGTGGCAGCGCTTGGCGGCGCGCCGGGCATCCACTCGGCGCGCTGGGGCGGCGAGACCAAGGATTTCGGCCTCGCCATGCAACGCGTGCATCGTGAGCTTGAAGAAAGACGCGCATCTGACCTCAGCGCCAATTTCACCTGCGCGCTCGCGCTCGCCGCGCCGGACGGGCCGGCCCAAGTTTTCGAAGGTAAAGTCTTCGGCACGCTCAGCTTCCCGCCGCGCGGGTCCTTCGGTTTCGGCTATGATCCGATCTTCGTGCCTGACGGCTACCGGGAAACTTTCGGCGAGATGGCGCCCGCTCTGAAGAACGAGCTTTCGCACCGCATGCGCGCCTTCGAGAAATTGATGGCAGCGGCCTATGTTGAGAGATAGCCCGGCGAGGCGCCGACAACCCTCTCCCCTCGTGGGAGAGGGTGGCGCAGGCTCGCGGGGCGAGGCTGCGCCGGGTGAGGGGGAATCTCCCAACCCCAACTTCAGTGAAGTTGAGCCGTTCGGCGTCTATGTGCATTGGCCGTTCTGCCGCGCCAAATGCCCCTATTGCGACTTCAACTCGCATGTCCGCCACGGCGGCATCGACGAGACACGCTTCCTTTCGGCCTACCTCGCCGAGCTTGCCTATTTCGCCTCGCTTACGCCGGGGCGGAGCGTCGCAAGCGTGTTCTTCGGCGGCGGCACGCCGTCTTTGATGCAGGCCTCGACGGTGACCGCGATCCTCGAGGCGATCGCTAGGCATTGGCGGCTCGACAGCGACGCCGAGATCACGCTCGAAGCGAACCCGACGAGCGTAGAGGCGGCGCGTTTCGCCGGCTACCGCGCGGCCGGAATCAACCGGCTCTCGCTCGGCGTGCAGGCGCTCGACGATGCGAGCCTCAAGGCGCTGGGGCGGCAGCATTCGGCGGCTGAGGCCTTGGCGGCACTCGATCTCGCCAAACGCCATTTCGGCCGCGTCTCGTTCGATCTCATCTATGCGCGCGAGGGGCAGACGGCGCGCCAATGGCGCGAAGAGCTCAGCCGCGCGCTTCGCCACGCCGCCGACCATCTCTCGCTCTACCAGCTCACCATCGAGCCCGGCACGCCGTTCGCGGCGCGCCATGACGCGGGCACCCTCCACACGCCCAACGGGGCGGAGGCGCGCGCGCAATATCTGCTGACGCAGGAACTGTGCGAGGCGGCGGGGCTTCCCGCTTACGAAGTCTCGAACCACGCGCGGGTGGGATCGGAGTCACGGCACAACCTGCTCTATTGGCGCGGGTGCGACTATGCCGGGATCGGGCCGGGCGCGCATAGCCGCATCAGCCTGAACGGGGTGAAGCGCGCGCTTGCCACGATCAAATCTC
>CAYMJW010000225.1:0-3534 GCA_964390455.1 uncultured Methyloceanibacter sp. | reverse complement strand
ATCGAGTTCGGCGTGTCGGAGCCCGAGGCGCTCAAGGACGAGGCGCGCAAGCTCGCGCTCAAGAACGTCACCGAAAACGCGAAGCTTTACGCCGAGGCCGCCGGCGTCGGCCTCGGGCCGATTCTCACCATCACCGAGGAGGAGGCCTCCTATCAGCCCCGCTTCACCGCGGCCGCGGCGCAGATGGAGTCGGCCAAGGCGGTGCCGATCGAGGCGGGCACGGCCGCGGTCGAGGTGCGCGTCAGAGTCACCTGGGAGCTGAACTGATCCCGACCGTCATTCCGGATTTCCCTCTCCCTTGCGGGAGAGGGCTTCCCGCCCGACGCGCGAAGCGCGGCGAATGGCGGGAAGGGTGAGGGGGTTCTCAATGACGGCGCTTCGCGCCCCCCCTCACCGCGCGCCGAACGGCGCGCGTGCTCTCCCCAAGGGGAGAGCGAATCTGGCGGTACGCCTTTGCTGATTCATATCAAGGCCGAACGCTTGCGCCCTACCGTAGTTTAGCCGGCATGGCAGCCCCCCAGGCCAAGCCTTCAGATCGCGGCGATGCCCATGCCCGCGACCGCGCCATCATGGTGACGCGGCACTTGCAGGCGCGTGGCATCGCCGATCCGCTCGTGCTCGCCGCCATGGGCAAGGTGCCGCGCGAGGCCTTCGTTCCCGAGCACTTGAAAGAGTTCGCCTACGAGGACTCGGCTCTCCCCATCGAGGCGGGCCAGACCATCTCCCAGCCCTATATCGTCGCCCGCATGATCGAGCTGCTCGAACTCGATCCGGGCGACACGGTGCTCGAAGTCGGCGCGGGCTCGGGCTATGCCGCCGCCGTGCTCGGCCGCATCGCCCGCAAAGTCTTCGCCATCGAGCGCCACGAAGAGCTTGCCAATGAGGCGCGGGCGCGCCTCGACCGCCTCGGCTATGCCAACGTCAAGATCATCTTCGCCGACGGCACCAAGGGCCTGCCCGAAGAGGCCCCCTTCGACGCTATCCTCGTCTCTGCCGGAGGTCCGAAAGTTCCTGAAGCGCTCAAGCAACAGCTCGCCATCGGCGGGCGCATGGTGATTCCGGTCGGGAGCGGCGTTCACCAGACGCTGCTTCTCGTCCGCCGAACGGCTGAGGACACATTCGAGCAGGAGGACCATGGCGCCGTCGCCTTTGTGCCGCTGATCGGGGCCGAGGGATGGGTCGAGCCGGAGCCGGCCAAGAAGGAAACCGCGATCGACGCGCAGAGCTCGGGCTTTGCCGCCGGGCTGCTCACACCGGTAGCGCGCGCCAGGGCGATCCACGGCGGATTGAGCCACCTCGTCGCCGAGGCGGCCGAGCCATTCGGCGATCTCGATGAGCTCGCGCGCCTTGCCGAGCGGTTCGCCCACAAGCGCGTCGTCCTGCTCGGCGAAGCGACGCACGGCACGGCGGAATTCTATGACGCGCGCGCGGCGATCACCGCCATGCTGGTGCAACAGCATGGCTTCAAAATCGTCGCGGTCGAAGCCGACTGGCCCGATGCCTTGGTGTACGACGCCTATGTGCGCGGGCTGCCGCGGCCCAAAGTGCCTCAGGGCGCCTTCACGCGCTTTCCCACCTGGATGTGGCGGAACGGCCAAGTGGGCAACTTTCTCAACCGCCTCAGGGCGATCAACGAAGGGATCGTCGCGCCCGAGCGGAAATGCGGCTTCTATGGCCTCGATGTCTATAGTCTCAGCGCCTCGATCGCGGCGGTGCTCGCCTATCTCGACACCGTCGATCCAGAGGCTGCACGAATTGCGCGCGAGCGCTATGGCTGCCTCGCGCCCTGGCGTGCGGACCCGGTCCGCTACGGGCGCATGGCGATTTCCCGCGGCTATGCGCTGTGCGAGAAGCCCGTGGCCGACGCGCTGCTCGACCTCCTCAGGAAGCGTCTCGATTATCTCGTGCGGGACGGCGAAGCCTTCTTCGACGCCGAGCAGAATGCCCGCATCGTGACGGCGGCCGAGGAATATTACCGGGTCATGTATTACGGCGACGCGGTGTCATGGAATTTGCGCGACCAGCATATGTTCGACACGCTCGACCGGCTGCTCGCGCATCGCGGGCCCGGAGCGAAAGCGGTGGTGTGGGCGCACAACTCGCATATCGGCAATGCCGAGTTCACCGAAATGGGCCAGGTCAGGGGCGAGCACAATATCGGGCAGCTCGCCCGCGCCCGCTTCGGCGACGGCGCCGCGCTGATCGGCTTCGGCACCGATCGGGGCACGGTCGCCGCCGCGTCGAACTGGGACGGGCCGATGGAGATCAAACGGGTGCGGCCGGCGCGCGACGATTCTTATGAGGGAGCCTCGCGCGATGCCGGCATCCCGGCGTTCTTCCTCGAAACTGGCCTCGGTCAGAGACAGAATGTTCGCGACGCACTGGCCGAGCCCTTGCTCGAACGCGCGATCGGCGTGATCTACCGGCCGGAGACCGAGCTTCTGTCGCACTATTTCCAGGCCGAGCTGTCGCGCCAATTCGATGCCTGGATCTGGTTCACCGAGACGAAGGCCGTGGCGGCCCGCGCCGATGCCCACCCCCATGGTCCAGACGAGACCTATCCGTTCGGGCTGTGAGCTGCACCGCTTCTCGATTTGCGTGCCAAGGCTTCCCCCTCTCCCTCAAGGGAGAGGGCTTCCCGCCGCGATCTTGCGCAAGCGCAGCTTTGCGCAAGTCGCATGGCGGGGAGGGTGAGGGTGATTTCTTGACGCGGGCTTCGCCATGACCCCTCACCACGCGCCAAGAGGCGCGTGTGCTCTCCCCAAGGGGAGAGCAAAAAGATGAGGCGCTCGTCATTCCGGTATGATGCGTGTTTTGCGCTATGGTCCTCGGCCGGAACGAAGCCGAGGAGGCGCGCTTATGCCACCCATCCAGATCGAACCGCTGCTTGCCGCCGCCGTCGTCGTCGCGACCGCCTGCACCGACGCCGTGTACGTAATGTTCACCAACGCGGTGGTGAAGCGCCGCCGCCTTCCCGCCGCAAGTTGGAGCAGCATCTGGTACCTGCTCTCGTCTTTCGCGGTCATCAGCTATACCGACAATTGGGTCTATGTGATCTTCGCTGCCGCCGGCTCGTTCATCGGTGCCTATGTGACGATGAGCTTCCTGCATCCGGGGCCGGCCTATCCGACCCAGCCGCCGGGCTCCTCGCCACTGTAGGCGTCGCAAGTGATGTGCCCGCAGGCACGCTTCGTCATTCCGGCGCAAGCCGGAATCCAGAGCGGAAGGCACGGCGCTTGTTGCGCTGGATACCGGCTTTCGCCGGTATGACGAGCGTCGTATGCCGAGTCTGAGCTCGGCTAAGCGGCTTCGCGGCTGTTGTGCGCGATCTCCTTGCGCGGACGCGCGGCGATCTTGTCTTGCGCGAGGCCGTTCGTTTGGCCCGCATGCACGGAGCGCCCGTCGAAATAGGCGCCCTGCTCGATCGCAAGCGTTTCGTGCTGAATGTCGCCGACGACGTGAGCCTTGCTCTTGAGGATGACCTCGCCGCCGCGAATGGGGCCTTCGACCCGTCCGTTCACCACCACGCGCTCG
>CAYMJW010000224.1:0-3543 GCA_964390455.1 uncultured Methyloceanibacter sp. | reverse complement strand
GTGCAGAAAGTCGTCGCATCGGCGATGCAGCAGGAGTGGTTGGCACGGGTCGCCAAGGAGACGAAAGTCGACGGCAAGAAGCTTCTGGACGAGTTCGTCGGCTACCTGCGCAAGCATGAGCCGCAGAGCAAGTACGTCTCCGGCTTCGAGCGCTATGTGAAGAAGTGCGGCTAGGTCCCGGGTCGTTACCCGCCCTCTGCTGAATCACGCCGCGAAAGGCGCAGGCTCGCCTGCCTGCCCGCTCGTAAGAGGAAGCGCGACACCTCGTGCTTCCTCTTCTCCTCCTTGTCCCATCATCCTTCGAACCGGGCCAGTAACTATGCTCGCATTTGTCGAAGTCGTCGAACGACTGCTCGCGCGTCTTGGCATCGCCAGCGGACTGTCAACCCTCTTGATCACGTTGATTGTCGTTGTCGACGTCGCGGCGCGCGGCTTGCTCAATCAGCCCATCCATGGGGCAACCGAGCTCAGTGAGCTGCTGTTGGTCGCGATGGTGTTCTTCGGTCTCGCGGCGGCGCAGCAGGAACGCCAGAACTACGCCTTGGACATCGCGGTCCGTCATTTGCCCGGTGGCGTACAATCGCTCCTGGAGCTCGTCAGTTATCTGTTCTGCCTGGGACTGGTTCTCGTCCTGTCATGGCTCAGCACCAAGCAGGCGATCAGCTCGTTCGAGCGTGGCGAGGCGGGCTTCGGCATCTTTCCGTTTCCGATCTGGCCGGCGCGGTTCGTGCTGGCCATCGGTTTTTGGATGCTCGCAGCTCAGTTTCTCTGCGACACTATTCGGCACCTGATGGGCCGCCCAAGGCTCGTTGCCAAAGATGGCGCCAGTGCAGGGAGTCATGAGTGATGCTGACTGAGCTTGGACCGGGCCTTGCCGTCATTGGTCTCCTGCTGGTGCTTCTCGTGCTGAGAATACCGATTGCGTTCGCATTGGCGGGTGCAGGCATCGTGGCCCTTGCCACTGCGCGGCCTTGGCCGGCCGTCGAGTTCCTGCTTTCGACGTTCGCCTACAGCGCCACGTCGAACTTCGCCTATGTGGTTCTGCCGCTCTTTCTGTTCATGGGGCACATGGCGTTTGCCGCCGGCCTCTCACAAGCTGCCTTCGAGGCGGGACAGAAATGGCTCGGGCGCTTCCCGGGCGGGCTTGCCGCCGCGACCGTGTTTGGATGCGCGGCCTTTGCGACGATCTGCGGCTCGAGCGTTGCAACTGCTTCGACGATGGCTCGGGTCGCGATGCCGGAGATGCTCCGTCAAGGCTACATGCCGCGCCTCGCCGCGGGCTGCGTTGCCTGCGGCGGTACGCTGGGTGTGCTCATTCCGCCATCGGGCGTGCTCGTGATCTACTCGATCATGACCGATGTCTCGCTGGTCAAGCTGTTCGTCGCGGCCTTTGTCCCAGGCATCATGACCGCGATCATCTACATCATCGGCATTTACATCTGGGTGAAAGTCAATCCGAAGCTCGCCCCGCAGCGCGGGGATCAGCCACTGCCGTCGTGGCGCGAGAAGCTGAAGTCGCTCGCCAAAACATGGGAGCTCATGATCCTGTTCGCGGCAGTAATGGGCACGATCTATCTCGGCATTGCGACTCCGACCGAGGCGGCTGCGATGGGGGCGTTCTTCGCCATGCTCGCGGTTCTGCGCAGGCCCGGCCGCAAGCAGAACGTGATCGCGGGGCTCAAGGAAACGGGCTCGGCAACTTGCTCGATCTTCGCGCTTGTGATCGGTGCCGGCCTCTTCAGCTTGGGTCTCACAACAACGCAGTTCCCGGCGAAGCTTGCTGCCATGGTCAACGATCTGAACTGGTCGCAGACGTCGACCATCCTGCTGATCCTGGTGCCCTACCTCATCCTGGGCTGCTTCGTCGACGGCCTCTCGATGATCTTGATCACGATGCCGATCGTCTATCCCATCGTGACCAAGATCGGCTTCGACGGTGTGCTGTTCGGACTGCTCGTCACCAAGATGGTCGAGATCGGGGCCATCACGCCGCCGGTCGGTCTCAATGCCTTCGTCGTCAAAAGCATGGCGCCCGAAGTGCCTCTCAGCGAGGTGTTCCGCGGCTGCATGCCATTCGTAATCATGGAGTTGATCATCGTCGGGCTGCTGATCGCCTTCCCGCAGATCTCCCTGTTCCTGCTCGATTGAGCTCATCGGCGAACCGAGCTGTTTGCGCAGCCGAGTTATACCAGCCTCGACTGCTCCACTGCCGCACCAATGAAGCTCGCAAACAGCGGGTGCGGCTCGAACGGACGCGATTTCAGCTCCGGGTGATATTGCACGCCGATGAACCACGGGTGATCCGGGTACTCGATGGTCTCCGGCAGCAGACCGTCCGGTGACACACCGCAGAACCGCATGCCGGCTTTCTCCAGCCGCTCGCGATAGCGCATGTTGACCTCGAAGCGATGGCGGTGACGCTCGGAAATCTGCGTCGCCTCGTAGATCCGGGCGATGTGGCTGTCCTTGTCCAACTTGGCCTGATAGGCGCCGAGCCGCATCGTTCCGCCGAGATCGCCACCGGCCCTGCGCTGCTCGAGCTCATTGCCGCGCATCCATTCGGTCATGAGACCGACGACGGCTTCCTCGCTCGGCCCGAACTCGGTCGACGACGCGCCCTTGATGCCGACCAGCGTGCGCGCCGCCTCGATCACCGCCATCTGCATGCCGAAGCAGATGCCGAAATACGGGACCTTCCTCTCACGCGCGAAGCGGGCGGCGAGGATCTTGCCTTCCGCGCCGCGTTCGCCGAAGCCGCCGGGCACCAGGATGCCATGCACGCCTTCGAGGTGAGGTGCAGGGTCCTCGCGTTCGAATACCTCGCTCTCGATCCACTCCAATTTGACCTTCACCCGATTGGCAATGCCGCCGTGAACGAGCGCTTCGATCAGCGATTTGTAGGCGTCTTTCAGTCCGGTGTACTTGCCGACGATCGCAATCGTGACCTCGCCCTCCGGATTGGCGATTCCGTTGGAGATGCCTTCCCAGCGGTCGAGCTTCGGTGCCGGCGCACCCTCGATGCCAAATGCCGCCAGCACTTCCCGATCAAGCCCCTCGCGGTGGTATGCGAGCGGCACGTCGTAGATTGACGATACGTCCAGCGCCTGAATGACCGACGATTCGCGCACGTTGCAGAAGAGGCCGATTTTCTTGCGCTCGCCCTGTGGGATCTCGCGATCGCAGCGGCAGAGCAACACGTCAGGCTGGATACCAATCGATCTCAGCTCCTTCACCGAGTGCTGTGTCGGCTTGGTCTTGAGCTCGCCCGCTGACGGAATGAACGGCACCAACGTCAGGTGCACGTAAACCGCATGCCCGCGAGCTAAGTCATTGCCGAGCTGCCGGATCGCCTCGAAAAACGGCAGGCCCTCGATATCGCCGACCGTACCGCCGACCTCGACCAGCACGAAGTCGATGCCGTCGTTTCCGGAAAGGACGAACTCCTTGATGGCGTTAGTCACGTGCGGCACCACCTGCACCGTTCCCCCCAGGTACACGCCCCCTCGAACCATGGCGAGGAACTCCTGGTAGATGCGGCCGGTG
>CAYMJW010000223.1:0-3559 GCA_964390455.1 uncultured Methyloceanibacter sp. | reverse complement strand
GGAGCGATGCCGCGAAGAGAAGCGCTGCCAGCCGTTCCGTCCACTTCATACGCGCACTCGCTTCGTTTCGGCGCTTCACCGCAAAAGGATGAAAGGCTGCTCGCAGCACGGCCAAGTGCGGCAAGCAGCCCCTCTCTACAATTATCACCCGTCCGGCGCCGCAGAAAAAGGGCCGCGACTTATCAATAGCGTCCCCACCACGAACTACCGCTATACGTTCCGGTGTTGCCGCGCGGGCCGGTGACGGTGCCGCCGAAATCGCACATCCGGCCCACGCAAGAGCCTTCGCCGTTCCGCATCCAGGTAGCGCCGCCGGGACCCGTGACGGTCACGTCGCGCTCCCAGCCGCTGCCGGTCCTGGCAACCGTCGTCTGGCGCGACCACACCCCGCCATTGGGGCCGGTCCAGGTCCCCGACGAGGAACAGACGCCACCGGCGCAAGCGCCGCCGGCTTGATACGTTCCGGTGCCGCCGCGCGGGCCCGTGATCGTGCCTTGCGCCTGCCAGCCGCCATTGCCGTAGGTCGCGGTGCCGTTTCGCGTGACCACCTTGCCGCCGGGTCCGACATAAGTGCCGGCCGCCGTGCAGTTGCCGCCGGCGCAGGTGCGGGTGTTGGACCAGCTTCGGATACCGCCATACGGGCCGATCGCAGTGCCACCGCGAACACAAGTGCCGCCCTGGCAGGCGCCGTAGTGCTGGAACCTGGTGGTCCCGCCCCACGGTCCGGTGACGGTTCCGCTCCGCTTCCAGCTCCGGCCGTCGGCCTCCGCTTCCGAGACGGTGGCGATGATGGTCGCAATCAGGACAAGCGCGCAGAGCGCCGCAACGAGTGTCTTTGCCATCGGTATTCTCCTAAGAAGGGGCGTCCCCCGCCCGATAGGCCAAGACCGTAAGCGCCCCGCTTTGCGCCTCTATGCCGCCCGCGCGACAAATTGCGACGATTGTTTTCGGGCGTGTAACAATTGGTAACGGGCCGGTTTTTCCGTCTTGCGCCGCGGCCGGAGACCCCTATCGTCACGCTCCATGACGGGTCCCGAGCGCCAGACTGTCGTCGTTGTGGAGGACGACGCGGAAATCCAGAGGCTGGTGCACGACCTCTTGGCGCAGGAGGGTTTCGCCGTCGAGACGGCCGCTTCGGGAAGCGCGCTCGACCAATTGCTCTTGCGCCTTCGCCCCGATCTCATCCTGCTCGATCTCATGCTGCCGGGCGAAGACGGGCTCGCGATCTGTCAGCGCCTGCGGAAGAGCGGCGACATTCCGATCCTCATGCTCACGGCCAAGGCCGACCCGATCGACCGCGTGGTCGGGCTCGAGATCGGCGCCGACGATTATCTCACCAAGCCGTTCAATCCGCGCGAGTTGCTCGCCCGGGTCCGCGCGCTGCTCAGGCGCTCGCGCGGGCTTGCGCCCTCCCCCGAGCCGCAGCGCCGCTACGAATTCGAGGGTCTCACCATCGACCTCGACGCGCGGCTCCTCACCAATGCGGCATCGGAGCCCGTTCCGCTGACGAGCGCGGAGTTCGAGCTGCTCGCCTGCTTTGTGTTGAGGCCGCGCCGCGTGCTCTCGCGCGACCAGCTCCTCGATTGGACGCGCGGGCGCACGGCCGAGCCGTTTGACCGCACCATCGACGTCACCATCTCGCGGCTCCGCAAAAAGATCGAGGCCGCGGTGCCGGGGCTGAACCCGATCACGACCGTCCGCAACAACGGCTATCTGTTCGTGCCCACCGTCAGGCCACTTGTGGCCACGCCACTCGTGGCCGCGCCACAAGCGGTCAAGCCACTTGCGCCATGATGCGCTTTCGCTTCGGCACGCGGCTGCTTCTGATCGTGCTCACCGGATTGGTTGCGCTCCAGTTGCTCGGCGCTGCGATCTATCTGTTGCAGCGGAGCCGCGATACCGACGCCGGTTTGCGGCTGCCGCTGCCGGATCAGGCGGCGGCCCTGGTCGCGTTGCTCGAAGACACGCCCAAGGAAAACTGGCCGCTCGTGCTGCGGGCGACCAACAGCGCGGATTTGCGCGTCCGCATCCTCGACAAGCGGGAAGCAACGCAAGCGCAGGAATGGTACGAGGCGCCGGTCGCCGATCTTGTGCGCAGCCGCTATAGCGCAGCGCTCGGAAACCGCGACATCCGCGTGCATGTCGATCCCTCCTCCGAGCTGTTTTCAGGTCCCTTGCGCGCGTTCTCGTGGCTGTCGCCGGGCGCGGTCGAGATCGAGATCGGACTTGCGACCGGCGATACGCTGGCGGTGATGGCGAGCGGCGGGCTCGGCTTGAGCATCTTCGGCATCCCGCCGGGCCTCTGGGCGGCGCTGCTCGCGCTTGTCATCGTGGCCGCGACGGTGCTGATGCTGCGGCGGGAGGCGCGGCCCTTGCGCGACCTCGCCGACACCGTGGATCGCATCGACCCCGCGCGCGGCGATCAGACGATCCCCGATGCGCCGGGAAGCGCGCCAGAGATCCGTGCGCTGATCGCCGCCTTCAACCGGCTCGGGCAGCGCCTCGCCGATCTGCTCAAGGCGCGCATGGCGCTCATCGGCGGCATTTCGCACGATCTCCGCACCTACGCGACGCGGCTCCGGCTGCGCACCGAGTTCATCGCCGACGAGGGCGAGCGGGCCAAGGCCGTGCAGGACCTCGACGACATGCGGCGGCTGCTTGACGATTCGCTTCTTGCCATCGAGGCGGGCGCGCCCGATCGCCATGAGGAACTGATCGGCATCGCCGAGCTGCTCGAGCGGGAAGTCTCTGACCGCCGCCTCGCCGGGGCGGAAGTCACGCTCGCCTTCGAGGGCAGAGCGCGCGACGCCGAGATCCTTGGCGATCCGGTGTCGTTGCGCCGCCTGTTCGCCAATCTCACCGACAACGCCATCGCCTATGGCGGCGAAGCAACGATCGCGACCACGACGCGCGGCGAACGCCTCATCGTCACGATCGACGATCGCGGCACCGGCATCGACAAGGACTTGCGCGAAGCGGTGTTCGAGCCTTTTGTGCGGCTCGAAGAATCGCGCAACCGCAATACCGGCGGCGCGGGGCTGGGCCTCGCGATTGCGCGCAAGGTGGCCGAAGCGCATGGCGGCAGCCTCACGCTCGCAGAGGCCCCCGGCGGCGGCACCCGCGCGATCGTCGATCTGCCGCTGTTCGCCGCCGGCACGACGGCGCGATCGCCGTGAACGGAGAACAGGCCGACCCAGTCGCCGCCATATGCCGCTCGCACCTCGTCATGGCCGGGCTTGGCCCGGCCATCCACGATTTGGGAATGCGTGAGGGGTTAGGTCGGAGACTCAGATGCGAGTAACGCTTGAGCCTCCGCGAATTGATCCGGATCGTTGATGTTGAAGAACGGGTCGAGCGGCTTGCCGCCGATCACGACATCCGGGAATGAAACCTCGACGGCGCCATGATCCTTGGTCCATGTCTTTGCCTTGCGCGCACCCTCTTCAAGCGAGGCTTCGAGCGCGGGCGCGAGCGCCACGGGCCACAACCCGATCACTGGATGCACCCCCTCCCCCGACCGCGCGACGAGAAGCGAATCCGTGCTCTCACGCGCCGCAAG
>CAYMJW010000222.1:0-3566 GCA_964390455.1 uncultured Methyloceanibacter sp. | reverse complement strand
TCTATCCGCAGCGGCTGACCAAGCTGATGAACGAGGGCTGCGCCACCTATGTGCATTACCGGATCATGAACCGGCTCTACGATCTCGGCCGGATCGGCGAAGGCGCCATGCTCGAGTTCCTCGCCAGCCATTCCAACGTGGTGTTTCAGCCGGAGTTCGACGATCCCCGCTATTCCGGCATCAATCCCTATGCGCTCGGCTTCGCGATGATGCAGGATATCGAGCGCATCACGGCCGATCCGACCGACGAGGATCGCCGGTTCCTGCCGGACATCGCCGGCAACGGCGACGTCATGGGCACCCTCAAGGCCGCCTGGGCGAACTTCCGCGACGACTCCTTCATCGCCCAATATCTGAGCCCGCATCTGATCCGCAGGCTGCGCCTGTTCAAGCTCGCCGACCGGGAGCAGGAGCCGCACTACCTCGTCGACGCCATCCATGACGAGCGCGGCTATGAGCGCGTCCGCCGCGCACTGGCTCGCCAGTACGATCCGGGATACCGGGACCCCAATCTGCAGGTGACCGACGTCGATCTGAAGGGCAATCGTCGCCTGGTGCTCACGCACCGACTGACCAACGAACTGCCGCTCGAGGAACAGGAGGCCCGGACCGTCCTCGCCTACGTCGCCGATCTCTGGGGCTACGAGGTGAAGCTGCTTGGTGTCGATCAGGACGGCCGCGAGCGCTACCTCCACGAGGCCGCGCCGGCGTGAGCGCGGGACCGCCTACAGCTTCGGGCGCCGGTTGGGCGTCGCGTACCAGGGATCCTCGCGCTCGAGGGCGGCGGCGGCGCGGAAGACGCTGACGTCGTCATAGGTGCGGCCGACGATCGAGAGGCCGGTCGGCACGCCGTTCGCCGCCAGGCCCGAGGGCATGCTGATCACCGGGCAGCGGCTGAGGATGTTGAAGCAGATGGTCATCAGCCAGTTCTCGATGCCGCCCTGGGGCTTGCCGTTGATGCGCAGCTGCCGCTTCACGTAGGACTCGCCGGCAACGGTCGCCGGCAGCGGCAGGGTCGGGCAGAGCAGAACCCTGTACTTCTGCAACAGCGCGCCCAGCGACTTGTACATCTGGGTCTCGATCACCAGCCCTTCGAGGAAGTCGCCCTTGCCGGTGGTTTTCGCCAGTTCGGCGAATGCCAGCACGTAGTCGTTCATGAGCCTGCGGTGCTTCTTCGCGTAGACGGCGATCGACGGTGCGAAAATGGTGCCGAAGTGGGCATGGGCGGCGCGCGCGATGTCGGCGCGCTTCCAGCCGAGGTCGACCTCCTCGACGATGGCGCCGGCCGCGCGGAACAGGTCGGCGGCGGCCAGCGTGTTCCGTGTCACGTCCGGCTCGATGTCGTACCCGGCGGGATTGAGGCTGAGTGCGATCCTCCAGCCCTTGATGTCGCCGAGGACCGCGGGGATGCGCAGCTTCGGTCGCACGGTCGCGATATCCAGCGGGTGCGGACCGGCCATGACGTTCTGGAAGACGGCGCAGTCGGCGACCGTGCGCGCCATGGGACCGATGTGGTTGTACTGGTCGAGATTGAAGGGCGGCGTGTCCGGATTGCGGCCGAAGGGCGGCTTGAAGCCGACGACGCCGCACATGGAGGCGGGAATGCGGATGGAGCCGCCGATGTCGGAGCCGCTGGCGAGCGTCGAAGTTCCCGCGGCGAGGCTGGCGCCGGAGCCGCCGGACGAGCCGCCGCAGGAGTATCTGAGGTTCCAGGGCGTGCGGGTGATGCCCCACAGCTTCGAATGGGTCCAGGCGGCGCAGGAGAACTCCGGCGTCGCCGTGCGCGCATGCATGATGGCGCCCGCCTTGAGGACGCGGCCGATCGACGGGTTGGTTTCGTCGCTGATGTTGTCCTTCAGGATGAGCGAGGCATTGGTCATGCGCTCGCCCTTGATGGGTGCTTCGTCCTTGATGGCGACGGGCAGGCCCTCGAGCGGGCGCGTTCGGCCATCGGTTTTCATGTAGCGCGTCTCGGCTGCCTTCGCCTGGTCGAGGGCGCGGTCGTAGAATTTCATCGGAAAGGCGTTGATCTTCGGCTCGACCTTTTCGGCACGCGCGATCACCGCATGCATGAGTTCCACCGGTGACAGCGTCCTTGCTTTGAAGCGCGCCAGCGCCGCGGTGGCGCTCATGTAGTGCAGGGCATCGTCGGCCATGATCGTTTCCCCTCGGGCAACATTTTTTCACGGTGAGGTCGTTACATTATGTTGCCGAGGACCGATCGGCCAGGACGACATTTGATGCGCAGGGAGCGATTCTCCAGTGGCCTTTGCCAAATGGGCGATCTATGGTGGCGCCCATCAACAAAGGTACTGCCATTGACGGCGAAGGCGATGCGCTTCCGCCGCAGAAGAAACCTGTGTGGGCGACAGAGCGGCCGCGATCCTGTCGGCGCCTCGGCTGCGGCCGAACGGCGTGATGTCTGACGCAACAAGAGGAGGCAAGTATGCGTAGGTTTACTTCGGCAACCGCCGGGGCGGCTCTGTTATTCGGAACCGCTACCGTCGCGATCGCCGTTCCCACGAGCACGGGCGTCGACACCTCGGACCTGCGGGACGAGGTCGAACTCGACGACATCAGGGACCACCAGGAGGAACTGCAGGAGATCGCCGACGACAACGACGGAACCCGGGTGTCGGGCACGGCGGGTTACGACGAGTCTGCCGACTATGTGTTCAAGAAGCTGCGCAATGTCGGCTACCGCGTGACGCGGCAGCAGTTCGATTTTCCGTTCTTTGAAGAATTGTCGGTGCCGTTGTTTCAGCGGCTGCTGCCGTCGATGCGGGTCTATGACCCCGACGAGCCCGGCATCGATGATCCCTTCGAATTCTCCACAATGCAGTATTCGGGTTCCGGCGATGCGACGGCTGACATCCAGGCAGTAGACGTGATCGTGCCGATAGATCCCGCCAGCCCGGCGAGCACCTCGAACAGCGGCTGCGAGGCGGCGGATTTCGCCGGCTTCATTCCCGGTCGGGTTGCGCTCATACAACGCGGCTCCTGCACTTTCCAGCTGAAGGCGGAGAACGCGCAAGCCGCCGGGGCGAGTGCCGTCATCATCTTCAACGAAGGGCAACCAGGCCGGACGGACCCGATCGACGGAACCTTGGGCGCGCCGACCGTCACCATTCCGGCCGTCGACACGTCTTACGCGATCGGCGCCGAATTGGTCGAACTGAGCCGCAGCGGGCCGGTGATGGTACAGATCACGACGGAAACGATCTCCGAGCTCCGGCCGACGGAGAACATCATCGCCGAGAGCCGGCGGGGCGATCCAAACAGCGTGATTGTCGTCGGCGCCCATCTGGATTCGGTCGGCGCGGGTCCGGGCATCAACGACAACGGCAGCGGCACGGCAACGATCCTGGAAATCGCCCGGCAAATCGCCAAGGAAGGGATCAGGACCAAGCATCGGCTGCGCTTCGCCTTCTGGGGCGCCGAAGAGTCGGGACTTCTCGGTTCCGAGCACTATGTCGCCAACCTGAGCCCGGAAGATCTCGCCAAGATCAAGCTCAACCTCAACTTCGACATGCTGGGCTCGCCGAACTTCGTGCGCTTCGTCTATG
>CAYMJW010000221.1:0-3582 GCA_964390455.1 uncultured Methyloceanibacter sp. | reverse complement strand
CGCGATCGGGCACAACAGGGCGGCTCAACACTCTCCCGCGAGAGCGGGTTCGTTCCCTGACCCGGAGCGGCTGTTTCTTAGATTGTTCTTTAGGCGTCAGAAGCTCAATCGACAGCGGACATTGGCCGTCATCGGCATGAGTACGCGAAGAACAGGCGCGACTGCTCTTGCCCACGTCGTGTCCATGCCTCGGTGCACAATTTTTCACCGATGATGATCCGCGGATCGGTCATATCGATTAGCGGATCGTCTCGGCCGCAAGGTCTTAGCTTTCTGTGCCAGCCTTGAAGATGGTCTTTCGGCCTCATGCGGCCACGGAGATGTCTCCTTCCGGGTCTAGCCTGAACGCCGGCGCAGGCATCGCGGCTGGCCGCCCGATCAGGTAACCTTGAACCTCGGTGCAACCATGCATGTGAAGCATCTGCTTCTGCTCAATCGACTCGACCCCTTCAGCGGTCGTCGACTTACCAAGTGTCGCACCGAGATTGATGACCGCTCGCACGATCTCCAGGGCGTTTTGGTTGGTCCCGAGATTATCGACGAAGGACTTATCGATCTTGATCTTGTCGAAGGGAAACTGCTGCAGATAGCTCAGCGAAGAGTAGCCGGTGCCGAAGTCGTCCATCGCGAGCCTCGTGCCCATCGCCTTGAGTTCATGCAGGGCAGCAAGCGTGTCTGACGACTTGTCCATAATCACGCCTTCGGTCATCTCCAGCTCCAGGCGCGAGGGTTCAAGCCCCGACTGTGCAAGCGCAGCGGCGACATCGGCGACGACTTTGTGCGCCCGAAACTGCACGGCCGAGATGTTGACCGCCACCCTGATGCCGTCGGGCCAGCTCGTTGCATCTCTGCAAGCACGCTGCAGCACCCATTGACCGATGGGGACGATCAATCCGGTTTCCTCTGCGAGAGGAATGAACTCGGCCGGTGAGATCAGGCCGCGCTGAGGATGACGCCATCTGAGCAGCGCCTCAAAGCAGACCGTAGCGCTCGTTTTCAGGTCCTGAATGGGCTGATAGTGCACTTCGAACTGCTCGCTCCCGATCGCAAGCCGCAATTCTGCCTCCAGCTCGCGACGGCGCTGGAGCGCCTCGTCCATCCCCGGACTGAAGAAGCGATAAGCGCCACGACCATCGGTCTTGGCCTTGTAGAGTGCGACATCGGCTGCCTTGATTAGCGCTGCACTCGATGTCGCATCGCCGGGTATCAGCGCGACGCCAACGCTCGTGCCGATCTGCACGCTATGATTTTCGAGCTGAAATGGGTCCGCCATCATCGTCACGAGCCGCTCAGCCAGCGCCTCGCTGTCTGCGGGGCTCTCGATTGCTGTTTGAATGATGGCAAACTCATCGCCGCCAAGTCGCGCAATGACGTCCCTGCGCCGCACCGCCTGTCGCAAGCGGTTGGCAACCTGCCGGAGAAGCTCGTCTCCGGCAGCATGCCCGAGCCCGTCGTTGACAGCTTTGAAGCGGTCAAGATCTAGACATAGTAATGCTGCCATATTACCCGGACCAGCTTGTCGCCAAGCAACTTCGAGGGCCGCCTGAAACTGGCTGCGATTGGGCAGTCCGGTCAAAGGATCATGATGGGCCAGAAATGCGATCTCACGCGTGGCATATTGCATTTGCTGAGACCGTCGATAAAACAGCATTGCCGGCAGTCCGAACGCAAGACAGGCGATCACCCCGAGCACCGTCGATGCCTGTATTGCGTGCAGGCGATACTCCTCGAAGCGTCGCGTCTGATCAACATAGGCCTCCACCACGGCCACCGTCGCGCCATTCTTGACGACAGGGACGTATGCCTCGGCATAGTGCCCCGGGCGGTTGGCTTTCCCGGCCCCATCCTTAACGTCGACAAATATTTCCCCCTTACGCAGCACTTGGGCCGCATAAGCGTTGTGCTCCGACAGGGTCTCTTGTGTGCTGAAGGTCTCGGTCTTGTCCGCAGCAAGCCGCAACCGCCCGGTTGCATCGAATATTTTGAACAGGAACACGGCGCGTTCGTCGCGCGTGCCGACAATGATCCTCTCCTCCTCCAGCGTAAGAGCCGCACCATTTGCGATCTGGTGGATGCGCGGCAATCGCCCTATGAATGTCTTAACCCAATCCTCGGCTGTATGAACCGCGTCTTCCTTGAGTAAACGCTCAACAGACACATGAACTGCTATTGCTGTGACAATCGCAAAAAGGAGGCACGAGACCACTAGGAAAGTGACCAGGCGCAAGTTCACGGTGCGACAGCTTGCGACGAGACGCGACAAGTCAAATGAAGGAAGCAGCATGGCGACGCGCGGCATGACACACAGCCCTACGATGTATTGATGGTGTTTTCATTGCCGACTGCAATCGGCTAATGCCCGGGCGGCTTCATGCCTTCGGGACAGGCCTGTCCCGACCACGCACATTGGTAGGGTCGCAGATCCGCATGGCAATTTGGTTAATGAGCATGGTGGAATATTCGTTAACACGTGCTCCAGGCCGGACCTCCATGCTATGGAGCCTTCGATCGCCAAGCTCTGCGGATCGCCGTCGACCATAGGCGAGCGTGATCCTTGGTTAACTCGTCATCGAGGGGCCGGTGATCGGCGCAACGAAGCGCAGCAGGGCGAGAAGACGCCCTCCTTCATCGCCTGCGAAGCGATCGAGCAGCGTGCCTGGCAGCGCATTCGCGATGATCGGCGGCATGAAGCGGGCACGCGCAATTCGCCAGAACAGCGTCTGCGCGGATGTCGTCCGCCACCACCTGCGCCAGCGCTCGATCGTGCGGCGGTCGACGTACACGACCGCGGCCAAGCGCTCAATCTGGGCATCGGTCGCGCCGGCGGCCAGGATAGTGACCAGTACCACGATCGCGGCGACATAAACGCGGCATCCGAGAAAGCGAACAGACGGCGGCGTCTCACGCGAGCGATCGCGGTCGATGGACACAGCAGCTCGTGGAAACGAACGTCGGACAACAGCGTCGGGTACAAGATCGGCATCCTCCTCGGGCCGCCCCCCGGCGGCTGGCTTCAGCGCCGATGCTCCCGACCTACCGAGAGAACGCAATGATCACGCAATGCCATGTTTGACGCCGATCCACGATGGCCCCGCACTCGCGCTCCGCGCCACTCCGATCCTGATCAGAAGGCCACAGCATCACCCTAAAACACTGCGGCAGCGTTTACAGGCAGCATAATCCGGAGGCCCCGCGGGGCCTCGTACGGTGGCGGACGGTCATCCCTCCGAACCTGACGAGAACATCTGGCGATCGGCGGCGATTGCGGCGACCGGTTCTGTGAAGGGTTCCGGACATCGGCCCCGGTGCCCGTGGCTGCGTTCATGCAGGGCCGATGTCCGGAACCCTTCACATGTGCGGAACAAGGTCTCGGCGGACGATCAGCGAGCATGTGTTTTTCGTGCGCATCAAATCGATGGTCGTCGCCGCGAGAACCGCCGCAGCGGCGTCACGCCGGTGGTGATTTTCGCGTCTTGCGACTGCTTTCGATCCAACCGCGTCGGCCGGCACTCGATCAGCAAATCGGAAGTTTTGTGAAGGGTTCCGGACATCGGCCCTGCATGAACGCAGCCACGGGCACCG
>CAYMJW010000220.1:2252-3588 GCA_964390455.1 uncultured Methyloceanibacter sp. | reverse complement strand
TACGCGGTGATGATGGCGACGCCCCAGGACCTCGAGGACTTCGCCGTGGGCTTCAGCCTGACCGAAGGCGTGATTTCCTCGATCGACGCCATCGACAGCATCGACATCGTCGAGGAGGCGATGGGGATCGAGTTGCGCATCTGGCTGAAGGCGCCCGAGGCGGCGGAGTTCCTCGGCCGGCGCCGCAAGATGGCGGGCCCGACCGGCTGCGGGCTCTGCGGCATCGAGAGCCTGACCGAGGCAATGCGGCCCCCGCCCGCGGTCGGCGAAGGCCGGACCTTCACGCCGGATCAAATCATGACCGCCGTCGAGGCCCTGTTCCCGTTGCAAACCCTGAACCACGAGACGCGGGCGGTTCATGCCGCGGGGTTCTGGCAGCCAGAGCGCGGGATCGTGGCGCTGCGCGAGGATGTCGGCCGCCACAATGCGCTCGACAAGCTCGCAGGCGCCTTGGCGCGCGACGGGACCTCGGCGCGGGATGGCCTCGTGGTCCTCACCAGCCGCGTCTCCATTGAAATGATTCAGAAATCCGCCGCGATCGGGGCGCCTATGGTGGTCGCCGTGTCGGCGCCGACGGCCTTGGCCGTGCGGATGGCCGATTCTTGCGGCATGACGCTCGCGGCGATCGCCCGGAAGGACGGGTTCGAGGTCTTTACCCACCCCCACCGGGTCAAGGGGAACGTTGCCACGCATGTGGCTTGAGGGCCTGCGGCGACCCGCGCTCCGCCACAATCCGATGCTAGCTCAAGGGCAAAAGGCCAGATGAGTCCTCGGAGGATTGCCCATGAACAGCCTGCTCAAAACGCTTTGCCTCGCCACTGTTGCGGCCGTTGCGCTCGTCGCTGAGCCGCGCGAAAGCGCGGCGGGGGCATCGAGCATCGATGCTTCGGCGAACGAGGCGCTGCACAGCTTCGTCCGCCAGGTTCCCGGCGCGCGCGAGCTCGCCAACAAGGCGGCCGGCATCTTGGTGTTTCCCAACGTGGTCAAGGCCGGCATCGGCATCGGCGGCGAATATGGCGAAGGCATCTTGCTCAACCAGAAACAGGTCGAGGGCTATTACAATCTGATCTCGGCGTCGTTCGGCTTTCAGCTTGGCGTGCAGGCGCGCTCGATCATCATCATGTTCATGACCCAGGATGCGCTCGACGGGTTCAAGCGCAGGGCCGGCTGGAAGATCGGCGTCGACGGCTCGGTGACGGTCATCACCGTTGGCGTTGGCGGCTCGATCGACACCGACAAGATCGTGAGTCCTGTGATCGGCTTTGTGCTCGACCAAGCGGGCCTGATGTACAATCTGACGCTCGAGGGCACGAAGATCAGCCGCATCGATCCGTGA
>CAYMJW010000220.1:0-2152 GCA_964390455.1 uncultured Methyloceanibacter sp. | reverse complement strand
TTACTCGATCGTGAGCGAAGTCAGCGTGATCGCGGCGCTGCCGATGACGGTCGGCACGCCAACCCAATAGGGCACATAAAGATCGCTCTTTGGCAGGCGCACGAGTCGCGCTTCGATCCGATCCGTCTTCGACAGATATTCGATGGCGGTATTGTCGGGCTTATGCCCGCTGACCGGCACGAACTTGACGGCGCAAACTTGCACCGGGCCCGAGAGACCCTTTGGCGCGTCGCTCGGAAGTTGGTCGATGCGCTTCGGCGCGAGCTCGATGTTGTATCTGAGGCGCCCATCGAAAATCGGCATAGCGCCGTCGCAAACCGAATTGCCGGTACGCATATGCAGGAATGCCGCGCTCAAGGGATCGAGGACATCCCGGAGCTGCTGTTGCGTCACCGGCACGCGCTTCTTGCTCGGTCTGCTCGGCGGGATGATGGTGACGTCCTTGACGTCGCCGCCGTTGAAGCTGATGCGGCGCTCTTCGTCCTTGTCGTCGCCCTCATAGCTGACCATGAAGCTCGCCGATTCGGGGCCTGCACTTCGTAGCCGCCCGGTGCTCGCCGCCGTGCCTCCCGATTTGTAGGTCTTGCCAAGGAAGAGCGAGAAATCGCCCTTTCCCTTCATCTGGTAGGAGGGTCCCTCAAAGCGAACCTTGAGCTGGAGCTCCCCCAGGCTGAACGCCATCAGCGAAACGTCGTAGGTGGCCGCGATGCGCCCCTGCGCCCGGGCGGGCTCGGCCGCTTCCGCGGTCCACGACAGAGCGCCGGCGAGAAGCGGGGCGAAAGCCAACGCGACGCGGAACGTGCTCAACTTCCCTCCCCCGGCTGACAGGTTCACGCCAGCATCACGACAATCGTCGCGGAGAGCAAGTTGGAAAAAAGGGCGCGCCGCGGCTTAACAGCGATTGACGACCACGGGCTGCGTGACGCGCATGCCGATCGCGCGGGCGGCGCCATAAGACAGGTCGAGCGACACGCCCTTGGTGAAGGGTCCGCGATCGTTGACCCGGACCGATACGCTTCTGCCCGTCTTCGGATTGCTGACGCGGAGGCAAGTGCCGAAGGGCAGCGACCGGTGCGCGGCCGTGAGCCCGTTGGGATTGAACCGCTCGCCCGATGCGGTGCGATTGCCGGCAAGTTCGTTTCCATACCAGGTCGCCGTCACGGTTTGCCGCGCATAAGCAGGCGTGGAGAGGAGGATGAGAATGAGTGCGGTCTGAAGGCGCATGAGTGACTCCAATCTTGATTCGATTGGCGCCTCGGTAGTCTTCGAATGCGTTGATTAATCGGCGCGAATGCGACCTGGTTGGGCGAGACTTTGACCGTTTCGCGCGCTATCATGAAGGGCCACTCATCGCGGTCGAGGCCATGGCGGGATCCCAGGTCAAGCAGCCTCAATACTCGCTTGAGAGCGTCGCCATCTTTCGCGATCTGCCGCCGCTGGCCCTGGAGCGCGTCAAGCGGCTTTGCCGGTCCCGGAGCTTCGCGCCACGCGAGGCGATCATCGATCATTTGGACACCTCGAATGACGTGTTCTTTCTGCTCACGGGCAACGCCCGCGTGACCATCCGCTCTGCCGACGGCAAGGCTGTCAGCTTTCGCGAGCTCGGTCCCGGCGGCATGTTCGGCGAGTATGCCGCCATCGATGGACGTCCCCGGTCGGCGACCGTGGAAGCGCTGACGCCTTGCCTCGTCGTTTCCATGCGGGGCACGGCCTTTCGCGAACTCGCGGTGACGGAGCCGAAGGTTGCGAAAATCCTGCTGGAACATTTCGTCAGGGAAATCCGCGAGCTGACCACGCGCGTCTACGAGTTCAGCACGCTCGCCGTACGCAATCGCGTTCAAGCCGAACTCTTGCGGCTTGCGCGCCTCACGGCTCCGGAGGGCAAGACCGCCCGCATCGTTCCAGCCCCCACCCATGCCGAAATCGCGAGCCGCACCAGCACGCATCGCGAGGCCGTGACCCGCGAACTCAATCACCTGGCAAAAAAGGGGCTTCTCGAACAGCGAAGCAGGGAGTTGTGGATCACGGATCTCGATCGCCTGGCCGCGCTCGTGCACGACGCCGCCGGCGACGAGGAGGCTTGAGCCCCACCCCACACGGTCTTGATGGGTCTGGCATCTGGGGCGCTGCTTATGTACCTTGTGCGGAGTTT
>CAYMJW010000219.1:0-3630 GCA_964390455.1 uncultured Methyloceanibacter sp. | reverse complement strand
GACGAGGCGGCCGTTCTTGAAGGGGCCGAAGTTCGCTTCTGGGGCGACCGCGCTCCTGACGACATGGCCGCGCTCACGGCGGAGAAATGGGCGCAAGTGAGGGCCAACCGGCCCGAACTGCTGAAGAAGGGCAGGCGTCCGGTCGTCAGCTTCCTCGCCGTTTCCGGTGGGGGTTCCGATGGTGCATTCGGCGCGGGGCTCTTGGTCGGCTGGACCGCGCGCGGCGACCGTCCGGACTTCGAAATTGTGACCGGCATCAGCACCGGCGCACTGACGGCGCCCTTCGCGTTCCTCGGGCCACGCTACGACCCGGCGCTGAAGGCCGTCTACACCACCTATTCGACCAGCCAGCTCGTCACCAAGCACCCGGTCAAGGGTCTCCTTGGCGGCGATGCGCTCTCCAGCAACGCGCCGCTCGCCAGCGTCATCGCCAGTTACGTCACCGAAGACTTCATGCGGGAGGTCGCGCACGAACATTCGCGCGGGCGGCGGCTCTTGATCGGGACCACCAATCTCGACGCCCAGCGGCCGGTCATCTGGGATATGGGCAAGATCGCCTCGAGCGGCGACCCCGAGGCGCTGGCGCTGTTCCGCAATGTGCTGCTGGCCTCGGCGGCAATCCCCGGCGTGTTCCCTCCGGTGTACATCAAGGTGAAGGCAAACGGTCAGGTTCGCGAGGAAATGCACGTCGACGGCGGCACCACGAACCAGGTGTTCCTGCTCCCGACCCAGATCAGGACCGGCACCGCGGACGCGAAGCTCGGCATCAATCCGATACGCCGCCTCTACATCATTCGTAACGGCCGCGTCGCCCCCCAATTCGAGGTCGTGAAGTCGAGCACTCTTGCGATCGCCGGGCGCTCCATCTCGACGTTGATCAAGACGCAAGGCATCGGCGATCTCTACCAATTATACGAATTCGCCAAAAGCAATGGCGTGGCTTACAACCTTGCCTACATCCCGGGCGACTTTCCCGACACCAGCACGGAAGCCTTCGACCCGGCCTATATGTCCAAACTGTTCGATCTCGGTCTTGAGCTCGGACAGGGCGGCGGCGCTTGGAAGAAGACGCCGCCGCGCCTCGGGAATCCGTCTTGATCGGAAATTTTCGGCCCCCTCAGGATTGAAAAGGCGGGAGCGCCGTCATAAATCGAATGCATACCCGAACGCCTTGCACAGTGCGGATCGCCAGACGAATGGTGAGCTCGTGTCCAAGGTCGCACAGTTCGCTTTCCTGTTGCCGGCTCTCGCTTTCGTTTCTAACGAGGTTTGCGCGGCCGACAGGATGGCCTTGACTTGCACGGGGACAGTTGCGTCAAAGGGCTACGAACAGCCTTCGCCCCGCATCGCTCTCATCATCGACCTCGATCAGAAGAAGGTGACCGGCGCATTGGGAAAATTCGCCGTCACGGAGAGCACCGAGAATTCAATCTGGTTCAGAGGCGCTGTCGGCGGCGGGATGATCGATCGCAAATCCGGACTTGCGACCGTGTACGAGGCGTTCAGCGCGGACCGGAAGCGTTATGCGCTGACCTGCAAGTGAGCTGAGCCGCGAGAGCGGTCCTCGCTTGATTTCGCGGAATCGCCAAATCGGCCGGGAAGTGGTGCCGCCAGACTGGATTGAACAGTCGACCCCGTCATTACCAATGACGTGCTCTACCACTGAGCTATGGCGGCTAAGAACCTGGGCTCAAGGCCAGGGCCCTGCCTTCGCAATGCGGAGGCCATTCCTTGAAGCATCGCGGGCGAAACTGCCATAGCGGGAAAATAGGCGCAAGGCGAGGCGGATCGCCAAGCGGCTCAGCCCTGGCGTGGCTCCTCACAGCGTTGGAACAAGAAAGTCGTGGATGGCCGGGCCGCGCCCGGCCATGACGAGGAGGTGGTGGGCGCGGGAATTTTTCTGGCGTGCCTTCGCCCGACTGATGGCCGGGCCCTGCCTTCGGCAAGGCAGGCAAGCCCGGCCATGACGACGGAGTGGCGGTCGGCCCCCTGCCAAGGCCAGGATGTAAGCGTGGTGCTAAGACTGTTGCAGTAGGATGGGCCCCGAGATGAGCGGACCGCGTAAGGTGAACCCCGCCGAAAAGGCCAAAGACGAGGCGCGCAAGGCCCGGCTTGCGGCCGAACTCAGGGCAAATTTGTTGAAACGCAAGGCCAAGGCCAAGACCAAGGAATCCCCAAGGGATCGGAATGAGGGGAGACAGCGTTAAGGGCAAAGGAGTAGATTGGAGTGTTGGCCGGGGCCTGACTGGGGCACGGTCAGCGGAGACGGGGGTCTTCGCCATAATGACAAGAAACAGGGGCAGGGGCGCGAGCGCCCGGGGCGCGAGGGAGTAACGTCATGGACCGCATCCGCATCGTCGGCGGCAGGCGCTTGATCGGGACCATCCCCATCAGCGGTGCCAAGAATGCCGCATTGCCTTTGATGATCGCGAGCCTTCTCACCCGCGAGACTTTGACCTTGCACAACGTGCCGCGTCTCGCCGACGTGAACCTGCTCGCGCGCATCCTCGGCAATCACGGCGTCGATGTCACCATCGCGGGCAAAAGGTCGAACCAGCGCTCGACCGATGGGCAGACCTTCCGGCTCACTGCCGCCGAGATCGTCGATACCACCGCGCCTTACGAAATGGTGGCGCGCATGCGGGCGAGCTTCTGGGTGCTCGCGCCGCTCGTCGCGCGCTGCGGCAGAGCGCGCGTGTCCCTTCCCGGCGGTTGCGCCATTGGTACGCGTCCCGTCGATCTGCACTTGACCACGCTTGCCGCGCTCGGCGCCGAGATTGATCTCGACGGCGGCTATGTCAATGCGCGGGCGCCGCGGGGCCTGACCGGCAACCGCGTCGAGCTCTCCAAGGTTTCGGTGGGCGCGACCCATAACGCGCTGATGGCGGCCGTGCTCGCCCGCGGCGAAAGCCTGATCGAGGGCGCGGCGCGCGAGCCGGAGGTTGCCGATCTCGCCCATTGCCTGGTGCGCATGGGCGCCCGGATCGAAGGCATCGGCACCTCGACGCTGTGGGTGCAGGGACGCGAGGCGCTGCACAGCGCCGAGCACTCCGTTCTCCCCGATCGCATCGAAACCGGAACGTACGCCATGGCCGCCGCCATCACCGGCGGCGACGTTCTCCTGGACGGCGCCCGCCCCGATCTGCTGCGCGAGGCGCTCGATACGCTGCGTTCGACCGGGGTCGAGATCGAGGAGCGCCCGACCGGCATCAGGGTGGCGCGGAACGGCAAAGGCCTGGGTCCCGTATCGGTGGAGACGCAGCCCTTCCCCGGCTTCCCGACAGATCTTCAAGCGCAGCTCATCGCGCTGATGTGCATGGCCGACGGCACCTCGCAAGTGCGCGAGACCATCTTCGAGAACCGGTTCATGCATGTGCAGGAGCTGGCGCGGCTCGGCGCCAGCATCGAGCTCAAAGGCGATACGGCTCTCGTCACAGGCGTCAGCGGCTTGAAGGGCGCGCCGGTCATGGCCACGGATTTGCGGGCGTCCGTCTCGCTCATCATCGCCGGGCTCGCCGCCCAAGGCGAAACCACGATCGGCCGGGTCTATCATCTCGATCGAGGCTTCGAGCGGATCGAGGACAAGCTCAGCCAGTGCGGGGCCCAGATCGAGCGGCTTTCGAACTAGGC
>CAYMJW010000218.1:0-3644 GCA_964390455.1 uncultured Methyloceanibacter sp. | reverse complement strand
CCAAGGTCGTCGATGAAGCTCGCGTTCTCGGTGACCTTGTCGGCCTCGACCCCGAGATGCTCCACCACGATCTTTTTTACGCGCTCCGAGATATCGCTCATATCCGCCTCACCCGTCCCTTGACTTCAGTCCTAAGCCTTCGCACGTCCCCCAGAGCGGAAGGCTCACGGCCTGACGCACCCCAAGCGGCAAGTAACAACGAGGGTTGATCGCGGTGGGACTGTCGTTTGTCAAGCCCCCACGAAACGGCCGCCTGCGTACCACACTTTGCAAGGCGTTGCCAGAAGCCGTCACCCCTGAAAACCGGCCTCGCAAGTCACGCCAAGCCGATGGGTTAAACCATTACAACTCAAGCGCTTACACCATCACCATGCCGCCGTTCACGTGGATCGTCTCGCCCGTGACATAGGCCGCCTCGGTGCTGGCCAGGAACGCGACCGCCGCGGCCACGTCCTCCGGCTTGCCGAAGGTCTGAGCCGGAATGGCGGCGGCGATCATCTCGACCTGCTTTGCCGTCAGCGCGTCGGTCATCGGCGTCTTGATGAAGCCCGGCGCGATCGAGTTCGCGGTGATGCCCCGGCTCGCCACTTCGCGCGCGAGCGACTTGGTCATGCCGACCAGCCCCGCCTTCGACGCGGCGTAGTTGCCCTGCCCCGGATTGCCGAACACGCCCGAGATCGAAGCGATGTTAACGATGCGCCCATAGCGGCGCCGCATCATGCCGCGCAAGATCCCGCGCGTGAGCACGAAGACGGAGGTGAGGTTGACAGCGATCACATCGTCCCACTCCTCGTCCTTCATGCGCATGAACAGATTGTCATGGGTGATGCCGGCATTGTTGACGAGAATATCGACCTGGCCGAGCGCTTTTTCCGCCGTGTCGGCAAGCGCCGCCACCGCCGCCCGGTCGCGCAGGTCGCAAGGGAGCACGAAGGCGCGCGAACCGAGCTCCGCCGCAAGCGCTTCAAGGCGCTCGGCCTTGGTGCCCGAGATGGCGACATGAGCGCCTTGCGCATGCAGCACCCTGGCGATCGCGCCGCCAATCCCGCCTGTCGCGCCCGTGACCAGAGCGCCTTTTCCTGTCAGGTCGAACATCGAAGTCTCTCCCTATCCTTCACGCCTTAGGCCGCAAGCGCCGAAGCTGCCGCTTCGACTTCCTCCGGCAAGCCGACGCTCTTCGCCTCGATCCCGTCGAAGCGCCGGGCAAGTCCTGCAAGCACGCGACCGGCGCCGACCTCATACACGGTGCCAACGCCGTGCTCCTTGAGATAGAGCATCGTTTCGCGCCATCGCACCATTCCGGTGACCTGCTCGACGAGGCGCGCGCGAATGACCTCCGGATCGGAAATTGGCGCCGCGAGCACATTGGCCACCAGCGGAACCGCGGGCGCATTGATCGTCACGGCGGCAAGCGCATCCCGCATCACCTCGGCGGCAGGCTGCATCAGAGCGCAATGGAACGGAGCGCTGACCGGCAACAGCATCGCGCGGCGCGCCCCGAATTTCGGTGCGAGGGCAACGGCGCGTTCGATCGCGCGCTTTGAACCCGAGATCACCACCTGCCCCGGCGCATTGTCGTTGGCGGCTTGGCACACCTCGCTCTCGGCCGCGGCCTTCGCGAGCTCCTGCGCCTGGGCGAGATCGGCGCCGAGCAAGGCCGCCATCGCCCCCGCGCCGACGGGCACGGCCTCTTGCATGGCGCGGCCGCGCGCTTTGAGCAGCCGCGCCGTATCGGCAAGGCTGAGCGCGCCGGACGCGGCAAGGGCCGAATACTCGCCGAGCGAATGCCCCGCGACAAAGGCGACTTTGCCTGGAAGATCGAGCCCCTTCTCGTTGAGCACGCGCATCGCCGCGAGAGAAACCGCCATCAGCGCCGGCTGCGCGTTCTCGGTGAGCGTCAGTTCGCTTTCGGGCCCTTCCCACATGAGCCGCGAGAGATTTTGCGACAGCGCCGCATCGACCTCCTCGAACACGGCGCGCGCGGAAGGATAAGCCTTGGCAAGCTCGGCGCCCATGCCGACAGCCTGGCTTCCCTGGCCGGGAAAGATGAAAGCAATGCTCATGGTGGTCGGATGGAGGGGGCTTGCGGTCCGGCCAAAGACACTGTTTCGTTTCTGTCTGTCAAGCGAGCCGTGTGGCGGGGCCGGCGCTCTTCAGGCGCAAGGGAATGCGGCCAACCGAAAAGAGAGCGCGTGCCCGCAATGCTCTGTGCTAGAACGGCGTTTCGCTGGACATCGCGATTTCAAGATCGCACATGGAGACATAGAGGAGACATATAATGAATCGTCCCATTCTCCACGGCGCTCTCATCGCGGCATTCTGCATTGCGGGCGGCAGCGTGCCGCTCCTCGCCGCGGACCCGGCGCTCTGGCCCTGGAAGTCGAAGCTTCCGCCCGACCCGGCGCTCGTGACATTGACCTCGATCGAGGACGTCACCGCCGCCATCAACAAGACCGACCCGCCCACGGTGACCATCACGGTTAACGCCCTGGCGCCGACCCCGGATTTCAGCGAGCTCCAGCTCGCGCCGCGCATCGGCGACCCCAAGGACCTCATCTTCGCTTTCGATGCCAAGGGGCGCCCGCCGCAGGACCTCACCACGCAGGTGATTACGCCCGTGACCTTCACCGTCGAATACGTCGACGCGCCGATCGAAAAGCTCGGCGTGGTCGAGGTCAACGCGCAAGGCAGTTGCAAGGCGTTCTCGCTCACCGAGAACAAGGCGGTCGCGTGCACATCGATATCGGCCTCGCAATAAAGACGGCCCTGCCCGGCCCTTTCCGGCCCTTGCAAACGGGGCGCGAAGTCCTATAAGAACGGCCACCAGCAACCGTTCCGGTCGGAGGCTGAACGGAGGACCGCTCGAAATGAGCGGTAGGCTTGGATCGCCGCTCTCCCGTGTCTCCGCTCTCTGGGTCGTCTCTTGGGCCTTTCCTTCTAAAGCGCCCAGGTGGGGCTTTGCGCCGGAGCAACGAAGAAGGAAAGGCGCTTCATGCCTCTCTACGAGCACGTATTTCTGGCGCGGCAGGATATCTCCGCCCAGCAGGTCGATACCCTCCTCCAAGACTTTCGCAACATTCTGGCGGAACGCGGAGGGTCGGTCGGCAAGACCGAATATTGGGGACTGAAATCCCTCGCGTTCCGCATCAAGAAGAACCGCAAAGCGCATTATGCGCTCATGAACATCGACGCACCGCACGAGGCGGTCGCCGAGCTCGAGCGGCAGATGCGCCTTTCGACCGATATCATCCGCTTCCTCACCGTCCGCGTCGATGAGCATGAGGCGGCGCCGTCGCCGATGATGCGCCGCGCCGACCGCGACGACCGCGAGGGCCGTGGCGAGCGCGGTGACAGGGATCGCTTTGATCGTGGCGATCGCGGCGATCGCCGTGGCGGACGCCGCGACCGCGATTTCGCCCCGCGGGAGGCGCGTGCCCCAAGCGCGCCTGATGGCGATGAGGTGAGCGACGGCGAGGAGGTCGTAAGATGAGCATGACCCAAGTTCAGGCCCGCCGTCCTTTCTACCGCCGGCGCAAGACCTGCCCCTTCTCCGGGGACAAGGCGCCGAAGATCGATTACAAGGACGTGAAGCTGCTCCAGCGCTATGTCTCCGAGCGGGGCAAGATGGTGCCGAGCCGCATCAC
>CAYMJW010000217.1:0-3648 GCA_964390455.1 uncultured Methyloceanibacter sp. | reverse complement strand
GATGGTGGGCGGTGACAGGCTCGAACTGCCGACCTCCTGGGTGTAAACCAGGCGCTCTTCCAGCTGAGCTAACCGCCCGTGCCGGCGAGAAGCGATAGAGCAAGCCCGCGTCCCTCGCCACAGCAAACAAAAGGGCGGAGCCTTGCGAGGCTCCGCCCTTGGAATTCGGCAGGCTCAAGGCCTAGCTGTTGCAGGCCTCTTTCAGCGCTTTCCCGGCGCGGAACTTCGGCACGCGGGACGCTGGGATGTTCACCTCGGCGCCGGTGCGCGGATTGCGTCCGATCGAGGCCTTGCGCTGCGCGACCTGGAAATTGCCAAAGCCGACGATCCGCACGGTGTCTCCGCCGCGAAGCGCTCTTTCGATATTCCGGAACATCGCGTCCACGGCCTTCTCGGCCGCGTCCTTCGACAGATCAGAATCCTTCGCCACATGGGCGATCAGCTCAGCTTTGTTCACGGGTCATGATCCTTTCCGCTCGGGCCCCAATCGAAGAGAGTTCTGCACCCTCGGGGCCTTGGAGGTACGCTCCGATTACAAATAAGTCGTGTATGACTGGAGCAAAAAACCCGGAAAATCAACAAAAATGGTCCGACTCCGCGACCGGAGCCGGACCAGGATTTGTGGCCAAAAACGAGGCGAAAACGGCGGATTTCCGCCGTTTAATGCGCCGTCACGCCGGGCAAGGTTTCATCCTTGGGTGGAACAACCTGAGCTTGCGCCTCGGCCTCTTCCTCCCAGGCGATCGGTTGCGGCGGCCGGGTGAAGGCGATCTTCAGCACCTCGTCCATGCGCGAGACCGGGAGAATATCGAGCGCATTCTTCAGCTCGTCCGGTATCTCCGTGAGGTCCTTGGCATTTTCGTCGGGGATAATCACCGTCTTGATGCCGGCCCTGAGTGCCGCGAGAAGCTTCTCCTTCAGCCCGCCGATGGGAAGCACCCGCCCGCGCAGCGTGATCTCGCCGGTCATCGCAACTTCGCGCTTCACCGGAATGCCGGTCATCAGCGAGACGATGGCCGTGACCATGGCGACGCCAGCCGACGGGCCGTCCTTGGGCGTTGCGCCCTCCGGCACGTGGACGTGGATGTCCCGCTTCTCGAACAGGGGCGGCTCGATGCCGAAATCGACCGCCCGCGACCGCACATAGGCGTTGGCAGCCTGGATCGACTCCTTCATCACGTCGCGCAGATTGCCGGTCACGGTCATCTTGCCCTTGCCCGGCATCATCACGCCTTCGACGGTGAGCAACTCGCCGCCGACCTCGGTCCAGGCGAGCCCGGTCACCACGCCGACCTGGTCCTCGAGCTCGGCCTCGCCATAGCGGTATTTCTGCACGCCGAGATAGTCCTCGAGATTCGCCAGCGTGATGGCGATCGATTTCTTCTTGGTGGTGAGCAGCTCCTTGACCGACTTCCGCGACATCTTGGCGATCTCGCGCTCGAGATTGCGGACGCCCGCCTCCCGCGTGTAGCGGCGAATGATCTCCTTCAGCGCGTCGGGCTCGAGGCTCCATTCGTCCGGCTCCAGGCCGTGCGCCTTGGTCATCGCCGGGATCAGGTGGCGGCGCGCGATCTCGGTCTTCTCGTCCTCGGTGTAGCCCGCGATCCGGATGATCTCCATGCGGTCCATCAAGGCCGGCGGAATGTTGAGCGTGTTCGCCGTGGTGACGAACATCACGTTCGAGAGGTCGTAATCGACCTCAAGATAGTGATCGTTGAAGGTGTGGTTCTGCTCCGGGTCGAGCACTTCGAGCAAGGCCGACGCGGGGTCGCCGCGGAAATCGGCGCCCATCTTATCGACCTCGTCGAGCAGGAAGAGCGGATTGATCTTCTTCGCCTTCCGCATCGACTGGATCACCTTGCCCGGCATCGAGCCGATATAGGTGCGGCGGTGACCTCTGATCTCGGCCTCGTCGCGCACGCCGCCAAGGCTCATGCGCACGAATTCGCGTCCCGTGGCACGAGCGATCGACTTGCCGAGCGAGGTCTTGCCGACGCCCGGAGGGCCGACCAGGCACAGGATCGGGCCTTTCAGCATGTTGGTGCGGTTCTGCACCGCGAGATATTCGACGATGCGGTCCTTGACCTTCTCGAGCCCGTAATGGTCCTCGTCGAGGATCTTCTGCGCCTCGTCGAGATCGCGCTTGATCTTGCCCTTGACGCCCCACGGGATCGTCAGCAGCCAGTCGAGATAGTTGCGCACGACGGTCGCCTCGGCCGACATCGGGCTCATCTGGCGGAGCTTCTTCAACTCGCCGAGCGCCTTCTCGCGCGCCTCACGCGACAGCTTCGTCTTCTCGATCTTCTGCTCGATCTCGGCCAGGTCGTCGCGGCCTTCCTCGTTGTCGCCGAGCTCCTTCTGGATCGCCTTCATCTGCTCGTTCAGGTAATACTCGCGCTGCGTCTTCTCCATCTGACGCTTGACGCGGCTCCTGATCTTGCGTTCGACCTGAAGCACGGAGATCTCGCTCTCCATTAGGGTGAAGACGCGCTCCAGCCGCTCGGAGACCGAGGTGATCTCCAGAATCTGCTGCTTCTCGGCGATCTTGATGGCGAGATGCGAGGCGATGGTGTCGGCGAGCTTGGAATAGTCCTCGATCTGGCTCGCGGTGCCGAGCACCTCGGGCGAGATCTTCTTGTTGAGCTTCACATAGCTCTCGAACTGCGACACGACCGAGCGCGAGAGCGCCTCGATCTCGTCCTCGGCGCCGACGGTCTCGGCGACGCGGTCGACCTCGGCCTCGAAATAGCTCTCATTCTCGGTGTAACGGGTGATGGCGGCGCGGCGCGTGCCCTCGACCAGCACCTTGACCGTGCCGTCGGGCAGCTTGAGCAGCTGGAGCACCGACGCCAGCGTGCCCATCGTGTAGATACCGTCGGTCGACGGCTCGTCGTCGCTCGCGTTCTTCTGCGCAACGAGCAGAATCTGCTTGTCGGACCGCATCACCTCCTCAAGCGCCGCGATCGACTTCTCGCGCCCGACGAAGAGAGGCACGATCATGTAGGGGAAGACGACGATGTCGCGGAGCGGCAGGACCGGATAGAGCTCCGGGCCGCCTTCCCTGATCGTGGACGGTTTAGCTTCGGTCATGGCAGTTCTGTCGCTTTCTTAGCTGTGCGGAGCGTGGAGGCGTCCCGCCTTCTTAGTCTTTTACTCCCTCACCGGCGCCCGGTTTCCGGCCTTCAATACTATGGTCAACGGGTAGATATTATGGCCAACCGGGCGGCCTCGCTTGTGGCACGTTGCCCCGCCACTTGAACCTAGACAGCGTTAATCTACGTGGCGACCCTTTGGGCCACCGTCAAGTGGCGCAGAAGGGCCGTTTCCCTACCATTTGGAGGGGATTCGGGGGAGTCCCGCAAGCCGGATTCAGGCAGGATCGAGGCGAGGCCGTTAGGCGCTCGAACCGAGCTCCTCTTGGCGGTCGGAGTAAATCCGCAAGGGCCTGGCCTTGCCTTCGACCACCTCGGAGCTGATTACGACCTCCTCGACGCCACGCAAGGACGGCAGCTCGAACATGGTGTCGAGCAGGATGCCCTCCATGATCGAGCGCAGCCCGCGGGCGCCGGTTTTGCGGTCGATCGCCTTTTTCGAGATCGTGCGCAAAGCCTCCTCGGCGAAGCTGAGCTGCACGTCTTCCATCTCGAA